>CAUJFI010000033.1 GCA_963170125.1 Deinococcota bacterium | reverse complement strand
GCGGACGCGGCGGCGCGCGCGAACGGGTCCACGTTGCCCTGCACGAGCAGCGCCCGGTAAGGGGCCGTCGCCTCGACGGTCAGGCTCGGCAGCCCGCGCTGGACGGCAGCGCCTCGGTCGAACGCGCCGAGCACGAGCGCGGCGGCCCCGAGCACCCCGACCACGAGGCCCGGGACGAACCACCTGCGCGTCACCGCCGCCCAAGGCCAGGCCAGGAGCGCGGCGGGCACGGTGACTAGCAGGCTGAGACCGTAGACGCCGCCGAACTCGGCGAGCTGCGCCACCGGCGTCTCGAGCCAGGCGTAGCCGAGCGTGCCCCAGGGGAACGCGAAGTAGCCCTGGGTGCGCGCCCATTCGACCAGCACCCACGCCACTGGGAGGAGCAGGAGGACGCGAGCAGCCCTGGCGCGTGGTGAGGAGGCGCCACCGGCGAGGCCGGCGACGCGCCAGGTGCCCCACGTGGTCAGGCCCCAGAACGTGGCGAGGATCAGGAGGAGGAACGGGTAGACGAACCAGAAGGCCGGGCCGAAGAGCACGGCGAACGAGCGCGGCAACCACAGGATATAGAGGGCGAAGAACGGTAGGCCGAACGCCGCACCGACCCGGAACGCCGCGCCTGCGTCCTTGGTGCGCGCGACGAGCGCGAAGACGGGCGCCACCGCGAACGCGAACGGCCACCACCCCAGGGGCGGCAGCGCGAGCGTGAGGAGCAGGCCGCAGACCGCGGCCAGCAGCAGCGGCACGTCGGGTCAGTCGCTCGCGGACGGCCCTACGAGCAAGCCCGCGACGAGGGCCACGCGCTCGAGCGATTCGCGCACGCGGATGTGCTCGTGGCGGGCGTGCGGGCCACCCCCGACCGAGCCGAGGCCGTCGAGCGTCGGGACGCCGATGGCGGACGTGAAGTTGCCGTCCGAGCCGCCGCCGACCACGCCGCCGTCGAACTCGAGTCCTAGGGCGTTACCGACCGCCTGCGCGCGCTCGAACAGGGCCCGGTTGGCCGGCGTGAGCTCGAGCGGCGGGCGGTTGAGGCCGCCCGTCACGGTGAGGGTCACGCGCGAGTCGCGCGGCGAGTAGTCGTTGATGGCGTTCGTCACACGCTCGGCCTCGCTCGCCTTGAGCACGCGGAAGTCGACGAACGCCTCCGCCTCCTCTGCGATCACGTTGGTAGCGAAGCCGGCCCGCGCCACGGTCACGTTGACGGTCGTGCCCGCCACGTCGTCGCTCAGGTCCTCGATGAACACGAGCATGTGCGCCAGTTCACGAAGGGCGCTCGCGCCGTCCGACGGGTTGTTGCCCGCGTGCGCCGACCGGCCGCGGAACAGGAGCCTGAAGCCCCCGACGCCCTTGCGCCCGACCTTCAGGGCGCCGTCGTCGCGCCCCGGCTCCAGCACGAAGACGCGGTCGTGCTCCCGCGCCAGGCGCTCTATCAGCTCGCGCGAGGCGTGGGAGCCCGTCTCCTCGTCGCTCGTGAGGAGGAGGGTGACGTCGCCGGCCAACTCGAGGCCGAGCTCGGGGACGAGCCTCAGCGCCGTGAGGGCGTTGGCGATGCCCGCCTTCATGTCGAGGGCGCCCGGCCCGGAGACCTTGTCGCCCGAGCGGACGAACGGCATGGCCCCCAGGGTGCCGATGGGCCAGACGGTGTCGTAATGGCAGAGCAGGAGCGTCTTCTCGCCGCCCGCGCCGCGCGCACGCCCTTCGAGGACGTCGCCGGCGCCCTGGCGCGTATGACGGTCGACCGCCAGGCCGCTCGCCCGCATGTGCTCGGTGAGGCGCGTGGCCAGCACGTCGCAGGCGGCCTCGTCGTCCGTCGGGCTCTCGTGCGAGACGAGGTCGGCGAGTAGCTCCAGGTACTGGGGCTCGGCGGCGTAGGCGGCTTGCAGGATGGCGGGCTCGCTCATGGCGCCGATATTACCCCCTGCTACCTCCTGCTACCCGCCGTGGGCGCCCCCCTGGCCGCCGCTCTGGTTGCCCCCTTGGCCGCCACCCCGCCGCCCGCGCCGGTTGCCACGTCTGGGCTTCTGATCGGCGCCCACGCTGCGTCGGTCCTCGCCCCACCGGCCCTCGCCCGTGGCGCTCGGCCGGCCGTCCCCTTCGTCGCCACCCTGATCGTCGGCCCGTCCCCCGGTCCGAGCCGGAGCCGGGCGCCGGCGGTTACCGTCGACCTTCGGAGCGCGGGGCGGCAAGACGGGGGGCCGCAACATGCGCTCCTGCCAGAGGCCCTCGGCGAGCTGCCTCACGGTGGGTTCGAACGTCGTGCGCGCGTAGCTGTAGCCGAGGCGCAGGTCGCTGTCGGCCTTCAACGGGTCCGAGTCGCGGCCGAGCTGGTAGCGGGAGAGGTAGACCTGGGCGAGCAGGACGTCGCGCATGCGTTGCGGCTTGACGGCGTGCAGGTCCTTGAGCGCGTCCTCGAAGGCGACCATGGCGCCGCGCGAATCGCCACGCTCGCTCAACGCCTTGCCGCGTTTGAAGTGCTTGGCGGCGTTGTAGAGGAGCTCGCGCATGCCGGCATCATAAGGTGCCGGCGAGCACGATGCGATTGCGGCCCTCGCGCTTCGCCACCAGCAGCGCCGCGTCGGCGGCCTCCACGAGGCGCCCGAGCTCCTCCTCGGCCCGCGGCGGGCCCGCGCTCCCCGCGATCCCGACGGACACGGCCAGCGGCCAGGCGACCGGCTTGAGGAGCGCCGCGCCGAGCTCGTGCCTGACTCGCCTGAGGACGTCGGCCGCCTGCTCCGCGTCGGTACCGGGCAGAACGAGTACGAACTCCTCGCCGCCCCAACGCACGGCCTGGTCGCTCGGCCGCAGCTGGGCGCGGAGCACGCCGGCGAGCGCCCTGAGGACGTCGTCGCCGACGCCGTGTCCGTATACGTCGTTGACGCGCTTGAAATGGTCGATGTCCAGCATCGCGACGCTGATGGGCTTGCCGTCCGCCTTTGCCTGTCCGACCAGCAGCCCCGCCCGCGCCTCGAGGCCGCGCCGGTTGAGTAGCTCGGTGAGCGGGTCGGTGAAGGCCGCTGTAGCCCACTTGTCACGGTCGCCGAGGAGGAGCAAGCGCGAGGCGAGGATGGGCGCGCACGTGTCGAGCACGGAGGAGCGCTGCGGCTTGCGTGTGAGGTGGAGGCGTCCGATCTCGGTGCCGTCGGCCACCAGCGGGTACTGGTAGCCACCGAACGTACCGGCCCGGCCGTGCTGATGAAGCTCGATCCCCTGGGCGTTCGGCACGAGCCGCACGGTGTCGTCGAGGATGTGCGCGATGGCGGTGCCGTGCGGGCGCACGTCGATCACCGGGTTGAGTAGGCGCGTCCACGCTCGTAGCTCGCGCTCGGCGACCACCTGGTTCGCGCGGCTCGTCACGAGGACCAGGAGAACGACGGCCAGCTGCACGTAAGTGAGGAGCGAGACGATGACGAGGGCGTACGGGTCCTCGAGCACGCCCAGCTTGAACAGGACCAACAGGAGGGCGGCGCTCACGAGTTGCAGGCTCGTCACGGCCACGGCTATCGGCAGGTAGTCGGTGTGCTGGTCGTCGAGCTCGAGCTGAACGCCCAGGGCGAGCGTCGTGTACGAGAGTAGCCACAGGAACTGCGCCCCGGTGTCGCTCGTCGGCACGGCGAGCCATGCGAAGGAGCCCGCGCCGAGGGCGCGCAGGTAGAACGACAGCGCGACGAGCACGCGACCCTCGGACGCGCCGCCGACCATGGTCCCACCGAGCAGCGGTAGTGATGCGAGGACGAGCACCGTCTCGAACACGGGGAAGCCGAGCGCGAGGCTCGAAGGCACGTCGAGGAGCAGCAGCCAGACGAGGAGCCCGACGGCCGGGACGGCCGCCACCAGGAGCGAGGGCGGCAGGCGCTTGCCCGGCATGAGCAGTAGGGCGGCGAGCCAGCCGGCCAGGCCGAGGTAGTACGTGACGTCGGTGACTGCCGGCAAGGCGGTACCGCCCAGCCGCTGGAAGGCCCAGGCGATCTCCTCGACGGCCCAGAGGCAGGCCGCGACGGTGGCGAGGCGCCAAGGCAGCGTCCTGGCGGGCCTCCAGAGCATGAGGGCGGCGACGAAGGCGGCGGAGACCGCCAGGGACGCCTTCAGGTACACGCCGCCGAGCGCCGCCACGCCGATCAGGGCCACGGCCACCGCGAGCGTCAGGCGCGTGCGTGAGTTGAGGACGTCCGCCACTACCCCCATGCGGCCTCGGGCACGCCGGCCATCGTCCCCCGGCTCCTGCCGGCCACGTACGCCGCCAGCGAGACGGCGACCGCCAGGTTGAGCGACTCGACGTGCGGCCGCGAAGCGATCCTGACGCTCGCGCCGGGCGGCGGTTCGTCGGGCGCCCCCGCGCCCGGCCACTCGGGGCCGAACCAGAGCGTGAACGGCGAGCCGAACTCCACGCTCGCGAGCTCCGTGTCGCCGGACGCGCTGAACGAGTACACCCGGTGGTTCGGGTGGGCGGTCAGGTAGGCGGCGGGGCTCGCCACCGCCTGACAGCGCATGGCGAAACGCATGCCGACTGACGCGCGCAGCACGTGCGGGCTCCAAGCGTCCACCTTGGGCGCGACGAGCACCACGTCGTCGATGCCGAACGCCGCCAGGCTGCGCAGTGCGCTGCCGACGTTGCCCGCTTGGCTGGCCGCCACGAGCACGGCGTGGTCGCGCTCCGGCCGCACCGTGTCGGTCGCCTTGCCTACGACTGCCAGGCACCCGACCTGGCCGTTGCGCCGGAGCCGGGTCACGCCGGCGTCGTCTTGCTCGCACGGCACGCCGGCACGGCCGGCGGCGCTCTCCAGCTCGCGGCGCCAGCGCTGCTCGAGCCCGCCGTGGACGAGCACGGCGCGCACGTCCGCGGGTCGGTGCTTGAGAGCTTCCATGGCGGTGAAGTGGCCGAAGGCGTACGTGTAGGGCAGCTCGGCCCGGTACGGCTCGAGACCCTGACCGGCCGGCGGGCGGCTAGTTGCGAGCGAGCCGGGCCTCATCGCGCGTCCGTACCCCCATCGCCGGCCTGCGCCTCGGCGTGGCGCGGCGGCTCCACCACGCCGAACGCCTCCCTGATGCCCGCGGCTGCCGCTTCGACCGCCTCGGCCGGAGCGAAGTCGAGGGCGAGCACCCCGCGGTAGGAGCGCAACGCCGCCTGGCGGTCGCCGAGGAGGTCGTAGACCTGGCCGATGCGCGCGAGGAGGAAGCCCGGCAGATAGTAGGGCTCGGCGAAGTCGGAGCGCAGCGCGAGTTCGAGCACGGCGCGCGCGTCGGCGACCTCGCCGTGCTCCAGGACGAGGTTCGCCTCGTGGTAGCGGGCCTCGGGCGCGTCCACCGCCCTCAGGGCGCCGAGGAGCGCCTCCGGGTCGTTCGTGTCGCCGAGCATCGCCACGTCGAGGAGGGAGCGCGTGCGCTCCTCGACGCCTGGCTCCACGGGGAGGGCGGCGTCCGGGTACTCCAAGCGCGGCGGGGAGCTCATGGCCGCCAGGGCCCTGCGCAGCTCCGGCACGTCGTCCACGCCGGCCAGGAGCGCGACGCGGCGGTAGGGCAGGGCCGCGACGCGTTCGGCCACGACGGCGGAGCGGGCGGCGAGCCACCCGGTGCCCGGACCCTCACCGAACTCGGCGGCGCGGCGCGCCTGCTGGGCGTCGATGGCCGGCAGCAGCTCAGTTACGATACGGTTCAGGTCGAGCGGAGCGCGCAGTAGCTCCTCGAGCGGCGCCTGCGCGCCTCGCACGCGTCTCACGCGCTCCGCCCCCGCCTCGAACCGCTCCAGGTAGGCGACGAAGTCGCGCTCGTCGTCGGCCTCGCCCGGCTCGCCGGGCAGACCGGGGAAGCTGCCGACGGCGTGGACGGGCATGCCGTGCCGCACGGCCCACGGCACGACGGCCAGGGGGAGGGCCATCTCGTGGGTGCCTTGCCAGCCGGGGTTGGCCAGGGCTCCGGGTGGGACGGCGGCGACGGCCAGCGCCTCGACCTCGGCAGCCTTCACGACCTCCCTAACTCTCACGGCGTTGTAGCGCGGGAAGCGGGTGTGGAACGGGCCGACCAGGGGGACGACGACGACCTCGGAGGGTCGGTTCATGGCCCCATGCTACGTTCTCGCGCGCTCCGGAGGTGGCGGGGTAAGGTGGCGGCGTGATCCCCGCTGCGGCCCACGACCTCTCGGACGCCCCACGTGTACCGGACCGTATAGACAAGCGTCCTGCCGGCAGGACGCAATGGACGGCGTAGATGTACCGGACCGATAGACAACCCGCTTGGCAGCGCGATCTCGCCTGGGCGAGCGCCGTGCTCCTCGCCGTGTCCGTGGCCGTGGGTGCCGCCCTGTTCAGCCTGGCGCGTTCCAGCGGCCCGCAGACGGGCGTCGATCTCATAGAGAGTGTGGTGCGCCTCACCTTGAGGCCGGGCGACGGCGGCGTGGCCGTCGGCGTCTCGACGCTCACCGAGTACCGGGCGGGCGAGCGGCTCAGGCTCCTCCCGGGGCTCGACGTGTACGCGGACGCCACCGAGATCCCGGCTTTCACCGCCGAGGCGGCCGTCAACCGCGGCGCCGGTGTCCTCAGCGACGAGTTCGTCACGGGCGGCGCGGCCGCCGTCCTCGCCTCGGTCACCGACCCGGCGCTGAGCGCTCAGCTCGAGCTGGCGCTGAACGGCCCGATCGCCGCCCTCGTCAACGCCGACCTGAGCCGCGAACTCCTCGGGGCTGGGCTCGACGACGGCACGCGGCTGGCCAACTGGCCCGCCCAGGCCGCGGCCAACCCCGGCGAGCCGGTCCAGCCCATCGTCGGCGTGTTCGTCACCTTCCCGCCGCGCGAGCTGCAGGGCGCGACCAACCGCGAGATCGGCGCGGCCGTCGTGGCGGCCCTCGCCGACGAGGTGACGCAGGGCGGGCTGCCGCAGGCGCTCGCCGTGGTCACGAACGACAACCTGAGGGCGCGCCTGACGCGGGCGGTGGACACGAGCTTCAGGGCGCAGGCCCACGAGCTCTTCTCGGCGGTGCTCGCCGGCTACGCCTCGACGATGACCATGCGCCTGGCGGAGGCAAGCAGCGTGCTCGCCGGCGCCGCGGACGTGGAGGGCGGCAGCCTCAGCGGGCTGCTGCCGGCTTCCGCGCTCGCGGGCCTCACGGCCGAGCAGGCGGACGCGCGCATCATCGAGGCGTTGGCGGAGCGGGCGTACGGTGCCGGCGGCGCGGCCGCGGCCCAGCAGCTCACGGGCGCCGGCCAGGCCCAGCGCGTGCGGCGCGTCGCGCCGCTCATAGACGCCTTCGGCTCGGCCGCACATCGTCGCTACCTCGTGTACACGTACCTCGCCGGAGCGGTGACCCTGCTCCTCATAGCCGCCCTGGTCGCGTTCTCACGCGGCTTCCAGCGCCTCGTCAACCCCGGCATCGCCATCGTGATCGGCGCCGCGCCCCTGGCCTACGCCCTAGACAGGGTGCGCACCTGGGTGACCCCGACCGCCGCGCTGCCCGCGGGCGCCGGCGCCGAGGGCGTGCCCGCCACGCTCACGGGCCTGGCGGCCTACGCGCTGGCCGCTCTACCGCCCGCGGCGGTGTCCGGCCCGCTGCGTTACCACGTCGTGCTCCTGCTGGTCGGTGCCGCGCTAGTGGTGCTGGCGCTCCTGCTGTGGCTCCTGCGCGGTCTGCGCCCGCGGCGGCGAGGGTACCGCTAGCCGGACTGCTCGACCCGTCTCCCATAGCGGGGCTACGACCGAACTTTCAGTCTCGAACGCTCAGGGGCACTTTGGTCAATCGAACACCGTAGGCAAGGCCGCGTCTCGGAAGGCGGCCAGCGGGCCATCCTCCCGCACGAGCCCCGCCAGGCTGGCGTACGGCAGCGTCACCTCGAACGCGCCCTGGGCGTACGGCCCGACGGCGTACGGCCCGAACATGAACGACAGGCCAGTTGGCCCGAGCGTGAAGGTCTCGAGGTCGGCGGTGGTGAGGGTCACGGCCAACGTGCTGTCCGCGTCTTCCTCCAGCCACGCTGCCCCCTGGCCCTGCAGGTCCGCGGTGACGAGCGCGAGGACGGGCGTCTCCCAGTCCACGGCCGCGTCGAACAGGTCGCCCAGGTACAGGTAGCCGCTCGTGCCGGTGTCGAAAAGGGTCGAGTCGTACCCGGTGTTCGGGTGCGCCCCGCCGGTGTAGTTGGTCGTGCTCCGCAGGATGCTCACGTAGGCGCCGGCCACGCCCATGACGTCGCGGTACGTGTCTTCCGTCCAGCCCCACCCGAGCTCGAGGGAGTCCGCGGTGGCCCGGCCGTCGGCCACGAAGGCTCGGAGCTCGGTGTAGCCTTCCGACTCCTGTTCCTCCTCGAGGTCCTTCAGCGCGGCGCTGGAGAACCGCGGCCACACGGCGCTCGCCTCGATGCGCCCCTCGGAGAGCGACAGGTAGGCGTACTGCGCGGCGCGGGCGAGGTCGCCTTCGAGCGTCGCGGCGTCCTCCGCGGCCGCCGTGAAGCTGAGCGCGGTGCTCAGCACGGCGCCGTCGTCCGTCCACTCGTCGTGCCTGACGGCCTGCAGGTGGGCGACCACGTCGCCCGCGGCGGGTTGCTCGTTCGGGAGCATGCCGTAGAGGATGGCGAAGCTCGGTGAGTCGCGAAGATCGGTGGCCCGCAGGTCGATCGCGATCGTGCCGTCCGCCGTCTCCGTGCCGGAGCCGGAGAGGGTGAGCCCCCTTGCCTGGAGGAGCACCCTGGCCGAAGCGCCGTCGTCGCCGAAGCGGGTCAGGTCGACAAGCACGTACTCGCCGCCAAGTAGACCGGCGTAGACGGCGCGCCAAGGTTCCGGGGCGGCCATGGCCGTAGCGAGCAGGAGGGCGAGGCCGACGGCGACCAGTGGCCGCGCGAAGAGGTTGCGTGAGGGAGTGGCCATGCGGCCAGTGTAATGCGCGTCCGCGCCGGGCCAGGTTCGCGCGCGACGGGCGGTCTATCTTGGTGCATGACACAAGACGGGGTGGGGGAGGGCGGGTCCGTCGAGCATGCCGGTGCGCTCGACGCGCATGCGACCACGGGCGCGGGGGGCCCGGCCGACCAGCGCTCGGCGCGCGGGGCCGCGCTCGTGGTCGTCCACGGCATCGGGGCTCAGCCGCCGCTGCGCACGCTCGGCCTCTTCGCGCAAGGGTTGGCGCGAGCGACGGGCCCGAACGGCGCGCGGTTCGGAGCGCCGGAGCTGAGGGCCGTCGTCGTGGGCGGCCGCCTACGGCCGTGCGTACGTTTCGAGGAGCGCCGGCCCGGCGGCGCGGCGCCGCGCACCGTGGACGTGTTCGAGTACCACTGGGCGGAGCACTCCGTCGAGGGCATGAGCGTCTTCGGGAGCTTCGCCTGGCTGCTCGGCGTGAACCTGGCCGGTCTCGACCTGCGCAGGCAGGTCCCCTTCATCGCCCACGCGGCCGAGCCCGGGCGCCTCGGCGGGCTCCTCGCTCGTCAGCTCCTGCACGTCGTCGGCCTCGCCGGGTTGGCCGTCGCCTTGCTGGTCGTGGCGCTCCTCTCGCTCTCGGGCGCAGGCGGTCTGCTCGCGGCCCTCGGGGCGGCCTGGAACGCCTTGCCGGCCCTTGGCGCCCTACAGGCTGTCCAGCTCTTCGCCTTCCTCAGCCTCGGCGCTACCCTGTGCGTGCTGGGCCGGGACGGCTGGCTGGCTTGGCGGGAGGGCGCGCGGGTGGCGCGCCTGCACGCGGGCGGGAACGCCCCCGCTTGGCGGGGTATCTACGCGGCGGCGGCGCGGGCCTGGCGCGGCCCGGCCTTGGTGGGCACCATGATCGTCCTGGCGGCGCTGGCGCTCGTCGCCGCGTGGGCGCGCGGGCCGCTGCTGGCGTTCGTGGACGCCCTGGGGGTGCTCGTCCGCCAGCCGAGCGTCCTCCTGAGCGGCGTCGGCCTGGCGGTCGCGCTCGCGGCGCGGTGGGTCCTGCGGCGCTACGTGAACGACATCGCCCTCTACGTCACGAGCGACCGCGTCTCCAAACGCGCCCGCACCCGGCGCGCCATCCTCGACGAGGGCGAGGCCCTCCTGCGGGACCTGCTCTCCGGTGACCACGACGAGGTCTACCTGGCCGGCCACTCCCTAGGCAGCGTCATCGCCGTCGACCTCCTCGACCGTCTCGCGCGGCCCCCCGACGCGCTCGCCGACCCGACCCTCGGCCGCCTGCGTGGCCTACTCACCTTCGGTTCTCCGCTCGACAAGGTGGCGTACTTCTTCAGGCAGCGCCCCGAGGAGGGCGAGGCCGTGCGCGCTCAGCTCCTCTCGTTCCTCCACGGCGTGAGGCGCAGGGGCAACCTGCGCGATTACGGCCCGTACCAGGCGCGGCCCTACGAGCTACCGTTCGGCCGGTTGAACTGGTGGCAGGTCCACGCCCCCGGCGACCTGCTCAGCGACCGGCTCATCCACTACCGGGTCGACAGACGCGTCATCCTCCGGCGCTCCAACCCGTTCACCGCCCACGGCGCCTACTGGTCGGACGCCACGTTCTTCAGGGTGGCGCTCGATTGGATGGGGTTCGGTTGAGAGAGCCCGGCCGAAGCCAGCTGGATGCCGGCTCGTACCGCTACGCTCCGACTCCGGTGCTAGGCTGACCCACATGGAAGCCACCCACAAGCGCATCACCGTGGTCGGCGCCGGCATGGCAGGCAGCGAGGCCGCGCTGGCGGCCGCCCGCCTCGGGGTGGCGGTCGACCTGATCGAGATGCGTCCGACGAAGCTCACCCCGGCGCACAAGACGGGCGCTTTCGCCGAGCTCGTCTGCTCCAACTCCTTCGGCGGCGAGGGCGAGAGCAACGCCAAGGGCCTGCTGCAGGCCGAGATGCTCGAGGCCGGCGGCATCGTGATGGGCAGCGCCCACGCGAACCGCGTCCCGGCCGGCGCGGCGCTGGCCGTGGACCGTGAGCCGTTCTCCCGGTCCGTGACGGCGGCGGTGCGCGCGCACCCGCTCATCACGGTGCACGAGCGCGAGCTGACGAAGGTGCCAGACGGCATCGTCGTGCTCGCCACGGGGCCGCTGACCGGCGACGCCTTGGCGGCCGATATCAAGGGCCTCCTAGGCGACGAGTTCCTCGGCTTCTACGACGCGGCCGCGCCCGTGGTCGCCTACGATTCGATCGACATGGCCGTCGCCTACCGCAAGGGTCGGTACGGCCAGGCGGCCGACTACATCAACCTGCCCTTCACGGAAGAGGAGTACGGCGCGTTCTACGCGGCGCTCGAGGCCGCGCGCTCGCACACGCCGCACGATTGGGAGAAGCTCGAGTTCTTCGAGGGGTGCATGCCCGTCGAGGAGATCGGGCGGCGCGGCCGCGACACCCTCCGTTTCGGCCCCATGAAGCCCGTCGGGCTCGAGCACCCGGAGACCGGCAAGCGGCCGTACGCCGCCGTGCAGCTCCGACAGGAGGACGCCGAGGGACGCATGTGGTCGCTCGTCGGCTTCCAGACGGGCCTCAAGTGGGGTGACCAGAAGGCGATCGTGCAGCTCATCCCCGGGCTGCAGGCCGCCGAGATCGTGCGCTACGGCGTCATGCACCGCAACACGTACCTCAACGCCCCGCGGCTCCTCGCGCCCACGCTTGGCATGCGCGACCACCCGCGGCTGTTCGTGGCCGGCGTGCTGGCCGGCACCGAGGGGTACCTGGAGTCCTCCGCCACTGGCTGGTTGGCCGGCAGCAACGCCGCGCGCCGGGCGCTCGGGCTGCCCGGCGTCGTCCCGCCGGTCGAGACCATGCTCGGCGGCCTCGTGCGCTACCTCGCTACGGCGAACCCGCAAGGCTTCCAGCCGATGAACGCGAACTGGGGCCTCGTGCCCGACGTCGACAAGGTCAAGGGCCAAGGCAAGCGCGAGCGGCGCGAAGTCATGTACCGGCGCGGGTTGGCGGCGTTCGAGGCTTGGTTGCCGGAGGTGGGCGGTGCCGCCGAACCGGCCGGCGCGGGCCAGGTGCTGGTACCCGCCTAGAACGCTCCGGCGCCACGTGAGGATCCAGAGACACTACGAACAGCCGGACCGGCTGCTGACGGCCACGCTCGAGGCGCTTACGCTCGCCGGCGCGGCGGCCGACGGCTTCAAGTCGGCCATAGACGTCGACGCGGCCATGAACGTGGCGAAGGAGATGCCCGTCCTGTACGTGGCCGAGGAGGACGGCACCCCTATCGGCTTCCTGTACGTCTTCGCCCCGCGGCGCGACGAGATCGAGGTGACCGCCCTGGTGGCTCCCGGTTGGCGCCGCAAGGGCGTGTTCACTGCGCTACTGCGCGAGGCGGTGGCCAACGCCGCCCTGGCCGGGTATCGCAAGGGGTTGCTCGTGTGCGACGCGCGCTCCGCGACCGGCAAGGCCGTGCTGGGGCGCTGGGGCGTGCCGTTCGAGCACGCCGAGCACCAGATGGTGCTCGCTGTCACGGCGCGACCAGGTCCGGTGAGGGAGGGCCTGACGCTGACGGAAGCGCGCCTGGAAGAGCTGCCGGAGCTTGCGGCCCTGAGTTCGGCGGCTTTCGGGCTCGACGTGGTTGCCACGACCGCGCTTCTCGAGAACAGCATCCGCGCTGAGGAGCGCACGCAGTGGGTCTTGAGCGACGCGAACAGGAAGGTCGGGCTGTGCGCCAAGGTCGAGAAGGACGGCGCCTATGAGCTATACGGACTGGGGGTTCACCCGGATGAGAGGCGCCGAGGGTACGCGCGGGCCCTACTCGACCTGGCGGTGGAGCGGGCCTGGGACTCGGGGGTCAGGAGCGTGCTCCTGGACGTCGACAGCGCGAACACGGCGGCGTTGGCCCTGTACGACGGCTACGGTTTCGAGCGGGCTCAGAGCACGCTATATCACATGTTCGAGTTCGTTCGGTTCCGGGGCGGTCGCTGAATCGGCGCCCTTGCCCTCGTTCAGCGTACGTTCGACGGCGCGGATCACCAGTGAGTTGATGCTGACCGCGTTGTTTTCGGCGCGCTGGGCCAATCTGCGATGCAGGTCAGGATCCATCCGTATGACGACCTTGCCCGAGTACGGCTTCTCCGGCGCTTCTCCAAGTTCGCGGCACCATTCCAGGTACTCGTCAACCGAGTCGTGGAAGGCTTGTTCGGCGTCGCGGACAGTGTTTCCCTCGAAGTGGATCACGTCCCTGAGTCCGATGACCGTTCCGCCTAACACCCCTGCGGCGATGTCTATGTCCAGCGTGGCCGTATAGCCCTTATACGGCGTTAGCTTAGCCATCCCAGTCCTCCAGGAAAGACCTGAGGCGAGCGATGAGTATCTTGCTGCACTCGTCGTCCGGGTGGGGCCGGTGCACGACGAGTTTTCTGCCGCTTGGGGCTAACACACGAGAACCTCGATCCTTTCGCGCCGGTCACTGAGCACCCGATGGCTTCCAGAAGGCTTACCGCCTCGGCCCACCGTATGGTTGCCGCCGTCGGCGTCATGCCTATGCGCCGCAAGGTGTCCAAGTGCCTGTTGCTCAGCTTGCTATGCGGCATTCGTCCCAGGCCCTTTCGGAATGCTAGCATGAAGTGCTAGCATCTGAGCTTCATTACCGGCGCACGGCCGAGCGGCTCCTACGAGCGACCTGGCACGGCCTCGTGATGCTTATTCGATTCATACGACGACCCGACGGCGGCTCCCACGGCTCGGAGCCCAGGGTGCCTAGGCATAGAATGCCGCCATGTTCGCCGTCGACCTGCGCTCAGATACCGTCACCGTCCCCACTCCCGAGATGCGCGCCGCGATGGCGACCGCCGCGGTGGGCGACGACGTTTACGCCGAGGACCCCACCGTCAACCGCCTGCAGGAGACGGCGGCGGAGTTGACCGGCTTCGAAGGCGCCCTATACGTGCCCTCGGGCACGATGAGCAACCAGATCGCGCTGGCCGTGCACACGCGGCGCGGGTCCGAGGTGATCGTGCCCGAGGGCGCGCACATCTACGAGTACGAGCCCGGGGCGATGGCCGTGCTGTCCGGCGCGCTGCCGCGCTTCGCGCCCGCCGTCCGCGGCGCCCCGACCGCCGAGGGGGTGCGAGCCGCCGTCCGCCGCAGCCCGCACCAGGCGCCCACGGGCCTCATCACGTTGGAGAACACGCACAACCTGGCGGGCGGCGCGGTGGTGCCGCTCGCCACCCAGGCCGCCATCCAGTCCGTAGCGCGTGAGGAGGGGATCCCCATCCACCTCGACGGCGCGCGGGCGTTCAACGCCGCCACCGCCCTCGGGGTCGGCATCGCCGACGTCACGCGCGGGTTCGACAGCGTGTCGATCTGCCTCTCCAAGGGCCTCGGCGCCCCCGTCGGCAGCCTCCTCCTCGGCAGTCGGGCCTTCCTCGCCGAGGCTCACCGCTACCGCAAGCTCCTGGGCGGCGGCATGCGCCAGGCGGGCGTGCTTGCCGCGGCCGGCCTCATCGCGCTCACGCGCATGCCGGCCGGGCTCGCGGCCGACCACGCGCGCGCCAAGCGCCTCGCCCAGGCGCTCGCCGGCGCGGACGGCATAACGCTCGACCCGGCGCGCGTCGAGACGAACATGGTCTTCCTCGAGGTGGACGACGCGGCCGGCCTAGTGCAGCGCTGTGCCGCTCGCGGCGTCGGCGTGAGCAGCATGGGGCCGCGCACGGTGCGGCTGGTCACGCACCACCAGGTCGACGACGCTGGCGTAGCTCTGGCCGTCGACGCGATCGCGGCCGCCGCCGGCTCCATGGCGCGCGCCGTGCGGGCCTAGCCATGGTGGGGAACGCCGCGGCGAGCCGCTCAGCGCCATCACGTGCGCGCGGCCTTGCGTGAGACGCGCCTACGTCATCGCCTACCCGGCCGGACACTCGCTCAGCCCGGCCATGCACACGGCCGCGTTCGCGGCCCTCGGCCTCCCCGCCACCTATGAGCCGTGGGCGGTGTCGCCCGACGAGCTCCCCGCCGCCTTCGAGCGCCTGAGGCTGCCTGACGCCTACGGCGCCAACGTGACCGTGCCCCACAAGGAGGCCGCCGCCGGGCTCGTGGACGAGCTGACGAGCGAGGCGCGCGCGCTCGGCGCGGTCAACACGGTCGTGAACATGGGAGGTCGGCTCCTCGGCGCGAACACTGACCCGGACGGCTTCGCTGCGAGCCTCGCCGCCGTGCTGCCGGGCGACCCGGACACGCTGCCGCGCGACCTGCGGGCCCTCGTGCTCGGCGCGGGCGGCGCGGCGCGGGCCGTCGTCTGGACGCTGCTCGAGCGCGGCATCCACGTGGATGTCCTGAACCGCGACCAGCAGAGGGCGAAGAGGCTGGTGGCCCTGTTCGACCAGGGTGGCCGGCGCGCCAGGGTGGTCGAGCGCCCGCCGTCGGGCGACGACGCAGCTCGTGACCACGCCACGGGGGTCGAGCCCGCGGGGGGCGGTGGTCCACGTCCCGCCATGCTCGACCTCTCCCGCTACGCTCTCCTCGTCAACACGACGAGCGTCGGCATGGCCGGCGGCCCGGACGCGGACGGCCTGCCACTCGTCACGCGCGCCGAGCTGGCGACCGCCCGGCAGGGCTGCGCCGCCATCGACCTCGTCTACCGGCCGGCGACCACGCCCCTCCTCACGACGGCTGCCGAGCTAGGGCTGAAGACCGAGAACGGCGTGACGATGCTGGTCGGGCAGGGGGCCCGGTCGTTCCGCATGTGGACCGGGGTCGAGGCGCCCGTCTCTGTCATGCGGCAGGCCGTGGAGGCGGGCCTGGCGGGGCGCTGAGGAGGGCGGGGGGCGCTGACCAATCGGCCCCCGCCTCGCCCGGGCGCCGGAGCGCCGTTGCGTGGCATGGAGCGGTCGCGGCTGCCCGCCGCCGCCCCGCTTGTGCGCCTTGGTACTATCGCCCACGTGCGGGTAGCCATCTTCGCCGACGTCCACGGCAACCTCCCGGCGCTCGAGGCCGTGCTGGACGACCTCGGGCGCCAGGGCGTCGACCGCGTGATCATCAACGGCGACTCCGTGAACAGGGGACCGCAGAGCGCCGAGGTGGCGCGCCTCCTCGCCGGCTTCCCTCACGAGGCCACCCTTGGCAACCACGACGACCTCATGGTCATGGTCAACGAGCGCGACCCGTCCCTCGGCGAGACGCTCGTAGACCCGTTCTGGTCCTCCACGCGCATGACGGCGGCGAGCCTCGCGCCAGGCGGCTTCCTCGAGGCGGTTAAGACGCTGCCCATGACGCTGCGCATCGAGGTGCCGGGCGCGCCGAGCGTCCTCGTGTCGCACGGCAGCCCGCGGCACTACCGGGAGGGGTACGGTCCGGCGCTGACGCCCGAGACGATCTCCGAGATCGTCGAGGAGTACCCGGCGGACGTCTTCGTCGGCTCTCACACGCACCGCCCGCACCTGCAGAGGTGGGCGCGGTACACGGTCATCAACAGCGGCTCGGTCGGGGCGCCCTTCAACGGCGACCCGCGCGCGCAGTACCTGATCCTCACGCTGACCGGAGGCGCCTGGGAGCGCGAGTTCAGGCGCGTGCCCTACGACCTCGACAAGGCGGTAGCCGCTTACGCGGACTCCGGCCTCCTGGATGAGGGTGGCCTCTCGGCGCACATCTTCCGGGACGAGCTCGCGCATGCCCGGTCGTACATCGTGCCGTTCCTAATGCGGTGCGAGGAGGGCGCGCTCGAGCGCACGTGGGAAGGCTGGGAGGCGTACAAGCGCATGCGTCCCGAGCGGTTCGCGCCGCCGGTGCGGTCAGTGGAGATAAGGTCCAGCACGGAGCCTTAGGAGCTCGAGCGGTACTGGTGGGACCTCGGTGAGCTGGTCCGCGAGGACCTCAGAGAAGGCCCCTGAGGCTCCAGCCCTGGTCCGAGGTCCTGAGCCTCAACGCCCCGCGCTACGCCGCGCGACGAGCGTGAGCATCACCGTGATCATGATGAACGCCACGAACGCCAACGTCGGGATCGTGATGAACCCGAACCAGTCGATGTACTTGAGGCTGCACGGCACCCCGCTCGAGCACACCCCGTGGCCGAAGCCCGGGATACGCTCCACGAGGATGTGGTAGCCGCTCACGAGGATGCCGAGGGCGCTCAGGGGGAACGCGTAGCGCACTACCTTCGTGTCCTGCGTGAAGCTCGCCACCCCGAGGATGAGCACGAGCGGGTACATCAGGATGCGCTGGTACCAGCAGAGGGTGCACGGCACGAAGTGGCTGATCTCAGAGAAGTACAGCGACCCGAGGGTAGCCACGATGGCCACCAGCCAGGCTGGGTAGATGAGGCTCGAAGAGCCCTGTTTCACTGGAGGGCGTTCTCGATGGCGCGGCTGATGTTGGCCACGGTGGGGTTGGACACGAGCACGCCGTTCACGAGCACGGAGGGCGTGCCGGTGAGGTTGGCCTGGCGGGCCGCGGCCTCGTCGGCCGTGACGTCGCGCGCCGTCTCGCTGGCGCTGACGCACTGGCGGAGCTGGTCGGCGGCGAGCTGCGGCGCGTACTGGATGGCCAGGTCGAGGCCCCGGCTCGTGTTGCGGGCGATGTCGTTCTGCGCGCGCATGAGGATGGGCTCTAGGGTCACGAAGGCCTCGTTGCTCTGCTGGTAGACGCACTCGCCGAGGACGGCCATGTAGCGCGAGCGCACGGCCGGGTCGATCACGGGGAAGTTCAGGTAGTAGAAGGCGGCCTTGCCGGTGTCGGCGAACTCCCGCAACAGCTGCGGGGCGGTGTTCTCGCTGAAGTCGGCGCAGTGTGGGCACAGGAAGTCGAGGAAGATCGCGACCTTGACCGGAGCGTCGGCACTGCCTGCGCGCGGCTGCGAGGCGTAGTCGATGGTGGCTACGGGCGCGGCCGAGGACGAGGTCAGGCGCGGAACGATGACGGCGGCTAGCACCACGAGCACGGCCACAACGATCGTCAGCAACGTCAGACGTTGAGAGTTCATGCTGCGCAGTGTAACGGACGCCGTCTGAGGACGCTGCGGCCTGCGAGTGGCGGCGAGGCTAAGATCGGGGCATGGTCGCTTTCGTTCCCCCCGCCACCTACCGCGCGCTACGTGTGAGCCTGGAGGACGGCGCCGCCCGGCGCGCGGTGCTCGACGTGCCGTGGTCCGTGCTGCCGGACTACGACGTCACGGTGCGCGTCAGCCACTCGAGCCTCAACTACAAGGACGCCCTCTCCGCCAGCGGCAACCGCGGCGTGACCCGCGACTACCCGCACACCCCCGGCATAGACGCCGCCGGCACCGTCGTGGCGTCACGCGACCCGCGCTTCGCCGAGGGCGACGCCGTGGTGTGCACGGGCTTCGACCTCGGCATGGGCACGGCCGGCGGGCTCGCGGAGTACGTGCGCGTGCCCGGCGACTGGCTCGTGCGCCGGCCTGCCGCCCTGAGCGCGCGCGACGCGATGGCGTTCGGGACCGCCGGCCTCACGGCCGCGCTCGCCGTGGACCGGCTGGCGGCGGCCGGGGCGACGGCGGACCTCGGTCCGGCCGTGGTGACGGGCGCCTCCGGCGGGGTCGGCAGCCTGGCCGTCGCGCTGCTCGCCGGCGCCGGTTACGAGGTCGTGGCCAGCACGGGGAAGGCGGGGGCCGCCGGGCTGCTCGGGCGCCTCGGCGCGGCGCGCACGCTCCCTCGGGCCGAGCTCGCGACCGAGTCGCCGCGGCCGCTCCTCTTCGCCCAGTACGCGGGTGGGGTCGACACGGTCGGCGGGGCCACCCTCGCCAACCTCCTCAAGAGCACCGCGATCGGTGGCGCCGTCGCGGCCTGCGGCCTGGTCGGCGGGTCGGACGTGCCGCTGACGGTGTTCCCGTTCATCCTGCGGGGCGTCGCGCTCCTCGGCGTCGACTCGCAGCACGCGCCCATGGCCGCGCGCGAGGCGGTGTGGGAGCGGCTCGCCACGGACGCGCGGCTGCTCGGCCTCGTTCAGGACGCGGAACTCGTGCGGGAGACTGGGCTGGACGCCCTCGAGGAGCCGTTCGCCGCGTTGCTCGCGGGTGGCGTGACGGGCAGGATCGTCGTGCGGCTGTAACGCCTCGACCGGGGCGTGGCGCCCGCGCTGCTAGACTCGCTTGAAGAAGTCGCGCCCTCCCGGCCCAGCGGAACGGGTCGCGGGCGAACATCGAAAGGAGCCCCCACCATGGCCTTCAAGCTTCCCGACCTGCCGTACGCCACTGACGCTCTCGAGCCGAACATCGACGCTCGCACGATGGAGATCCACCACGACAAGCACCACGCGGCCTACACGAACAACCTGAACGCCGCCATCGAGAAGCACCCGGAGCTCGGCGACAAGAGCGCCGAGGACCTCGTCAAGAACCTCGCCCAGGTGCCGGACGACATCCGGACGGCCGTGCAGAACAACGGCGGCGGGTACCTCAACCACAACCTGTTCTGGGAAATCATGGGCCCGAAGGGCGGCGGCGCGCCAAGCGGCGCCCTGGCCGGCGAGATCGAGAAGGCGTTCGGCTCGTTCTCGGCCTTCCAGGAGAAGTTTGCCGCCGCCGCGGCCGGGCGCTTCGGCTCCGGCTGGGCCTGGCTCGCCGTGGGCAAGGACGGCGCCCTCAAGGTCTACTCGACGGCCAACCAGGACTCGCCCCTCATGCAAGGCGACACGCCCGTCCTCGGCCTCGACGTCTGGGAGCACGCCTACTACCTCAACTACCAGAACCGGCGCCCCGACTACATCAAGGCGTTCTGGAACGTCGTCGACTGGGGAGCAGTAGGCAAGAAGTTCGCGGCCGCGCGCTGAGGCGGGGCCGGCCGGGCGCCGCGTGCCGCCCCAGGCGTGCGGGCGTAGCGGTCGATAACGCGCCGGCTGCGGCCGCCCGCTGACCGAGTACCACTAGGCAAGAGCCCACGCGGGCGCTCGTTCCGCGTGGGCTTCTTCGTAGCGTCGCGGCATGCGCGTCCTGCGCCGCGACCCACTTGCCCGTATCCTGGCCCTCGCCTGCCTCGGCCTGGCTCTGACCGTCGGCCTGGGCACGTTCGCACGCCGCCCGGTCGCCCCGCAGGTGGTGAGGCCGCCCATCACGGTCTCCGTGACCGGCGAGGTCGTGAGGCCGGGCAGCTACGAGGTCGAGTTCGGCGCGCGCGTCGAGGAGCTGCTCATGCTCGCCGGTGGCTTCCTGCCGACCGCGGCGCGCGCGCTCGTCCAGCTCGCGGCGCCGCTTACGGACGGCCAGGCCGTGGTGGTGCCGGCGCTCTCGGCACCGGGCGGGTCGGCACGCGTCTCGCTCAACGCGGCCGACGCCGCCCAGCTCGAGACCCTGCCAGGCATCGGCCCGGCCACGTCGCGGCGCATCATCGAGCACCGGCCCTACGCCCGGGTCGACGACCTGCTGCGCGTCCCCGGCATCGGGCCAAAGAAGCTGGAGCGCCTCAGGCCGCTGGTGACGTTGTGACGCGTACGTTCGTGCCGTGGCCGCTCCCGCTCGCCGTCGGGGCGGTGCTCGGGGTGGTCGTTACCGCGCCGCTCGGCCCTGGGGCCACGTGGGTGGTGGTCATGGGGCTGGCGGCGGCCGGCACGCTTGCCTGGCGAAGGTGCGGTTGGCGCTGGCCGCACGTGGTGGCGCATGCCGGGATCGTCGGCCTCGCGCCGTTCTTACCCGTCGTGGGGCTAGGCGCCGCCGTCGGTGCCGCCCGCATGCAGGCCTGGCAGGTGGGGCCGAGCGAGCGCCAGCGGGCCGTGCTCGCCGCGGAGTACGCCGGGGCCGAGCACGAGTGGCGGGGGCGGTCAGACGGCGAGTTCCTGAGCGCCACGGCGCCCGTCGCGGCTCGGCTCGCCATCGTCATGCCGCGCGGCGCGGCCGTGCCGGTCGGCGACGTCGTGCTCGTCGGCACGGCTGAGCCCGCACCCGGCAAGCGGAACCCGGGCGGCCTCGACTACGCCTCACACCTCGCCAGGCGCGGCGTGGCCGGGCAGCTCTTCGTGCGCGGAGCGGTCGCTCCGACCGGCAGCCCGTTCCGCCTGATAGACCGCCTGGCGGCCGGGGTCGGCGCCGGCCGGCCGGGGCCGGCGGCGGGGCGGATGCGCGCGCTGGCCCAGGGGGAGCGCGACGACCGCGGCGGCCTGCGCGAGGCGTTCGGGGCCGCCGGCCTGGCGCACCAGCGGGCGCTCCGCCCGGCAGCCGGTTCCGCCTGATTGACCGCCTGGCGGCCGGGGTCGGCGCCGGCCGGCGGGGGCGGGCGGGGGGGCTGTTGCCCGCGCTGACCCTGGGGAAGCGCGACGACCTCGGCGACCTGCGCGAGACGTTCGGGGCCGCCGGCATGGCGCACCTGCTGGCGCTCTCCGGCCTCCACGTCGGCGTGCTGCTGCTCGCCCTCGGCAGGTCGTTGAGCCGCCTGCCCAGCGCGCGGTTGCCCGTCCTGGCCGCGGCGACCCTCGGGTTCGTCCTCCTCGTCGGCCCCAGCCCCAGCGTGGTGCGCGCGGCCACCATGGCGCTCGCCGCGCTGGCCGCCACCGCGCTCGGGAGCGGGCGGGCGCACGCCTGGGCCACGCTCGGCCTCGCCGCGCTGCTCGGCACCCTGAGCGCTCCCCAGATGGTCTTCGACCTCGGTTTCCAGCTCTCCCACCTGGCCGTGGTGGGCATGCTCGTCTTCCTCCCGCCCTGGACCAAGGCCCTGACCGGCCCGGGGCTGGGCGGCCGTTCGCTTGGTGGCGGGGCTCCCACGGGTTCGCGTGGCCGGCTAGCGCGGCTGGCCGGCGCCCTCGTGAACGGCGGCCTGGTGAGTGTGGCGGCGCAGTTGCCGACGCTCTCCCTCGTGGCGGGCACGTTCGGCGGCGTGCCGGTGGCGTCGCCGCTCGTGAACGTCGTCGCCGTGCCGCTGGCGGGCCTGCTCGTGCCGCTCGGCTTCCTGGCCGCCGCCGCGGGGCTGATAACCACGCCGCTTGCGGCGCTCGTGAACCACGTCACGGGCCCCTTGGCTGCGGCCCTAATCGGCGCAGCCGAGCTCGGCGCGCGCCTGCCGTTCGTGGTGTGGGGCGAGATCGGACCGGTGGGGCACGTCGCGTGGGTGGGCGCATGCGCCTGCCTGGCCGCGTGGGCGCACGGGCGGTTGCGGGCGGCCCAGGCCCTCGCCGTGATCCTCCTGGGCGGCAGCGCCACCTTGGCCCTGACGCCGCGCCACGGCGTGCCGGACGTCTGGTTCCTAGACGTCGGGCAGGGCGATGCCGCCCTCATCCGCCTGCCCGGCGGCACGGGCGTGCTCGTAGACGGTGGGGGCACGCCTTTCTCCGACTACGACGTCGGCAAGCGCGTGGTGCTGCCGGCGTTGCGCGCCCTGGGCGTGCGGCGGCTCGACGCCGTCGTCTCCACCCACCCGGACGCCGACCACCTGGAGGGGCTCCTCACCGTCCTCGGGGCCATACCCGTCGGCCTGCTCGTGGCCGGCCCGCCCGTACCCGATAACGCCTTGGACGTCGCGCTGCGCGAGCTGGCGGCCGAGCGGGGCGTCGAGGTCCACGAGGCGTGGCGCGGCGAGCGCCTGGTCGTCGGCCGCGCCGGCCACATCGTCCTCGACGTCCTCAACCCGGCCCGCGGCCCCGATCCGCCCGCCGGCAACGACGCCTCCGTGGCGCTCGTGCTGCGCCTGGACGGCGTCGCCAAGGCCGTGTTCCTGGGAGACCTGGGCGTGGCCGTGGAGCCGGACCTGCCCGTGCCGCCCGTCGACGTGCTGATGGTCGGCCACCACGGCTCGCGAGGCAGCACCGGCGAGGGGCTGGTGCGGGCGGCGAGCCCCTCGCTCGCCGTCATCTCCGTCGGCAAGAACTCGTACGGCCATCCGACGGCCGAGGTCGTGGACCGCCTCGCGGCGCACGGTGTGACGGTGCTGACCACCCAGGAGCGCGGCGCCGTGCGCGTCGGACTGCGCGGCGGCACGACCTGGTCGACGATGGTGGGGCCGTGAGGTTCGCTCGGTTGCACCGGCGGGTGCGGCCGCCGCGCGCGGAGGTGCGTGATAGATTGCGCACAGTGTTGCTGACGGTTCGTGTGCTATCGGAGCAGGGTCCCGTGCGGGTCGAGCTCGCACGCTGGGAGGACCGGCTCGTGGTCGTTAAGCGCCTCCTCGGCACCCACCCCGTCGCCAGCCAGCGCCTCGAGCGCGAGGCGGCCGTGGTCGGCAGGCTCCGCCACGAGAACATCGTCCCACTGCTCGGCATCTCCGGTGACGCGTCGCTCATCTACGCCTACTGCCCGGGCGTGTCGCTCGAAGCGGCGCTCGAGCGCGGGCCGCTGCGCCCGCGCCGGGCCATCAAGATCGCGCGGGACGTGCTGAGCGCGCTGGCCTACGCTCACGCCGAGGGCGTCCTGCACCTGGACGTGAAGCCGGCCAACATCCTGGTGAAGGGCGAGACGGCCCTCCTCACGGACTTCGGCTTCGCCAAGGACCTGGGCCTCACGGCCATCACCACCCAGGACATGCTGCTGGGCACCCCGAGCTTCATGGCGCCCGAGCAGTTCAAGGGCGTGCGCACGGACCACCGCTCCGACCTGTACGCCACGGGCGCGGTCATCTACCACATGCTCACGGGGGCCCCGCCGTTCGGCGGTCAGGTCGTGCGCTGGCTCGCCGGCGACGACCGGGTGCCGCTCGACCCGCTCCCAGAGTCGGTCGCGCAGTACGAGCCCATCGTGGCTAAGGCGCTTGCCCGCGACCCGGACGAGCGCTACTCCTGCGCCGAGGAGTTCCTGGCCGCGCTCGAGGACGTCGCCTTGGCCGCGACGTAAGCTCGGACGCATGATCAGCTCGTTCACCGGCGACCCCTTCCTGGCGCGCCGCGCCGCGCGTGCGGCGATCCTCGGGGCCGGCCTCGACCCCGCCGGGGTCACGGAGCTGGGCGAGGGCATGAGCGCTCAGACCGTGCTCGAGCTCGCCAGCCAGGGCGGCCTGTTCACCCAGGCGGCGCTGTTACTCGACTTCGACGCCGCCTTCCAGGGCCAGGCCGGGGTGAAGCCGCGCAACGAGGTCATGAAGGCGCTCGAGTTCGTCGGCGACGGCGCCGTGGTGTTCGTGCTCGACCCGAGCGCCACCCCGGCCCGCCAGAAGGCCCTTCAGGCACTCGGCAAGCAGACGCACCTCGCCCTGCCACGCGGCGACCCGCTCGCGCGGTGGGTCGGGAACGAGCTGAAGGCGGCCGGCGTCGCCTTCGAGCCCGCCGTGGCCACCTACCTGGCCGAGACGTTCGGGGACGACGCGGCCAGCATCGTCTCCGAGATCCAGAAGCTCGCGGCGCTGGACGAGAAGATCGGCCTGGAGCGGGCGAAGGCGGTCGTGAACGTCATGGCGACGCACTCGGCCTTCGACCTCATCGAGCGCGTCGCCAAGGGCGACGTGGCCGGCAGCTTGAGCATCGCTCGGAGCCTGGTCGAGGGGGGCGAGGCCGTGCCGCGCGTGTTCGGCGCCCTCACGTGGCAGTTCATGCTCGTCGCCAAGGCGGCCGGGCTGTTGGAGCGCAGCGGAGGCAAGCGCGTGAGCGGGGCGCAGGCGGCCGGCGAGCTCGGTGCGGCGCCGTACGCGGCCGAGAAGGCCCTGCGCCTGGCGGCCGGTTTGGACGAGGGAGCCGTGCGTGAGTGCCTGAGCGGGCTCCTCGCCGCGGACGTGGCGGCCAAGTCTGGCGGCTCGCCCGAGCTGGCGTTGGAGGCGGCCGTGATCGATCTCGCGCAGAGGTGGCGGGGTGCGCGTAAGTGAGACGGTTCGCGTCATGCTACGCCGCGAGGGAGAAGTTCAGAGGAGTGTGCGGTTGATCGGCTCGAACGAGTAGCTCAGGCGCCGCGACCGACCTTCACCCAGACAGACCCCCCGGCTTGCGACGCCACCGCCGCCTCGATGAACGCCACGCCGCGGGCGCCGTCGTTCACGCTCGGGTAGTCCGGCACAGCGCTGCTTAGGCCCGCGTCGCTTGGGCTCGCATCGTCCGAGCCCATCCCACCGGCGTTCGCCGAGCGCTCGCGCAGCCTTATCGCCTCCGCCACGTTCCGATAGACCTCGGCGAACGCCTCGATGAACCCTTCCGGGTGGCCGGACGGGATGCGCGTGGCGGCAGCCGCGGCGGCGCCGAGGTACGGCCCGCCCGCCCGGGTGAGCACCTGGGTCGGCGCGTTCAGCAGGTGGACGACCAGGCGGTTCGGGTCTTCCTGGCGCCAGTGCAGGCTGCCGCGGCTGCCGTTCACCGTGAGGCGCAGGTCGTTCTCGGCGCCGATGGCGACCTGCGACGCCACCAGCACGCCCTTCACGCCGCCCGTGAAGCGCAGGAGCACGTTCGCGTCGTCGTCGAGCCGCCTACCCGGTACCACGGGGGTCAGGTCGGCGCAGAGCTCCTCCACGTGCAGGCCCGTGACCGTGGCCGCCAGGTTCTCCGCGTGGCTGCCGATGTCGCCGATGGCGCCGCCCGTGCCGGCCAGCGCTGGGTCGGCGCGCCACCCCGCCTGTTTGTTGCCGTCCTCCTCCAGGCGCGTGGCCAGCCAGCCCTGGTGGTACTCGATGACGACCTTCCGCAGCTCGCCGAGCGCACCCGAGGCCACGAGGCGGCGCGCCTCTTTCACCAACGGGTAGCCAGTGTAGTTGTAGGTGACGCCGAACACGACGCCGCTCGCCGCGACCGCGGCCTCCAGGGCGCGCGCCTGGTTCGAGTCCACCGTCATCGGCTTGTCGCAGATGACGTTGAGGCCCGCCTCCACGAACGCGAGCGCGACCGGGTAGTGCATGTGGTTCGGGGTGACGATGCTGACGGCCTCGATGCGCTCGGCGGGATCGCGCGTACTCTCGGCCTGGAGCATCTCCTCCCACGTGCCGTAGGCGCGTCGCAAGCCGAGCTCGGCACCGCTCGCTACCGACCGCTCCGGCGTGCTCGAGAGGGCGCCCGCCACGAGCTCGAAGCGTCCGTCGAGCCGCGCCGCCATGCGGTGCACCGCGCCGATGAAGGCGCCGCTTCCGCCGCCGACCATGCCGAGGCGTACTGGCGTAGGGTTCTTTGCCATATGACGTCCCACCTCCTCAACTGAACGTGCGTGAGCCCAAGTTGTTCACTAGGGTACCCGACAGGTTCACATCGAAACGCCGCCCCGGCGCTGGTCCGAGGGGTGGCAGGCGCCCCGCGCAAGTCGCCGCAAGGCTGCGGCGAAGCCGCGCTGCCGCCGCGAGCGTGGGTTAGCCTCATCACATGGATACGCGGGTGGAGCCGCTGTGGGAGCGCCTGCTGGCCGGGGACGAAAGGGCCGTGGCTCGCGCCATCACCCTGGTCGAGTCGGACGACCCGCGCGGCCGCGAACTGCTCAAGCGCGCGCGGCCGCGCACCGGCCGGGCAACCGTCGTCGGCATCACAGGCTCGCCCGGCAGCGGCAAGAGCACGTTGACGGACGGCCTCATCGCGGCGGCTCGTGCGGCGGGGCGTAAGGTCGGCGTCGTGGCCATCGATCCGACGTCGCCGTTCAGCGGCGGCGCCATCCTGGGCGACCGCATCCGCATGACGCGCTGGCACACGGACTCCGGGGTGTTCATCCGCTCGATGGCGACGCGCGGTCACCTGGGTGGCCTCGCCGCGGCCACCCTCCAGGCCGTTGCCCTCCTCGACGCCGCGGGGTTCGACACGGTGTTCATCGAGACGGTCGGCGTCGGCCAGTCCGAGGTGGAGATCGTGACGGCGGCCGACACCACCGTCGTGGTGCTGACGCCCGGCCAGGGCGACGCCGTGCAGGCGTTCAAGGCCGGCATCATGGAGATCGCCGACGTGTTCTGCGTCAACAAGTACGACCACCCCGGCGGCGACCGGTTGCGCAGGGAGATTCGGGCCGCTCAGGAGCTCGGCGAGCACGGCGAGTGGCTGGCGCCGGTGGCCACCACCATCGCGTCGCAAGGCGAGGGCGTGGCGGACCTCGTGCGCCTGGTGGACGAGCACCGCGCCTACCTGGTCGCGAACGGCGGGCTCGAGGCCGCGCGCAGGCGCAGGGTGCGCTCCGAGGTGCGCTCCGCGCTAGGGGAGAGGCTGCGCCGCGAGCTCGTGGACGGCGAGGAAGAGGCCGTCGACGCCGTCCTGGCCGGCCGCCTCTCGCCCGAGGAGGTCGTGGACGACCTGCTGCGCGATGTCCTCCTCCGGTCACCCTGAGTGGCGAGGGCCGCTAGACTGACCCCACCATGATCCATGCCGTCTACCCCGGTAGCTTCGATCCGCTGCACAACGGCCACGTCGACCTCATCCGCCGTGCGGCGCGCATCTACGAGAAGTTGACGATCGCCGTGCTGCACAACGAGGCCAAGTCGAACGCGCTCTTCGACACGAACGAGCGCGTCGAGATCATCCGCGAGGTGGTCGAGGGCATGGAGGGCGTGACGGTCGATTCGTTCGACGGCCTGCTCGCCGACTACACGCGCGAGATCGGCGCCACGGTCATCGTCAAGGGCCTGCGCGCCATCTCCGACTTCGAGTACGAGCTGCAGATGGCGCACCTCAACCGCCAGCTCAACCCGAACGCCGAGACCACGTTCATCATGACGGCCACGCGCTGGTCATACGTGTCCAGCACGCGCGTGAAGGAGCTCGCGCGCTACGGCGCCGACGTCGCGAAGCTCGTGCCACGCGCCACGTTGCGCCGGCTCCACGAGAAGCTGCCCCACTAGACGTTCGCTCCGCGGGATGGGGACCCGCCCGCACCGCTACGGAGCGTCGGTGGTCGGGGGCGCGCGCAGCCCAGGGCACGCCGTCCTCGCCCTGAGCACCCATATACTCTCTGGTCGCGCCCACGGGCGCCGCTGTCCGCCGGGCGCCACGGGCTGCCCGAGCGGCACGAGAGGAAGGCCATGTCTTACTTGCTTCGTGGCGTCGCCGCGGGCGGCGGCATCCGCGTGGTCGCGGCCGATACCACGGCCTTGGTGAGCGGGGCCGTGGAGAAGCACGGTGCCACCCCCACGGCGGGCGCCGCCCTCGGGCGCACGCTCACGGGCGCGCTGCTCCTGTCGCACGTCCTGCTCAAGAACAGCCGCGACCGCGTCACGCTTCGCCTGCGCGGCGACGGCCCGCTGGGCGGCGTCATCGCCGACGCCGGCCTGGACGGCACCGTGCGCGGCTACGTCAACAACCCGCACGTCGACCTGCCGCTGAGGCAGGACGGCAAGCTCGACGTCGGCGGCGGCATCGGCAGGCAGGGCGAGATCAGCGTCGTGCGCTCGCACGCCCCTTACGGCGACCCGTACGGCAGCTCGAGCGACCTCGTCAGCGGCGAGGTAGCCGAGGACATCGCCACGTACCTGGCCGTCTCCGAGCAGATCCCCTCCGCCGTCCTCCTCGGCGTCTACTTCGACGGGCACAGGCGCGTGAAGCGCTCCGGCGGGGTCATCCTCCAGGCCCTCCCCGGCGCCGACGAGGGCGCGCTGACCCTGTTGGAGGCCAACGTCAAGGCGCTCGGGCAGCTCACTACGGCCATGGCGGACGCGCCCATCCTCGAGGTGGTGCGCGACCAGCTCCTGTGGGGCATGGACTTCGAGCTGCTCACCGACCCGCCCTTGGGCGTGGCGTTCGCCTGCCGCTGCTCGGACGATAAGGCGCTGGCGGCCCTCGCCTACTTCACGCCCGCGGAGCGCCAGCAGATGGCCGCCGAGGACGGCGGCGCGGAGGTCGTGTGCCACTGGTGCGGCGAGAAGCGCTGGGTCGGCGTGGAGGCCATCCTCGGCATCTCCGGCGCCGAGGTGCGCTGCCCCGACTGCGGTACCCTCTGGTACCGGGACGGCCAGACGCGCATGGTGCGGGATGCCGAACTATGCACCTGCGGTCGTCCAGTGGTCTTGCCCAACTGAGCTGCGTCAGATCGACCTAGGGGAGGCGCGTAGTGCGGCCCGGTCTCGTACTGCTACTGCTCTTTCAGATGGTGCTTTGGGGATCCGCTTACCCGATGATCAAGCTCGGCCTGGGCGGCATGTCGGCCGACCACCTGACGCTCCTCAGGCACCTAGTGGCGTCCTTGGCGTTCCTGCCCATCCTCCTCGCCATGCGCTCCAGGCTGTTCCCTCGGCGACAGGACGTGCCGTACCTCTTCCTCCTCGGTGTGCTCGGCTATACCGTCTACCACCTGGCGCTTAACTTCGGCGAGCTGCACGTGAGCGCCGGCGCCGCGAGCCTGATCATCGGGACGGCGCCCGCCATGACGGCGCTCCTCGCGACGGTCATGATGCGCGAGAGGCTCCCGGCGCTCGGCTGGCTCGGGTCCCTCGTCTCGTTCGTCGGCGTCGCCTTCATCGTGCTCGGCGACGCGGGCGGCGGCGTCTCGTTCAACGCCTGGTCGTGGCTCGTGGTGATCTCGGCGGTAGCGTCGTCCTTCTACACCGTCCTGCAGAAGCGGCTGTTCACGGTCTACCGGCCCATCGAGGTGGCGGCCTACGCGACCTGGGCCGGCACCATCCCGCTCCTGGTCTTCCTCCCCGGCCTAGGCGCGGACGTGGCCGACGCCCCCTGGCAGGCCCTGGCGGCCACGCTCTACATCGGTGTTTTCCCGTCGACCATCGCCTACAGCATCTACGCCTATGCCCTGTCGAAGGTGCCTGTCACGCTCGTGGCGGCCTTCCTCTACCTCGTGCCGGTCATGAGCCTGCTGTTCGCCTGGGTCATGCTCGGCGAGGTGCCGGCGGTCGTCACGGCCGTGGGTGGAGCGGTGGCCATCGGCGGGATCGTGCTGCTCAATTACGCGAAGGCGCGGGCCAACTCAGGACTTCGCCGACCGGTCCCCCAGCCGGCGCTCGTTGCCGGCCACCAGCCGTTGGATGTTGCTGAAGTGGCGATAGACGGCCAGCCCGAACAGGGCGGCCGCCAGTAGGAGCCGCGGGCCGATGTACTCGCCCTGCACGATGACGAAGAGGGGCAGCGCCGCCATGCCGACGAGTGAGCCGAGCGACACGTAACGGCTCAGCAGGATGGTGAAGACCCCGAGGACCACGCACATGAGCGTCGTGAGCGGGTCGATGACCATGAACACGCCGATGCTCGTGGCGATGCCCTTGCCGCCCTTCATGCGCAGGAGGACGTTGAAGTCGTTGCCGAGCACGGCCGCCAGGCCGGCGAGCGCCGTGGCCCATGGGCCCAGGCCGACGATGCCGGGCAGGAGCGTGGCCAGCGCGCCCTTCAGCGGGTCGAGGATGACGACGATGATGGCCGGCACCACGCCCAGCGCCCTGAGCACGTTCGTGGCGCCGATGTTGCCGGACCCGACCTGCTGGATGTTCACGCCCCGCACCTTGGCCACCAGGTACCCGGACGGGATGGTGCCGAGGAAGTACGCGATGACGATGGTGATTGCGGCCAACAGCACGTCCAGCAAGGAAACCCTCCGGGTCCCGCCACTCAAATGTGCGGACCGTTCCTGATTGTAACGACTGCGCCCGCCCGCCACGGTGCCTCGATGAGTGGACCTCGCTACCGGGCGGTGAGCTGGGCCGCCTAGGTCCGAGGCGAGTGCCGCGTTACCATCTGGCGATGACCACGGCCACCCTCTTCGCGTTCGTAGTGGCGGTGACCGGCGCGTCGACCGTGCGCTGGGCCACGCGCATGGCGCCGCTGCCCGGCGAGTTCCCGCTCAAGACGCTGCTGGGTGCCATCGCCGCGGCGGCCGTCGCCGTCGCCGGCCTGGGCGACCAGCCCCTGGCGGGCGCGGTCCAGTGGGCGGTGCTGGCGGTCGCCGCGGTGTACGTCTTCGCCCCCCTCGCGCTCGTCGCGGCCGTCCGCTCGGGCGCCTGGCGCTTGGCGAGGGCCGCCACCTCGCTCATTTACTGGACCTCGGGAGGCCGAGCGTCCGTCGGGCGCCTCTTGGCCCAAGCGGCCCTGCAACAGGGCGACTCCGAGGCGGCGTTGGCCCTCACCACGCGCCACGACGCCGTCCTCATGGCGCAGGCACGGCTCGCGAGCGGCGACTACGCCGGCGTACTGGAACTCGAGGAGCCGAACGGCGCGGGCGCGGCGGACAACGGCAACCTCGTGACGGCCGCGCGCATCGAGGCGCTCATCGCCCTCGGGCGCTTGGAGGAGGCGCGGCGGGAGACCGGCCTGCTCAAGACGCGGTTCGAGGCCGGGAGACAGGGGCCCCTCGCCTACCGTTCCCTGGTCCTGTCCGAGGCGCGCTTGGTCGCCGAGCAGGGCGACCTGGACGGCACGCGCAAGCTCCTCGAGCAGCCGTTGGCGGGGGTGACGCCCGCCACGCTCTACGAGATCCTCGGCACGGCGGCCGAGCGCTCCGGCAGGCACGCCGCGTCCGTCCGGGCCTACCAGGCGGCGTACACGGCCGCGACTGGAGCGTCGCGGAGGCGGCTGGAGGCCAGGTTGAAGAGCCTGGGTGCCACACCACCGACCGCGACCGCCCTGCTGGCGCGGCGCCCGCTCGCCACGTACCTGTTGGCGGGCGCCATCGCCCTTGCTTACCTGGCGCAGGTGCTGGCGGACCGCTACTACGGCGTCGTCTCCGTGCGCGGCCAGGGGCTGTACGTGAGCAACCTGGTCGCGGCGTTCACCCAGGGCCTGCCGGGCGTGCCCGACGCGGGCGCCTGGTGGCGCTACCTCACCTACGCTTTCCTGCACGGCAACCTCGTGCACATCGGCATGAACCTGTGGGTGCTCTTCGACATCGGCCGCCTCTACGAGCGCCGGCGCGGCTGGGGCGACCTGCTGGCCGCCTTCACCGCCGGCACGGCGGCGGGCGCCTACCTCACGACCGTGTTCCAGGCCGGCGTGCCCGTCGTGCTGGTCGGGGCCTCAGGCGGCATCCTCGGCGTGGCCGGCGCGCTGTTGGCCGAGGCTGCGCTCGGCAAGTCGGCGTCGGACAGCCTGCTCCTGCGCAGCCTCCTGCAGTGGGTCGCCATCCTCATCGTCTTCAGCCTGGCCGTGCCGGGCGTCTCGCTCTGGGGCCACGTGGGCGGCATCGTCGGCGGGTTCGCCTACGGCGTCATCCGACTGCGCACGCGCCTCGGCGCCCGGTTCTCGCAGGCGGTCGGCTGGTTCTGCGTGGGCCTGCTGGCGCTGGCGCTGGTGAGCGCGCTGACCACCGTGGTGCCGCTCCTGCCGTGAGGGCGGTTGCCTCCGGTCAGCCGGCCGACCACGCCGAACGGGGGTGCCGCTTCTGCCGTGAGGGCGGTTGAGGTAAGGTTGTACTCAGTACAAAAGTGATCAGCGGGTGGGCGAGCTACGATCACCCGTCAGCACCGCATGGAGGCTCGAGCATGTCCACTCCAGACCGCAACCCGCAGACCAGCGACGCCACGCCGAGCGCCCACGTGACGGCCCCGACGGGCGGCGCCTTCCTCGTCGAGCGCCAGGACGCCGCCACGGTCCTCATCCCGGAGGCGTTCGACGACGACCTGAGGATGTTCGCCACCACGGCGCGCACGTTCGTCCAGCGCGAGATCGTTCCCGACTTCGCCAAGCTCGAGGGCCTGGATTACGAGCTCTCGCGCGAGAAGATGGCCAAGGCCGGCGAGCTCGGGCTGCTGGCCGTCGAGGTGCCCGAGGTCTACGGCGGCCTCGGCGCCGGCAAGGCGGCCGCCTCCGTCGTCACCGAGGCCGTCGCGGCCTCCGGCTCGTTCAACGTCACGTTCAACGCGCACGTCGGCATCGGCACCCTGCCCCTCGTCTACTTCGGCACGCAGGAGCAGAAGGCGCGCTACCTGCCCAAGCTCGCGGCGGGCGAATGGGTGGCGGCCTACTGCCTCACGGAGCCCGGCTCGGGGTCCGACTCGCTCGCCGCCAAGGCGCGCGCCGACCTGGACGGCGACGAGTGGGTCCTGAACGGCACGAAGATGTGGATCTCGAACGCCGGTTTCGCGGACCTGTTCACCGTGTTCGCCCAGGTGGACGGCGACAAGTTCAGCTGCTTCCTCGTCGAGAAGGGCGCGCGCGGGCTGAGCCTCGGGGCCGAGGAGCACAAGATGGGCATCAAGGGCTCCAGCACGCGGCAGGTGATCCTCGAGAACGTGCGCGTGCCGAAGGGCAACCTGCTCGGCGAGGTCGGCAAGGGCCACCGGATCGCGTTCGGCATCCTCAACATCGGGCGCTTCAAGCTCGCCGTCGGCGCCGCTGGCGGGGCGAAGCAGCTCATCGGCCTGGTGCAGGCGTACGCGAAGGAGCGCCAGCAGTTCAAGGCACCCATCGCCACGTTCGGCCTCATCCAGGAGAAGATCGGGCGCATGGCGGCCGACACGTACGCGCTCGAGAGCGCCGTCTACCGCCTGGCCGGCAGCATGGACGCCGCCACCGCCGGCAAGCCGGACCCCACCACGCAGCTCGCGGCCCTCAACGACTACGCCGTCGAGTACTCGTTCATCAAGGTGTTCGGCTCGGAGATCCTCGACTACGTGGTCGACGAGGCCCTGCAGGTCTACGGCGGCTACGGCTTCTCGGCGGACTACCCGATCGAGCTCGCCTACCGCAACAGCCGCATCAACCGCATCTTCGAGGGCACCAACGAGATCAACCGCGAGCTCACCGTCGATCAGCTCCTGAAGCGCGCCATGCGCGGCGAGCTGGACCTCCTTGGGCCGGCGCAGGCGGCGATGCTGGGCCGGCCGGTAGAGACGGTGGCCGCGCCCGAGGCCCAGGCCGATGCCGAGTTGGCCCTCGCCAACCTCAAGCTCGGCACGCTGATGGTGGCGGGTATGGGCGCCATGGCGTACATGCAGGGCCTCGAGCGCGAGCAGGAGTTGCTGGCACGCGTGGCGGACATGGTCGGGCTCGCCTACCTGGCCGAGGCGGGCCTGCTGCGCGCCGAACGGCTAGCCGGCGCGCGCGCGGGCGAGGTCGCCCTCCTGCTCGCCCGGCTCTACACGTTCGCGGCCGTCGACCGCGCGCGCGACCTCGGCACGGAGGCCCTGCGCCGGATCCCGCGCGGCAAGGAGGCGCTCCCGCGCTTCCATGCCTACCTGGCCGAGCACGGCGTCGACCTCGTGGACCTGCGGCGCCAGGCGGCGCAGGCCGTGTACGCGGCGGACGGGTACCCGTTGGGTTGAGGTCCGAAGGGCCACCGCCCGCTGCCTAGCCACTCTAGTCCACAGATGCTTGCGGACCCCCAGCTCGATGCCTTATTATTTAAGGCACATCTGAGGTAGTGGGTCCGCAGTCGCGTCCGACCGGCCCAGCGCCCGGACGGAGGCAGGACTATGGAGAAGGAACGCGCTAAGGCTCTTG
>CAUJFI010000032.1 GCA_963170125.1 Deinococcota bacterium | reverse complement strand
GGCCAGGCAGGGGGGTGGCTGCGCCGACCCACGCCTCGGCGCCCGCGGCGAAGTCGGGCATGGCGTTGTAGGCCCGGCCGAGGCGCACGACGCGTTCGGCGACGCCGCCGTCCGCCACGAGAAGGTTGGCGCCGGAGCCGAGCACGAGGAACGGCTCGCTCGTCGCCTCGCGCAGGTCGTTCAGGCTCTCGACCTCCCAGAGCTCGGCCTCCCCGCCGACGCGCAAGGTCGTGTAGTCGCGTAGCCGCACGCGCCTCACCCGCGGACCGGTCGTGGCCGCCAGCGCCACGCGCTCAGCGCTCCGTCGTCGCGGTGGCGTTCGCGACGCCGCCCGAGCCGGCGCTCGCCTTGGCGCCGGGCGCCCCGCCCTTGCTTTCCGGCTCGTGGTCACGGCGCGCGCCGCCTGCGCCGGTCGCGGCCGTCGCTTCCGACGCGGCGCGCGCCGCGAGCCCGGCGGCCACGCGCCAGACGTCGCCGGCGCCAAGGGTGATGAGCAGCTCGCCCGGCGCTGCCGTGGCGGCCAGGTACTCCTCCGCGCCGACCACGTCGGTGATGCGCGCGGGCACGCCCAGCTCCCTGACCCGCTCGGCGATCAGCTCCGGCGACACGCCCTCGATGGGCCGTTCGCCCGCGCCGTAGACGCCCAGGACGACCACCTCGTCGGCGAGCGCGGCGGCCTTCGCGAGGGCGGGCCACTGGCGCGCCGTGCGCACCCAGCGGTGCGGCTGCAACACCGCCCGGACCTTGAGACCCGTGGCGCGGGCGGCCTTCAGGGTGGCCGCCACCTTGGTGGGGTTGTGGGCGTAGTCGTCGACGATGCTGGCGCCGTTCAGGGCGCCGTACGACTGCCACCGCCGCCCGACCCCTGTGAAGGCCTTGAGGGCGCCGAGGGCGGGGCGCGGGTCGAAGCCGGCCAGGTGGGTGGCCGCCAGCGCCGCCGTGGCGTTGAGCACGTTGTGCATGCCGGGAACGGACAGCTCCACCCGGAGGACGCCGAGGCCGGGGACGCTCAGCTCGAAGCTGCTGCCGGCGGCGGCGAGGTGGACGGCGCCGATGCGGTAGTCGCACCCCGCGCCCGTGCCGTAGCTGACGGCGTGCTCGTGCGCCCCGACCAGTTCGCGCAGGCCCGGCCAGTCGCCGCAGTACACGAGCTTCTCGGCCGCTCGCGCGAAGCGCAGCGCCGCGGCCTGCAGGTCCTCGAAGGAGGCGTGGTAGTTGCGGCGCTCGTCATACTCGCCGGCGACGTGATCGTCGTCGAGGTTCGTGATGACCGCGACGGCGCTGACCAGGTCGGCGAAGCCGGGGTCCGACTCGTCGACCTCGGCCGCGAGCCACTTGCCCTTCCCGTAGCGCATGCTCCCGCCGATGATCGGCAGGGAGGCCCCGAGCTGCACGGACGTCTCGTCGTCGAGTGCCAGCAGGAGCGTGGCGACCATGGCGGTGGTGGTGCTCTTGCCGTTCGTGCCCGTGACGGCGACGGCGCAGCGGCGCGTGAACAGCTCACCGAGTAGCGCGATGCGGCGTAGGACCTTGCTGCCGGCCGCCCTGGCGGCCTCGAGCTCCGGGTGGTCGTACGGGACGGCCATGCTGTGAACCACGATGTCCGCTGTCTCCGCGTGGCGCGGGTCGTGTCCGGCGCACGCCGTTATCCCGAGCGCCTCGAGCTCGGCGAGCACCGGACCGCCGCTGGCGTCGCAGCCACTGACGGTGAAGCCTTCCTCGTGGCACCAGCGCGCCAGGGCGGCCATGCTCACGCCACCGATGCCCATGAAGTGGATCCGCTGGCCGACGCCGGAACCGCTGCGTGCCGTCTCTATGTCTAGGTCTGTCATCTCTCTCTTCCGGTCTCCAAAACGGCGTCAACGATACGACGCGCGGCGCCCGCCGGGGTCCGCGCCGCCGCGGCAGCGGCCGCGGCCCGGCGCCACTCCGGGTCCAGCGCGCGCGTCCAGGCCTCTGGCAGGGCCGAGGCGATCTCGCTCTCCTCGACGAGCGACCCGGCCCCGGCGCTCGCCACCGCGCGCGCGTTGTGCGACTGATGGTCCTCCGCGGCCGTCGGCAAGGGGACCATGAGCGCGGGGACGCCGTGGAAGGCCGCCTCTGAGAGCGTGCTTATCCCGGCTCGCGTGATGGCGAGGTCGGCGGCCGACCAGGCGGTGATCGCGTCTACGTACGGTCTGGGGTGGTACGCGGGCCACGCGGCCGTGCGCGCCTCGACCTCCGGCAGCCAGCGCGGCCCCGTCGAGTGGATCACGACCGGCGCGCGGCCGGCGTTCACCAGCTTCTCGTACGCGTCCGGAACGGCGCGGTTAAGGGCGAGCGAGCCTTGGGAGCCGCCCATCACGAGGGTGACGACGGCGGAGCCGGGCAGCCCGAGCGCGGCGCGCGCGGTGGCGCGCTCCACGCGCTCCTCCCGGACGGGGAAGGGGATGACGAGCGCGTTGGCGGTCCTCACGTGGGCCAGGGCCTCGGGTTGCGCGCTCACGAAGAGCTTGGCAGCGCGCGCGAACCAGCGGTTGACGCGGCTCGGGAACGCGTTGCCCTCGTGCAGCACGAGGGGGACGCGCAACCGCCACGCCGCGAAGCACCCGGGCATGGAGGCGAAGCCGCCGAAGCCCACCACGACGTCGGGGGCGAAGCTACGCGCCAGGCCAACTGTTTGCCGCAGGCCGGACGCGGCCTTGAGCGCCTGGCGCGGATCGGGCCGCTGGCGGTCCCACTTGCCCGTGTCGACCCCGAGGAACGGGACCCCGGCCTCGCGAGCGAGGCGCTCCTCCATGCCCCCGAGCCCACCCATGAGCGCCACCTCGGCCCCGCGCGCGGCGGCCTCCCGCGCGACCGCGAGGGCGGGGTAGATGTGGCCGCCCGTGCCGCCGGTGGCGAGAAGGAGGCGTGGCGGCGCGCTCACGCCCGCTGTCTCGCTGCGGACGTCTGGGCGAACCGGCCGGGCTCCGGCGCCTCGGACACGGGGACGGGCGCCGGCTCGGCGAGCCGGCTCGCCAGGTGCAGGAAGCCGAAGGCGATGGCGACGGACACCTGGGAGTTGAGACCGTAGCTGACGCCTGGGAGAGGCAGCCCCGTCACGGGGAACATGCCTGTCACCACTAGGAGGTTGAGGCCGGCCTGCCCGCAGACGTACGCGGTGGCGCCGGCCGCGAGCAGCGCGGAGGGGCCCGTCACGCGCCGCGCGATGCGGTAGCCGTGCCACGCCAGGAGCGCGTACATGGCCACCAGCGTCACCGAGCCGAGGAAGCCGAGGGAGTGTGCGATGGCCACGCCGATGAAGTCGGTGTCGGCCTCCGGCACGGGCACGCGGCGTCCGGTGCCGACGCCGAGGACGCCGCCGCGGCCGATGGCGTCGAGGGCCCTGAGCGCCTGGTAGGAGAGGTCCGCCGCCTGCGACTGCTGCCCCCACCGGTCGAAGTAGCCGACCATGCGCTCGCCGATGTACGTGAACTGGCTGAGGACCGTCCCGGCCAGCAGGGCGGCCGTGACGGCGGCGGTGAACAGTATAGCGAGGACACGCGTGAGGGTGGCGCCGGCCGCGATCATGATGGCGACGGCGAGCAGGAACACGAACGCGGCCGTGCTGACGTCCGGTTCGATGACGATAAGGCCGGCTGTCAGGCCGATGACGAGCATCGGTCGCCAGATCTCCCAGTTGCCGAGGTGGTTGTGGAAGAAGGCCGCCAGGTAGGCGATGACCGCCACCTTCATCAGCTCCGACGGCTGCAGGCTGACGCCGCCGACGAGGATCCACCGCTTGCTCTCGGAGCCGGCCGGCGAGACGCCGATGAAGAGGACGAGCACGAGGAGCAACAGGAGCGCGACGAAGGCATAGGGCGAGAGCTTGAGCACCTGCTTCTCGCGGAGGCGCGCGACGGCGAACGTGAGGAGCAGCGTGAAGGCGAAGCGCGCGCCGTGCTCGAGCGCCACGTCGGGCGCGGCGGCCGCCACCCCCACGACGCCGAGCAGCCCGAGCGTCACCTGGATGGCGAGCAGCAGCCTGTCCATCAGGCGCCGGAGCCGAGCACGGCGGCGCGCGCCGTGGCGCGGAGGGCGCCGAGCGCCTCGCGGAAGGCGGCCGCCCGGTCGACGTAGTCCGCGAACTGATCGAACGAGGCGGCGAGCGGGGCCAGGAGGACGGTGCCCGCGCCGTCGTGGTGATCGCGCAGGTGCGCGTACGCGGTGGCTACCGCGGCGCGCATGGCCGCGCGCCCGTCCGGCTCCGCCACGACGACGGTTGGCACGAGGTCGCCGAAGGCGCAGCGGAACTCCTCCGCGCTGGCTCCGATGAGCACGAGCAGGTCGACCTTGTCGGCCACTAGCTCGCGCAGTTCTGTGAGGCTGGCGCCCTTGCCCTGGCCGCCGGCGAGCCATACCAGCGGGCGCGGGCTGGAGCGCAACGCCGCGGCGACGGCCAGCGGGCGCGTGGCGATGGAGTCCTCCAGGAACCGCACGTCGCCGACCTGGCCGGCCACCGAGTAGCGCCCCGGGAGGCCGGTGAACGCACGCAGGCCGGCCGCGATGGCCGTGGTCGGGGTGCCGACGGCGGCGCAGCTCAGCGCGACCGCCAGGGCGTTCGCCACCTGGTGCTCGCCGAGCACGTGGAGGTCGCTGGCATGCAGGAGGGGCTGGCCGTCCATGACGAGCATGCCGTCATGCGTCCGGTAGGCCGCAGCTGGCCGCTCGAGGGAGAAGCGCCTGACGTTCACGCCCGTCGCCGCGCTCGCGTCCGCCCAGCGCCGCAGCTCCGGGTCGTCGTCGTTGACGACGAGGGTGGAGCGCGGGCCCAGGTTGGCGATGAGGTTGCGCTTGGCCGCGTGGTAGGCCGACACGCTGCCGTGGCGGTCGATGTGGTCCTCGCCGAGGTTGAGGAGCACGGCCACGTCCGGCGCGAACGTGGGGCAACGTTCGAGCTGGAAGGACGACATCTCGACGACGTGGACGCGTCCGGGCCCGGCCACGGCGGCGAGCGCCGGGACGATGTTGCCGCCGGCGACGGCGTCGAGCCCGGCGGCCTTGAGCGTGTCGGCCGTCCAGCGCGTCACGCTGCCCTTGCCCGCCGTGCCGGTGATGCCTACGTAGGTGCCAGGCGTCGTGCGCCACACCCACTCGACCTCGCCGATCACCTCCGTGCCGGCGGCGCGCAGGGTGACCAGGTCGGGGTGGTCGATGGGCACCCCCGGGGCGGCGATGGCGAGGGCGAAGCCGCCGCCGGCGACCGTGGCGACGCTCCGCGCGTGCGCCTCGAGCGCCGCCGTGACGTCTTGCCCGCTCCCGCGCCGGTCGTAGAACGCCGTGGCGGTGCCGGCCGCGCGCAGACGCTTAACGACCGCGAGCCCCGAGCGTCCGAGCCCGTAGACGAGGACCTCGCCGGGCATCTAACTGGCCTGGCGGATGGCGACCGCCAGTACGACGCAGAGGGCGGTGACGAGCTGGAAGCGTGTGACGATGCGCGCGTCGCTCCAGCCGCCCAGCTCGAAGTGGTGGTGGAGGGGGCTCATGCGCAGCAGGCGTTTGCCGCCCGTCGCCTTGAAGTAGCTCACCTGCGCGACGACGGCGAGGACCTCGAGCACGGGGATGGCGGCCACGAGCGGCAGGTACCAGACGGTCCCCTGGAGGATGGCGAGCCCGGCGACGGCCGCCCCGAGCGCTTCGGAACCGACCCCACCCATGAAGGTCCGCGCCGGGTGGGCGTTGTACCAGAGGAAGCCGAGGAGCGCGCCCAGCAGGGCGGCGGCGAACGAAGAGGCGAGGAAGAAGACGAGCACGATGGCCGTGACGCCGGCGGCGAGGCCGTCGAGTCCGTCGGTGAAGTTGAAGGCGTTGACGCTCCCGACGATCACGAACGCGAACGCCAGCACGTCGAGCCACTCGACGCCGAGGAGCGTGGCGCCGCCGCGCACCGCCCACCAGCCGAACGCCAACGCGAGGGCGCCCTGGCCGAGCAGGCGGTAACGGGCCATCAGTCCGGGGCTCTGCTCCTCGAGGCCGAGGGCGCGGCTCCGTTTGCGCGCCAGCGAGAGGGAGTCGTCGTACAGCCCAAGGAGGCCGCTGCCGAGCGTGAGGAGAACGAGAGCGAGTTCGGGTCTGAGGGCGTCGGTCGCGAAGACTGCCCAAGCGATCCCGGCGGCGAGGAGGAAGGCCACGCCGGCCATGGTCGGCGTGCCGGCCTTGGCGAGGTGCGATTCCGGGCCTTGCGAGCGGATCGCCTTGCCCCAACCGAGCCGCTGGGCGACCTGCACGAAGACGCCGGTGAACACGAGGCTGATGACGGCGGCTACGACCGTGACCACGGCGGTGCTCAGCATGACGCCCCCCCTTCGAGCGTCCGGCCGGGCGTGCGCCACGCCCCCGCGGACGCTCGCGCACGCGCTGCCTCCGCGACCCGCTCCATGCCAACGCCCCTGGAACCCTTCACGAGCAGGGTCGCGCCGCGCGGCACCCGCTCGAGGTGGGCGCAGGCGGCGGCGGCGTCCGGCGCGTGGACGGCCGCTGGGTTGGTCTCCAGCAGCGCCATACTGGAAGGCCCGACGGCCACGACCAGGTCGAGGCCGAGCGTCGCCTCGCCCGCGCGCAAGTGGCTCTCCCTATCCAGGCCCCCGAGCTCGCGCATGTCGCCAAGGAACGCCGCGCGTGGCGCAGGCGCGGCCCGTAGCACCTCGAGGGCCTCGGCGAGCGAGGCGGGGTTGGAGTTGTAGCTGTCGTCGATCAGCGTCAGGCCTTCGAGCTCATGGCGCTCCAGCCGGCCGTGCTCGAGCTTGGCCTGCGCCACGCGCTCCCACGCGCCCTTCTGAGAGCTGCCGAGGCGCGTAGCCGTCGCGACGGCCGCCAGCGCGTTCTGCGCCATGGCGCGCCCGGGCCAGGGGAGGACCATAGCGCCCGTGTCGCCAGCGTCGCGCCAGCGCAAGGCGGTGCGGCCGCCCGGCAGCTCCTCGGCGCTCCCCACCGCGCTGGCCGCCGCGCCGGCGAACTCGGGCGGCAGGGGCGCGCCCTTGCCGACCACGGCGACGACGACCGTTGTCGCCAGCGTCGCGGCGTCCAAGTGGAGGGCGGCGGTGGCCCCGACGACCTTCACGCCGGGGGTCCGTTCGAGGAGCAGCGCCTTCTCGCGGGCCACCCCGGCCACGTCACCGAGCGCCTGCGTGTGGCTGGCCCCGATGGTGGTCAGGAGCGCGTGGTCCGGGCGGGTGAGTGCCAGCAGCTCGGCCATCTCGCCCGGCCTGTCGATTCCGAGCTCGAGGACGAGCGGGGCGCCCTGCGCGTCTGGCGGGAGGTTAGCGTCCTGCATGGCGGCGCTCACGAGGGCGCTCGCGATGGCGAAGTGGGTGTTCATGTTGCCGGGCGTGGCCCGCCCTGGGAGCGCGGCGGCCAGGAGCGCCTTGGTCGTCGTCTTGCCGGCGGAGCCGGTGATGCCGACCACGGGGCCGGCCAGGCGGTCCCTCGCGGCGCGGCCCAGGGCGAGGATGGCGCCCCTGGCGTCGTCGACGAGCAGGCCCCTCCGGTGCGGCCGGTCGGACACCACGAACGCCGCTCCGCGCGCGACGGCGTCGTCCGCGAAGGCGATGCCGTGGCCGCTCTCGCCCGGTAGGGCGAAGAAGGCGTCGCCGGGGCGGACCCGGCGGCTGTCGAAGGCGATGCCGGTGGCGTCCGGCAGGTCCTCGACGGGCTCAACGGTGTTGAGGAGTCTCACCAGCGAGCGCGCGCTCAGTAGCGTCATGACACCAACCTCCACATGTTGACTATCTTACACATCATACTGACATGCCGCATCGAGTTGGTCGCCGCGCTAAGCGGCCGCCAGGCGCGCCTACCGGACCTGGGCGACCGCCTCGGCCGCCGGCGCCACGCCCCAATGCGCCACGACCTCGCTACCGATGGCCCTGAAGATGGGGGCGGCGACGTACGTGCTCGTGCTGTCGCCCTGGGGCTTCATCAACATGACGACGACCACGACCTTCGGCTTCTCCACGGGGAACATCCCGGCGAAGGTGAGGGCGTAGTCGTCCGGAGGGTAGGTGCCCGCTGCGGGGTCGTACACGTCCGCCGTGCCGGTCTTGCCGCCCACGCTCATGCCGGGGATGCGGGACTGGCGCAGGCCGCCCGTGTCCATGACGTGGGAGAGCATGCTCCTGATGGCCTGAGCTATCTCGGGTGCTAGTACGCGGTGCGGGGCAGGCAGGGCCTCGCCCTCGACGACCGTGGGCGGCACGTAGACACCGTCGTTGGCGAAGATGGAGTAGGCGGCCGCTATCTGGAGCGGCGTCACCGACAGGTTCTGCCCGATGCTGTTGGACGCCTGGTCCTGCGGCACCCACGACGCCCAGTAGTTGAGGATGCCGCTGCGGCTGCTGGCGCTCACCTGGTCGACGCCGTGGCCGAGGCCGAAGCGCCACATCCAGTCGTGCAGCTGCGCCGGCTGGAAGCGCGACCCGAGCCCGATCATCGCGGAGTTGCTCGAGTAGGCGAGCACGTCGGGCACGCTCAGGAGCGGGTCGTGGCGCGCCACGTCCCTGAACGTCTTGGTGCTCACGCGCAGGGTCATCGGCGCGTCGACCAGCTCGTCGGGGGAGAGCAGGCCGTCCTGCAGGAGGCCGGCCACGACGAGGGGCTTGATGACGGAGCCCGGCTCGTACACCTGCTGGAACGGGCGGTTCAGCATCTGGCCCCGACTCGCGGTCTGCCAGGCGTTGGGGTCGTAGCTCGGGTAGCTGGCGGACGCGAGCACCCGGCCGGTACCGACCTCAAGGATGATCGCCGCGCCGCTCTCCGCGGAGTGCTCGAGCGCCGCCGCGGCCAGGTGGCTCTCGGTGGCGGCCTGCAGCACGGGGTCGAGCGTCAGGGTGACGTCCTGGCCGCTGGCCAAGGTGCGATCGAGCGTGTACTCCACGCCCTCGAGGCCGTAACGGCCGTCCGGCTGGAGCGCGCCGGTGAAGCCGAGCAGGGGGGCCGCGAGGCCGCCGAGCGGGTAGTACCGGTCGCCCGCCGCCCCCTCGGCCAGGACCGTGCCGTCCGAGGCGAGCACGCGCCCGCGCACGACCTGCTCGACGGGCATGGCCGGGAGGTCGGTGAAGCCACGTTGCTGGAGCGTGAAGCCAGCGAGCGCGACGAGGAGGGGCAGGACGGTCGCCGGGACGAGGAGCCACGAGCGCTTGAGGCGGATGGAGGCGGGTTCGACCTGCTCCACGCGCTTCGCACCGCGGCGCGGTCCGGCCTCGGTGACCGGCTCCCCGGCGCGCGTCGTGGCGCCGCGGCGGAACGCCTTGGCGCCCGCGTTGCTCGGGGTGATCAGCGCCATACCGTGCGCACCTCCAGGCTCGGCTCCTGGACGGGCGGAACGTCGACGCTCCCCGCGGCCGCGGCGACCGCGATGCCGCCCTCCGGCACGGGCACGAAGCCTGCCGCCCTGGCCCACGCCGCCACGGCTTGCGGCGCCGTGACCGTGCCCGCCACCAAACGGGCCCGGGCCACCGAGGCGCTCAGCTCCGCCTTGCGGTCCATCAGGTCGAGCTGGCGACGCAACGACCCTTGGTTGGCGACGCCCATGACAGCGAGGACGAGGAGCAGGGCCAGGTAGGCCGGCAAGGCGATCCGGAACGGAGCCGGTAGTGCGACGTTCACTGGTTGACCCTTTCACCCGCTCGGAGCTTGGCGCTGCGCGCTCTCGGGTTGACCTCGATCTCCTCCGGCGTCGCCTCGAGAGGGCGCTTGGTCAGCGCGCTCATGCGGGGCGAGTCCTTCAGGAACTGCTTCACGATGCGGTCCTCTAGCGAGTGGTAGGCGAGCACCACGAGCCGGCCGCCTGGGACGAGGAGGCGAGCCGCCGCCTCGAGACCCTCCTGCAAGGCGCCCAGCTCGTCGTTCACGTGGATGCGTAGCGCCTGGAACGTGCGGCGCGCCGGATGCTCGCGTCGCGGCCCGGGCGGGTAGGCGGAGCTCACCACCTCGGCGAGGCGGCCAGTGGTCTGGATGCGTCCGCCCGCTCGCGCCTCGACGATGCGCCTGGCGACGCGGCGGCTGTGACGCTCCTCGCCGAACCGGAAGATGATGGCGGCGAGGTCCTCGAGGGAGTAGTCGTTCACGACGTCCTCCGCGCTCTCGCCCGTCGCGGACATCCGCATGTCGAGGGGGCCGTCGTGGCGGAAGGCGAAGCCGCGCTCGCCCTCGTCGAGCTGCATGGAGGAGACGCCGAGGTCGAAGAGGACGCCCGCGATACCCCCGGCGCTGCCGACCTCCACGGCCGTGAGGCTCTCGACGTCCCTGAAGTTCCCGACCGCGAAGCGCAGCTGTCCTGGCAGGCCGGCGCGCCGCAGCGCGGCGGCGTAGCTGGCGGCGGCCGGGTCCTGGTCGATGGCGAGCACGTTGGCGCCGCGCTCCAGGAGCAGCCGCGTATGCCCGCCGGCGCCGAAGGTGCCGTCCACGTACCAGGCGCCCTGCCGCACGGCGAGGGCTTCGAGCGTCTCCGCGGCCATGACGCTCACGTGCGGCGCGGGCGTGAGGGTGGGGGAGGCGTCCGCCCGGCTCATCCCACCAGCTCCCTGAGGAGCTCGGGCGCCGGCGGGTTCTCCTGCACTGCTCCGAGGTTAGCGAGCCAGAGCTGCTCGTTCCAGATCTCGAGGCGGTTGGGCGCCCCCACGACGACCACGTTGCCCTCGGTCCTCGCGAAGCTCCTCAGGGGCACCGGCAGGCTGATGCGGCCCGCCGAATCGAGCTTGGCCTTGGCTGCCCCCGAGTAGAAGAAGCGCACGAAGTTGCGGGACTCGGGGTCGGTGAGGGGGAGTTCGACGAGGTGCTTCTCGATGCGCTCCCAGGCGGTGAGCGGGAAGACGAAGAGGCAGTTGTCGAGGCCGCGGGTGATGACCATGCCGTCCGCGACGAAGTCCCGGAACGCGGGGGGCAGGATCACGCGTCCCTTGTCGTCGACGTTGTACTGGTACTCCCCGAACGGCATTGGTTGACGCGCGCTCCTCGCAGTGGCCCCGCCCGCCCCCGACGGACTCGGGCGCCCGATCGGTGCGGACCGGGCCCATAGGCGCCTGGCGGATGTGCGACTCTACCACAACCTCCCACACTTTCCCACTGTCGCTTCAGAGTCTGCCAAGAATGTGTCATGTCTCCCACTCGAGCCGCCGATTCGGGTTCGACAAGTGGAGAGCGACCCCTCGCGGGGCCGCTCTCCGGGCTGGTGGGCGGGTAAGCCGGGTTCTGTCGGCCCCGCCTGACGGCGAGGCGTCTGGTCATCTATCTCGGGCGCGCGTCGCCGCGCGCCTCTAGCGGTCAACCCGGAGATGTTGACGAGCCGGGCAGGCTCTCTCTCCCTATCGGACCTTGCACCGGGTGGGGTTTACCTAGCTGCCCCTGTTACCAGGAGCACTGGTGCGCTCTTACCGCACCGTTTCACCCTTACGCCCATGTTCGCCGCTGAGCGAACGCGGACGCGGTCTGCTTTCTGTTGCACTTGCCGTCGCCTTACGCGCCCAGCCGTTAGCTGGCACCCTGCCCTGTGGTGCCCGGACTTTCCTCGATACGCGCGCGCGAAGCCGTGCGCCCCGTGGGGCGCCGTGCCCACGCCGTGCGCGCGTCGCGACCAGATCGCCCACACAGCCGTTCATCAGGATAGCAGGTCGGCGGCGGGCGATAAGAAGCGCGGGGGCCAACACCGCCACCGCGCCCGGGTACCGGGGGAACGGCCGCCCGGCGCCGCGTCGGGATTCTTGCAGCGCTCTCGCGCCCGGACTACCTTGGACTGACTGGCCGTCTGACCGCGTCACCCCGCCCTACCCGCGCCCGCCTCTCCGAGCCAGCACCATGCGAGCCGTTCTCGACATCCACGACCCGACCTCACTGCAGAGCCTGGCGAGCTTTCTTTCCGGTCGCGGGTGGGACGTCCGTCATCTCGGGGGCCCTCTCGAGTTTCCAGTTGGCGAGCCGTCGCTGCTCATCGTCCAGGAGACGCCGGCGGGAACGGGTTCGGCGACGTGCGGGGCAATCCGGCGGACGGGTC
>CAUJFI010000031.1 GCA_963170125.1 Deinococcota bacterium | reverse complement strand
GTCAGCCGAGCCACTAGCAAAGGTTATCGATCAACCTTCGTTCGCTTACTACGCTTCCGAGAGCGCCCCTGGGGTTACCGGGCGCGCAACGAGGCGTGTCAGAAGCCTTGTAAGAATCCCGTGACGCCCCCTGCGTAGGCTGTGGTCGTGGATTCGAGGTAACTCTCCCATTACCTCCTCCCATCCTCTTCCGATCTGAGCCCCGCGCCTCCCACGCGGGGCTCGCCCTTTGGGCCGCCCCCCACCATGGCCCGAGCCTTCGCCGCCCCGCGCGCCCGTTGTGCCGCGAAAGCCGCCACCACACCCGCCCCGACGAGCAGCCAGAGCGCCGCGTCGTAACCGCCCGTGCGCACGTGCAGCAGCCCGACTCCAAGCGGTGCGACGGTCTGCGACGCCGCGATGAAGGTCGCCATGCTGCCGTTGATGGCGCCGTAGTTGGCGGAGCCGAACGCCTCCCCGACGAGCCCGCCCCGTGCCAGGGTGCTGGCGCCGTTCGCGAGGCCGAACAGCGCCGCGAACACCCACAGGCCGACCCCGCCCGGTAGGGCGAGGAGCCCGAGGAGGGCGAGGACGCGCGTGAGGTACGTACCGACCGCCAGCGTGTAGAGGCTGAAGACGCGCGCGGCCGGCGCGAACACGACGCGGCCGACGACCTGCACGAGCCCGATCGAGCCCGCGACGGCCGCGACCAACCCTGGGGCGTACCCGCGCTCGAGGAGCAGCGGCACCGAGTGGGCCGCGATGGCGACGATCGCGAGCCGGTCGGCCACGAACGCCGCCGTGAGCCACCAGAACAGGCCGGAGCGCAGCGCCTCGCGGGCGCCCGTAGCGGGCTCCGCGGGGGGCGAGGGCGCCAGGCCGGGCGCCGAAGCGGTCGCTGCGCCGGACGGCCCGCGTCCGTCCGGCTCCTGACCGAGCCGGCGCGGGTGGTCGCGCAGCACGAGCGCGTGCAGCGGGACGCACGAGGCGGCCAAGACCAGGGCGAGCAGCCGCAGGGCGACGCGCCAGCCGAACCCCTCCAGGGCGGCCGTGGCGACGGGCACGAAGATCGTGCTTGCGAGACCCGCCACCATCGTCACGACGAGCATGGCCCTGATGCGGTCGCGCCTGAACCACGCCGCCAGGACCGTGAACGCGACGTCGTAGAGCGTGAGCCCCATCGCCAGGCCGATGCCCGCCTGCGCGAGGAACAACCCCGTGAGCGAGTCCGTGTACGACCACAGGAGCACGCACGCCGCGCCGAGCAAGGAACCGACGCTCATGGGCACGCGCGCCCCGCGCGCGTCCACCCACCGCCCGATGGGCATGGCGGCCAGGCCGGACAGGAGCAGCGCGAGCGAGTAGGCGCCCGAGGTCTGGGCGCGCGTGAGGCCGAGTTCGGCCTCCATCGGCACCGTGAACACGCTGTAGGCGTAGTAGAGGACCCCGTAACCGACGGTCTGCGTGACGGCCAACGCCCAGGCGATGCGCCAGCCGTGGAACCTCATGGCGCGAAGAGTATCAGGTGGGCGACAGACTTTGAGCGGGCATGGCGCCAGTGGGTAGGGTGGTGGTCAGTGGCGCACGGGGCGCCATAGTCGGTCGACGGGCATGACATGCAGACGGTCATCGTGAGTGTAAGAGCGAATACCAAGACCGAGTGCCACGCCTGCGATGAACCGGTCCCCGAGTCCGTCTCGCAGCTTCTTGAGGCCGCCGAAGTCCTTACTCGATATGCGCTCGGCGGCTTTGACCTCGAACGCCAGTACTCTGCCGTCGTCGAACTCGATCACGAGATCGACCTCGTCGCCGTCACTCGTGCGCCAGTGACCGACCGTTGGCTGCTCTTCGAGCCAGGAGACCTGCTTCAGCAGTTCGCCGACCACGAAAGTCTCCAGTAGGTGGCCGAACTCCGTCAGAGTTGCCGGGTCAAAGCGGGTCAGCTTCTCCGGTCCGATGCGAAGCAGTCGGGCGGCCAGGCCGGAATCGACCATGTGCAACTTCGGACTGCCCGTGGCCCTCGCTCTCAGCGTCTTGCCCCAGCCCTGTAGTCGGAAGGCCAGGAACAGGTCCTCGAGGAGACGAAGGTAACCGTCGACGGTCTTGCGGTTGAGTTGGAGCTCGTTCGTCAGCTTGGCGACGTTGAGAATCTGCGCCGATCTGTACGCAAGCAGTGACAACAGTTCGCCGAGGGCCTGTCTTTGACCTACTCGTTCGAGTTCGGCGGCGTCCCGGTCGATGGAAGCTCTTACGTAGTCATCGAACCAGCGGTTCCTCAGGCTTCCGGACCTTCGCAGCGCCAACGGGAAGCCGCCGGCGACGATCCGCTCGGCGTAATCGTTCCTGGTCGTTGTCGACGTCGGATGCCTGGCGGTGCAGGCGTCCGGGTCCACTCGCAACGAGGCGACGAGGTCCTCATGGACACCGGCGACCTCGCCTTGCGACAGGGGCAGTATCACGAAGCTGTGTAGTCGCCCCGTCAGCGCCTGTGCCGTACGCGGCACGGCGTCCTGCCTGGTGGAACCAGTGAGAACGGCAACTCCCGGTCGAACACCCTCTCGGTTGAGCCTGGCCTTGATGGGGTCGAGCACTTCTGGCGCATGCTGGTACTCGTCGATGCACACCGGGGTCGGCGCCCTCGTGATCAACGAGGGATTCGCGGCTACCGCGTCTCGCACTATCAGGTCATCGAGGTCGATCACCTCGGTGCCGTGGCTCTCGGCGAACCTGCGCAGCATGGTCGACTTGCCCACGGAACGGGGCCCATGGACTGCGATCACGGCCTCCTCGCGGAACAGGGTGGCCAGCTTCGCCTCGGCCCGGCGCGGCAGGATATCGGTCGCCAGGCTGTCCATTGGACGAGGCTACCACATTGCGAGGGCCTCTAATACCGTTTTCCGAGCGCAATTGTTACCACTTTCCGAGCGCCTCCGCTGGCACGCCTCGAGCGCTCCAATCATCACTTTCCGCGCTGGACCCCCCGCGTAGCCGGTCCTGTGCCACCGCTGCGCACCGCAGCTCCGACGCGCTACCCTCACGCATGGAACGCCACGTCGCCAGACCGCTCACGATGCCACCGCAGCCCCACGGAGGCCGGCCGGCCCCCGACCCGTTCGCCGCCACGGGCCCCGCACTGCGCTGGGGCGTCGTGTCCACGGGCAAGATCGCGCATACCGTCACCGCCCAGCTCGCGCGCCTGGAGGACGCGCGGCTGCAGGCCGTGAGCAGCCGCGACGCCACCAAGGCGACCGCCTTCGCCACCCAGTACGGCTTCAGGGCGTCGTACGGCGGCGCCGGTGGTTACGAGGCCCTTGCCGCCGACCCCGAGGTGGACGTCGTGTACGTCGCGACGCCACACGGCCAGCACCACGCCGTCGCCGGCGCCATGCTGCGCGCGGGCAAGCACGTCCTCGTCGAGAAGGCGTTCGCGATCACAGCGGCCGAGGCCGAGGACCTGGCCGGCCTCGCGCGCGAACGCGGCCTGTTCCTGATGGAGGCCGTCTGGACGCGCTTCCTCCCCACGTACGTGGCCGCCATGGACGTCCTGGAGAGCGGCGAGCTCGGCCCCGTGCGCTACGTGCAGGCCGACATGGGTTTCATGGCCGAGCGCGACCCCAGAACGCGCCTCTGGGCGCCCGTGGACGGCGGCGGCGCGCTCCTGGACCTGGCCGTCTACCCGCTCTGCTGGGTGATCGGCGCCCTCGGCCTCCCGACCGGCGTGCGGGCGGCAGGGAACGTGAACAAGGACGGCGTCGACGAACTCTGCGCCCTCGCGCTGACACACGCGGGCGGCGCGCACTCCCAGGTCGTGGTCTCCTTCGTCTCCGATTCGACGCGCAGGGCGCGCATCGTCGGCACCGAGGGTTACCTGGAGACGGGCCCGTCCCTCAGCCGCCCGGACGGCTTCACGGTCGTCAAGGGCGCCGCGCGCCGGTCCGCGGAGTTCGAGCTGACGGACGCACCCTACGCCTTCCAGCTTCGCGAGGTGACGCGCGGCGTGCAGGCCGGCCTGCACGAGAGCCCGGCCATGCCGCTGGCGCACACGCTCGCCAGCATGCGGTTGTTCGACGAGGTCAGGCGTCAGGTCGGGGTGAGGTACCCGAACGACGTGGCCTAGTACCCGACCGCCATCCCGTCCTTGCGCGGGTCGCTGCCCGCCACGTAGCCGCCGTCCTCCTGCCGCAGGATGAGCTGTGCCCCGCCGAAACCGAAGTCCTCGCCGAGCTTCGACTGGTGGATCACGTGCCCGAGCCGCTCGAGCTCGGCCACCGTCTTAGCAGGGTAGCCGGACTCCAGCGCGACCTCGAGCCCGCCCATCACGCGCCAGCGGGGCGCGTCGGCGATGGCTTGCGGGTTCTGCTCGTGGTCGGCGAGCCGGAGCGCGACCTGGGCGTGCCCCTGCGGCTGCATGGGGCCGCCCATGACGCCGTAGGACATGACGGGCGCCCCGCCGCGCATCAGGAACGCGGGGATGATGGTGTGGAACGGCCGCTTGCCGCCTTCGGCGAAGTTCGGGTGGCCCGGCGTCGTCACGAAGCCGGCGCCGCGGTTCTGCAGCGAGATGCCCGTGCCCGGCACCACCACGCCTGAGCCGAAGCCGTAGTAGTTCGACTGGATGTAGGAGACCATCATGCCGCCGGCGTCCGCAGCGGTGAGGTAGATGGTGCCCCCTTTGCTCGGCACGCCGTACTCGGGCACCTGCGCGCGACCGGGGTCGATGAGGCGCGCCCGCCCGGCCAGGTAGTCGGGGTCGAGGAGCTGCGCCGCGGTCGTGCGCATGTGGGCGGCGTCCGCCACGTAGGCGTAGACGTCGGCGAAGGCGAGCTTCATCGCCTCGATCTGCACGTGGAGGCTCGCGGCGCCGTCGACCGGCAGCTCCGCCACGTTCGTGTGCTTCAGGATCCCGAGCGCCAGCAGTGCGGCGAGCCCCTGGCCGTTGGGCGGGATCTCGTGCAGCTCGAGCTCCCGGTACGGTTGGGAGACGGTGCCGACCCAGTCGGGCCGGTGGTCGGCGAGGTCGGCGAGCGCCAGGGTGGCGCCGTGGTGGCGCGCGTCCTCGACCATGGCCTCGGCGAGCTCGCCCCGGTAGAAGGCCTCGCCGCGCGTCTTCGCGATCAGCTCGAGGGTGCGCGCGTGGTCGGGCATGCTGAACCGCTGGCCCGCGCGGGGCGCGCGGCCGCCGGGCAGGAAGACGCGGCGGAACTCGGCGAACTCGGGCGCGCCGAAGGACTTCTCGGCGTACCCCCACGCCCGCGCCGTGATCGGCTGGACGGGGAAGCCGTCCGAGGCGTACCGGATGGCCGGCTCGAAGAGCGTCTCGAACGGTAGCCGCCCGAAGCGCCCGGAGAGTGCTACCCAGGCGGAGACCGCGCCGGGCACCGTCACGGAGTTCCAGCCGCGCGGCACCGCCCCGCCCGCGGCGGCCGCTGCGAGGTGCTTCGCCTCGAACGCTGCCGGCGACCGCCCGGAAGCGTTGAGGCCGTGCAGCTCGCGCCCGTCCCACAGGATGCAGAAGGCGTCGGAGCCGATGCCGTTGCCGGTCGGCTCGAGGATCGTCATGGTGATGGCGGTTGCCACGGCGGCGTCGACGGCGTTGCCGCCCTTCTGCAGCATGGCGAGGCCGGCCTGGGCGGCAAGCGCCTGTGAGGTGGCGACGACGTTGCGCGCCATCACCACCGGCCGTTGCGAGGAGTAGGGGAGTGCGTAGTCGAGCCGCATGTTGTGAGCTGTGGTTCCTTCCTTGTGTGCCCGGCCTGCTGGCGTGCCAGGCTGGGTGCCCCGAGGTCAGTCGCGGGGATCGAACGCGTCCCGGACGCCGTCGCCGAGGAGGTTGAACGCGAGGACGCTCACGAAGATGGCCAGGCCGGGCCAGATGGCCATCCAGGGGGCCTGCCCCATGAAGTTCTTGGCGACGTTGAGCATGCCGCCCCAGCTCGGCGTCGGGGGTTGTACGCCCAAGCCAAGGAACGATAACGAAGATTCCGCGATGATGGACGTGGCGATCGTCAACGTGCCCTGCACCAGGAGCGGCGCGAGGCTGTTCGGCAGGACGTGCGACCACAGCACGCGCGCGTCGCCCGCCCCCAACGCGCTGGCGGCCTGGACGTACTCCTCTGCGCGCACGGCCAGGACCTGGCCGCGCGTCAGGCGGATGAAGGTGGGCGCGCTCGCCACCCCGATCGCGATCATCGCGTTCGTCAGGCTCGGCCCGAACGCGGCTGCCAACGCCACCGCCAGGATGAGGAAGGGGAAGGAGAGGAGGGCGTCCGTGAAGCGCATGATGAGCTCGCTCACGGTCCCGCGGTAGAAACCCGCGATGAGCCCGAGTGGTACACCGAGGACCATCGCGATGACGACGGACAGCGCGCCGGCCATGAGCGACGCCCTCGCCCCGAAGATGAGGCGCGAGAGCACGTCGCGTCCGACATCGTCGGTGCCGAGCAGGTGCGCGGCGCTCGGGGCTTTGCGCACCGCCAGGAAGTCGGGCTTCGTCGGGTCGTAAGGGGCGATCTGTGGTGCGAACACGGCGACCAGCACGAACGCCACGATGATCACGAGACTCGCGACGGCGAACGGCTTACGCGCGAGGCTGCGTAGGGCGCGGCGCCACACGCCGACCCCGACGCCGCGGGCCGAAGCGTGCCCGGTACCGGCGCTCGTCATCCGACCTGGATCTTCGGGTTCGCCAACGCGTAAGCGACGTCGACGAGGAGGTTGATGACGATGTAGGACGTGGCCGTGAACAGCACGACGCCCTGCACGACGGCGTAGTCGCGGTTGAAGACCGCATCGATGACGAGCTTCCCGAAACCGGGGATGGTGAACACCTGCTCGGTGAGCACGGCGCCCGAGAGCAGCGCCCCGAGCTGCAGGCCGATGATCGTGATGACGGGGATGAGGGCGTTGCGCAGCGCGTGCCTCACGACCACGAGGAACGGCGCGAGGCCCTTGGCACGCGCCGTGCGGACGAAGTCCTGCTTCAGGACCTCGAGCATCGAGGAGCGCATCTGGCGCATCAGCACCCCGGCCAGGCCGGTGCCGAGGACGATGGCGGGCATGATCATGCGCTGGAGGTTCGCCCACACGCCGTCGGAGAACGGCACGAAGCCCGACGCCGGCAGGAGCTTCCAGCGCACGGACACCAGCAGGATGAGCATGATCCCGAGCCAGAAGTTGGGGATGGAGATACCGGAGAGCGCCGCCACGGTGCTCGCGTAGTCGACCGCCGTGCCCTTGCGCACCGCGGCCAGTACCCCGGCGGGGATAGCGATGGCGAGCGCCACAAGGAGGCTGAGGAGCGCCAGCTCGACGGTGACGGGCAGTTTCTCGAGCAGGAGCTGCGCCACGGGCTGCCGCGTCCTGAACGACTGGCCCAGGTTCCCTTGCCCCACCTGGCCGAGCCACGCGACGTATTGGACGGGAACAGGGTCGTTCAGCCGGTAGCGGGCGCGGATGTAGGCGATGACCTCCGGGTCACGCTCCTCACCGGCAAGGACCACGGCCGGGTCGCCAGGCAGCATGCGCTGGACGGCGAAGACCATGACGGTGACGATGAGGAGCGTGGGGACCGCGGTCAGGACGCGGCGCAGGATGTAAGGCAGCACCCTACGGTCCCGCCCCGGTCAGTCTCTGGTCACTCGAGCGACACCCCGCTCAGGCGGATCATCCCGTCGGGGAACGCGACGAAGCCGTGGAGCTTCGTGGTGTGCGGGAAGAACAGCTGCGTGTGATAGAGGTAGATGATGTGCCGAGCGGGGATGTAGTGCTCGGCGGCCTTGTCGAACAGCGCCTTGCGGGCGGCGAAGTCGCTCACCGCGCGCGACTCGTTCATCCACTCGTCGACCTCGGGGTCACAGTAGCCGGAGACGTTGAGCGCACCCTCGCACGTGACGAAGGAGTGGATGTTCCCGTCTGGGTCGAGCCTGCCCGACCAGCCGACGGCGAAGGCGTCGTAGTCGCCGGCGTCCTGGAGGTCGAGGGCCGTGGCGAACTCGGTCGCGCGCAGCGACACGTCGAAGCCGGCCTCGCCGGCCATGGCCTGCACGACCTCGCCGACGCGTACGGAGTCCGGGTTGTTGGCGACCATCAGCTCGACAGGCACGCGCGTGTACCCGGCCTCGGCGATGAGTGCCTTGGCGCGGTCGACGTCGCGCTCGGGGATGGGCAGAGAGGCCGTGTACCACGGACTAGAGGGCGCCACCGCCTGGTTGCCGATCACGAACTGGCCATCGAAGACGACGTCGTTGATGACGTTCCGGTCGATCGAGAGCTCGAAGGCCTCGCGCAGGCGCAGGTCCTTGGCGAGCGGCGTGTCGCGCTGCGTCGGGTTGGCGACGTTGATGGTGATGCCCTGGTGGCCGAGGCTCGGCACGCTCTCCATGGCCAGGCCGGAGTCGGCGGCGATGGCGGCCAGGTCGGTCGGGGAGGGGCGCTCGATGAGGTCGAGGTCGCCCGACTGGAGGTTGGCGAGGCGCACGCTCGTGTCGGGGATGGGCAG
>CAUJFI010000030.1 GCA_963170125.1 Deinococcota bacterium | reverse complement strand
AGATCCGCGAAGGCATCAAGTGGCACGACGGCGTGCCCTTCACAGCCTCGGACGTCGCCTACACGTACCGCCTCATGCTCGACCCGGGCTACGACGGCACCCGCACCTCCAACCTGATGAGCATCCAGGGGGCGGCAGCCTACCGATCCGGCGAGAGCAGCGAGCTGCCCGGCATCGAGGTCGTGGACGACCACACGCTCCGCATCACGACCGAGTACCCGGACGCCGTGTTCATGGAAGCCGTCGGCAAGGAGCTGTGGATCCTGCCGGAGCACATCCTCAAGGACACGCCCGCCGCCGAGGTCGACGCCCACTCGCTGGCACGCAACCCCGTCGTCGGCACCGGCCCCTTCAAGTTCGTGCGCTACGCCGAAGGCCAGTTCATCGAGTTCACCCGCAACGACGACTACTTCCTCGGCGCGCCGTGCCTCGACTCCGTCGTCGTGAAGATCGTGAGCCCGAGCGTAGCCCTCGCCCAGTTCCAGACGGGCGAGCTCGACATCACGGCCGGCACCGGCATCGGCTCGCTCAACCCCTCCGACGTCGAGTACGTGAAGGAGATCCCCGGCGTCCAGCCGGTCGTCTACACCACGAGCGCCGTGCAGGTGGTCAACATCGGCCTGCGCAAGCCGTACCTGCAGGACGCCCGCGTCCGTCAGGCCTTCGCCTACGCCATCGACCGCCAGGCCATCGTCGACCACCTCCTCCTCGGCTTCGGCGAGGCGGCCAACGGTCCGCTCAACAGCGGGGCCTTCTACTACAACCCCGACCAGCCGATGTACCCGTACAACCCGGAGCGCGCGCGTGAGCTCCTCCAAGAGGCCGGCTGGGACTTCAACCGGACGCTGACGCTCATGTACCCCTCCGGCAACAAGGTCCGCGAACTCTCCGCGCCCGTCATCCAGGCCAACCTCCAGGCGGTCGGCCTGAAGGTCGAGCTCAGCCTCGTCGACTTCGCCGCCCAGACGGCGGCGGCGGAGGCCGGCGTGCCCGACATGTGGCTCTCCGGTTCTTACCTGCCCCTGCAGGACCCGCAGACGATCCTCTACGGCTACCACTCCAGCCAGATCCCGCCGGCGGGCTACAACCTGACCTTCTTCAGTAACGCGCGTGTGGACGAGATCCTCGACGCCGCCGGCCACACCATCGACGTCAATGAGCGCAGGGCCCTCTACGACGAGCTGCAGGTCATCATGTCGACCGAGCTGCCGGAGATCCCCCTGTACTACGCCCAGAGCATCGACGCGGTGTCCGACAAGCTCCACAACGCCCACCCGGGCCCATGGGACGCCACCTGGAACATCTACGCCTGGTACAAGACCAACTGACCGACCCGACTCGAACCACCTGCGCGGACGCTCTCGCGTCCGCGCAGGCACCTACCATGGAACCGCACACGAGGGACCCCAGTGCTGGCATACACCATTAGGCGGATACTGACGGCGATACCGTTGCTGGCGCTCGTCAGCGTGCTGTGCTTCGCCATCGTGGCCTCCCTGCCCGGCGACTATCTCGACCTCCTCGCCGCCCCGACCATGTCGGCCGAGTCGCTTGCCAAGCGCCGGTCCGAGATAGGCCTCGACCAACCGCTCGCGATCAGGTATCTCGGATGGCTCGAGCAAGTCGTACGCGGCAACTTCGGCAACTCCGTCGCGGCCGGCAAGCCCGTCGCTGAGCTGATTGGGAACCGATTGCTGCCGACCTTCTCCTTGATGGGCCTCTCTCTCCTCGTCAGCCTGGCCATCGCCATACCCCTCGGGATCCTGACCGCGGTCAAGGCCAACGGTCTGCTCGATCACATCTCGACCTCTCTCGCGTACCTCGGCGTCTCCGTCCCGACGTTCTTCTCCGGGCTGCTCGCTATCTATCTGTTCGCCGTCACGTTCAACCTGCTGCCGAGCGGCCTCATGGAGACACCGGGGCGTGGGTTCGACCTGGTCGACCGGCTGCGGCACCTCGCCCTGCCCGTGATGGTCCTCGGCTTCCACGGGGCAGCCATCTACACGCGCTACATGCGCTCCTCGATGCTCGAGGTCCTGCGGCAGGACTACGTGAGAACCGCGCACGCCAAGGGCATCCCCGCGCAGCGGGTGTACTTGCGCCACGCCTTCCGGAACGCCCTGGTGAGCGTGGTGACGCTGCTCGGCATGGCGGTGCCCTCGCTACTCAGCGGCGCGGTGATCACAGAGCAGGTCTTCTCGTGGCCGGGCGTGGGCCGCCTGCTCGTCGACTCCGTCAACGGCCGCGACTTCCCGGTCGTGATGGGCATCACCATGCTGGTGGCGGTGCTCGTCGTGGCCGGCAACCTGCTGGCCGACCTCCTCTACTCTGTCGTCGATCCCCGAGTGAGATACTCGTGAGTCGGGCTGACTCCCCCCGCCGCCGCTTCGCCTGGGGCCGGCATCTTCCCGCGCTCCTGGCCATGGTGTTGCTGGGGACGATCGCGGTGACAGCGATCGTCGCGCCGCTCCTGGCCCGCTTCGACCCCAACCTCCCAAACCTCGCCCACATGTCGCGGCCCCCGGGCGGCGAGCACCTGCTCGGCACAGACCAGATCGGGCGGGACGTCTACTCCCGCCTGCTTTACGCCGTGCGCGTCTCTCTGCTCGTGGCGATCACCGCCGTCTGCCTCAACACCGCCATAGGCATGCTGCTCGGCAGCGTCGCCGGCTTCTTCAGGGGGTGGATCGACCAGGTCCTATCGCGCATCGCCGACGCGTTCCTGTCGTTCCCCGTGCTGCCCCTCGTGATAGTGCTCGTCGCGCTGTTCGGCCCGAGCCTAGTGAACGTCATCGCGGCACTGGCGGTGGTCGGTTGGCCGGAGGTCTTCCGCCTTGTCCGGGGCGAGACGCTCGCGGCGCGCGAGCGGGACTTCGTCCAAGCCGCGATCTCCCTGGGTGGGGGCAACGCCAGAGTCATCTTCCGCCACGTGCTCCCGAACATCCTCGCGCCCATCATCGTCTCGGCCACGTTCGGGGTCGCCCAGGCCATCCTCACGGAAGCCGGGCTGTCGTTCCTTGGCCTGGGGTTGCGTCCACCGAACGCGAGCCTCGGCAACATGCTGCTCGACGCTCAGTCCATCACCGTGCTGCGCTCGCATCCGTGGCTCTGGCTGTCGCCCGGCATCCTCATCGTCACCATCGTGCTGTCCGTCAACTACCTCGGTGACTGGCTGCGCGCCCGCTTCGACCCGCGTCTCAGAGGTCGGTGAGCCTTACACCGAGTCGTCGTCGACCGGCGTAAGTTTGCCGCCGCCGCTGTACATCTCGTACACGCCCTCGGCGGCCCATGCCACGTGATCTTTCATCAAGCGTTCCGCCTCGACGGCGTCCCCCGCCGCGATGGCCACGAGCATGGCCCTATGCTCCGCTATGGCCCGGATACGCTCTTCATGGGCGCCCCCCGGCAGGGGCCGCCGCTGCGAGAACATGGTGCCGATGACCTTCATGAGGCGGTAGATCACCCGACTACCCGCCGCCAGCGCCAGGCCGGCGTGGAAGTCGAGGTCAGCGAGGTAGTACCCCTCGTGCCGCGTCGCGAGACGCTCCATCTCGGCAAGGGTCTCCTCGAGCGAGGCTACCAGCTCGGGCGTGACCGACCTAGCCGCCTGGAAGGCCACGTGCGGTTCAAGGCTCGACCGGATCATCGAGAAGTCTTGGAGGACCGGGAATATCTTCCCTTCCTCTCGCATGGTCGTGAGGACCAGTTGGTCGAACACGTCCCAACGCTCGATCGGCAGCACTACGGTGCGTCGCCCCTGCGACTGCTCGAGGAGGCCGCGCTGCGCCAGACTCCTCAGAGCCTCCCGCACTACTGCCCTGCTGACCCCGAACTCGCCTGTCAACTCCGTCTCGGAGGGGAGTTGCTGGCCGGGGGCGAGGGCGCCGGAAACGATGCTCCTGGCGATCTGCCTGGCGATGGCGTTGTGGACCCGCTGCACTTGCACGCTCTGGAACATCTGACCGCCCGTATGCTTCGACAGCAGATCCATCCGCTCCAGCGCAAGGACGTGCTTTATGCCCCTAATCTAGTCCAAGGCGTAGAAGCTTGTCCAGGTATTAGCCAAGTAGCCAGGCGGTCGCATCCGGCCTGAAGCGTACGGGCCGCCCGCGTCAGCCGACGACACCCTCGCCAACGAGCTCCACCTCGCACACGATCTCGGCCCTCAGGCTCAGACCCACGGAGCAGTACTTGTCGGTGGCGAGCTGCACGAAGCGCTCGGCCGTTGCCAGGTCGAGACCGGGCACGTCGAGCACGTGTTTGGCGACGATGCGTTCGAACGGAGCGGGCACAGCGTCTGGGCGCTCGCCCACCAGCTCGATGCGGTACGCGTTGATGGGCAGCTTGCGCTTGCCGAGCATGACGACGACGTCCATGGCCGCGCAGGCGGCCGTGGCGTTGAGCAGGAGCTGCATGGGGCTCATGCCCGTCCTGGCGTGCTTCTCGTTGTCGATCATCACGCGCTGGCCTTCCGGCGTCTCGCCGACGAAGCGCAGGCCTACGAGGTGGTGGACGGTGCTGGTCAGGGTCTTCGGCATACCCCTAGTATCGGGCGCGCGGGCGCGCGGCGCCAGGTTCCTCGCGACGGGAGACGGAAATGCGCCCCTCGGGCCGCTGGGTTCCCTGGGCGCTACACTCGCTTCACGATGAGCGCCACGGACGTGCCCGCAGCCAAGGCGAGCCTGCGCGACTGGGCGCGCGCGACGCGCACGGAGCTCATGCGCCACAGCGGGGCCGAGAGGAGCGCCGCCGTGGTGGCCCTCGTGAGGGCGGCCGCCGCCTACCGCGGCGCCGG
>CAUJFI010000029.1 GCA_963170125.1 Deinococcota bacterium | reverse complement strand
CGCCTCATGCCGGAAACCACCCCAGCCACGCGTACCCGCTACCGCGTTCTCGCCCTTGCCGTTCTGCTCGCCGGCATCACCTATCTGGACCGCATCTGCATAGCCATCACTGCCCCCCACATGATGGAGGAACTCGGACTGTCGAAGGTCCAGATGTCGTGGGTTTTCTCCGCCTTCACGCTCGCCTACCTGGCGTTCGTGCGCTAGGACTTCGAAGGTCACAGGCACCGGCCCGCGGGCCGTAGCGGCGGCCGGGCCCGGCCTACCGCCGAGCACGAGGTGCGCAAAACCTCGCCGGGGACGCGCATGAGCCACACGAGGCCTGCGAGCGCACTGGGCTATGATGCCGAGATAGGAGGCGCCTCCATGGAAGTCGTCACCAGGATCGCACCGTCGCCGACAGGAGACCCTCACGTCGGCACCGCCTACATAGGACTGTTCAACTACGTGTTCGCGCGGCGGCACGGTGGGCGCTTCATCTTCCGCCTCGAGGACACCGACCGCCAGCGTTACCAGGCGGGCGCCGAGGCCCGCATCCTCGAGATGTTCGTCTGGCTCGGGCTGCAGCCCGATGAGAGCCCCGAGGTCGGTGGGCCGAGCGGCCCGTACCGTCAGAGCGAGCGCCTCGCCGTCTATCATGCTCACGCCGAGGAGCTGCTGGCCGCCGGCCGCGCCTACCGCGCCTTCGAGACGGCCGAGGAGATCGAGGCCATGCGCCTAGATCAGAAACGCCTCGGCAAACCGATCGGCTACGACGGCCGGGGCCGCGACCTGCCTCAGGCCGAGCAAGCCCGCCGCCACGCCGCGGGCGAGCCGAACGTCGTGAGGCTGATCACGGCCGACGAGGGCTCCACCACCTTCCGCGACCGGCTGCGCGGCGACGTGACGATCCCGAACAGCGAGATCCGGGATCCGGTCCTCATGAAGAGTGACGGTTACCCCACCTACCACCTCGCCAACGTCGTCGACGATCACCTGATGGGCGTCACCCACGTGATCCGCGCGGAGGAGTGGGTGACGAGCACCCCCATCCACGTCCTGCTCTACCAGGCGTTCGGCTGGGACCTGCCCGAGTTCATACACATGCCGCTCCTCCGCAACCCCGACCGCAGCAAGGTCAGTAAGCGCAAGCTCGACACGTCCGTCGACTCCTACCGGCAGCAGGGCTTCCTGCCCGAGGCGCTCCTCAACTTCCTGGCCAACATGGGCTGGAGCATGCCGGACGGGCGCGAGTACTTCGGGGTGAAGGACATGACCGCGGAGTTCGACATCGACCGGGTATCGCTCGGCGGACCCGTCTTCGACCTCAAGAAGCTGCGCAGTTTCAACGCCAAGTACTTGCGCGACATCCTGCCGCTCGAGGAGGTGGCCGAGCGCGCCAAGCCGCTCCTCGAGGACGAGGGGTACGACTGCTCCGACGAGGACTACCTCCTCGACGTCATCGACGTCCTGCGCCCGCGCGCCGAGACGCTCGTCGAGCTCGTCGACCAGGCCGGCTACTTCTTCAGGGAGACGCTCCGCTACGACGAGTCCGCCCGCAAGCAGCTCGCGTCCGGCCAGACGTTCCTGCAGGACATCGAACGCGAGCTGTCCATCCTGGAGTTCTTCGACTACGACGGCGTTGACGACATGCTGAGGGACTACGTGCAAGAGCAGGCCGTCCCGATGGGCAAGGTGCTCATGCCCCTGCGCGCCGCCCTCACAGGCACGACCAACGCCCCCGGCGTCACGGACCTCATCGTCATCCTCGGCAAGCGCGAGTCGTTGAAGCGCATCGGCCAGGCGCTCACGTTCATCGACGCCGGCCTCCCGGACGACGATCCGCAGAGGCTGCTCGAGGAGGAGAAGGCGCGCAAGGCGGCCGCCGAGGAGGCGCGCAAGAGCCGGGTCAAGAGCGTCGGTGCCCCGCCCGAGGCGGCTGCGGCAGGGGGTAAAGGCAGCAGATGAGCTGGTTCGACAGGCTGAGAGAAGGTCTCAACCGCACGCGCACGGCCACCTTCGGCGGCGGGCGCGGCGCGGCCTGGGAGATGGACTGGGAGGACCTCGAGTTCGCCCTGATCGGCGCCGACGTCGGTGCCAAGCTCGCGGCCGCCGTCGTCGTCGAGGCGAAGGAGGAGCGCCAGCGCGGGACGCCCTTCCGCGAGGCACTCGAGAAGGCCCTGCTCGATCAGCTCGAACCCGACCGCATGCGCCAGAAGCTCAGGCGCGTCGGGTTCAACCTCGACGTCTCCCGCAACGTCGTCGAACCGGCCGGCCACGTCGTGATGGTCGTCGGCGTCAACGGCGTCGGCAAGACGACGACCATCGCGAAGCTCGGCCACTACTACCTCGAACATGGGAAGAGCGTCATGTTCGCGGCGGGCGATACGTTCCGCGCGGCCGGCAGCGCCCAGCTCGCCGTCTGGGGCGAGCGCCTCGGGATCCCGACCGTGACGGGCGAGAGCGGCGCCGACCCGGGCGCGGTAGCCTTCGACGGCGCCCAGCAGCGCAAGGCGCGCGGCACGGACCTGCTGATCGTCGACACCGCCGGCCGACTGCACACCAAGCACAACCTGATGGAGGAGCTCAAGAAGGTCAAGCGGGTCATCGCCAAGGCGGACGAGCGCGAGCCGCGTGACGTCTGGCTCGTGCTCGACGCCGTCACCGGCCAGAACGGGCTCGAGCAGGCCAGGAAGTTCCACGAGGCCGTCACCCTCACGGGCGTCATCGTCACCAAGCTCGACGGCACGGCCAAGGGCGGCATCCTCCTCCCCATCACGCGCGAGCTCGGGATCCCGATCAAGTTCATCGGCGTTGGCGAAGGCAAGGACGACCTGCAACCGTACGACGCGGCCGCGTTC
>CAUJFI010000028.1 GCA_963170125.1 Deinococcota bacterium | reverse complement strand
GCCAACGTGAACGCGGGGAAGCGCTGCGGCGCCCCGAAGACGTCGACCGTCACGGCCGCGTCGAAGCGGTAGGGCACGGCGTTGCCGGCCACGTAGTTGCCGATGGCGTCGAGCAGGAGCGGCGCGGCGCCGAGCGGCACCTTGACGTCGAGCACGAGCGGCGCGCTGGCTCGAGCCGGGAGGTCGATGCCTCCGCGAAACGAGGAGGAGGCCGCCCGCGCGTCTCGCAGGTACAGGTCGCCGTCGAGGCCGGCGAGGCGCACGCCGACCGGGTTGGGGTTCTCGACGGTGAGCGCCAGGCGGAAGAGCGCGGAGCCGTCGCCCACGCCGGGAGGGTCGATGCGAACGAAACCGGAGTCGGCGGCGTTCAGCTTGAACGTCGGCGGCGAAAGGACTGCGGCGCCGGGGGCGCAGGCCGTGAGCAGCGCGGCGCCGGCCAACACGGCGGCGAGGAGCGTGGCGAGAGAGCGGGACTTCACACCGCGGAGCGTACCCGGCGACGCGCACGGCGCGCAGTCGGTTAGTTCGCAGTTCGCCCGCTACCGGTATCATCCGGCATGACCGACCCCGAGTCGTCGACCGTAGCGCGCGAGGTGCGTGGCAAGGTCGCGGTGCTCACCCTTCACCGCCCGGAGCGCCGGAACGCTCTCTCGCGCGCCTTGCGAGCCGACCTGAGTGCCGCCCTGGCGTGGGCGGAGAGCGACGCCGCCGTGCGGGCGATCGTGCTCACGGGGGCCGGCAAGGCGTTCTGCGCCGGCCTCGACCTGGCTGAGCTGGAGGGCACCCTCGCGCACGACGAGGCGGAGCACCGGCGCGACTCCGAGGAGTTGGCGGCGCTCTACGTGCGGCTGCTCACCCTCGCGAAGCCGGTGGTCGCGGCCGTGAACGGACCCGCGGTGGCCGGCGGGGCCGGGCTCGTGACCGCCTGCGACCTCGCGGTGATGGGGCGTGGGGCGAAGCTCGGTTACACGGAAGCGCGCATCGGCTTCGTGGCCGCGCTCGTCGGCGTGCTGCTCGTGCGCCAGGTCGGGGAGAAGCACGCCCGCGATCTGCTCCTCAGCGCGCGCCTCGTCGGGGCCGAGGAGGCCGAGCGCATGGGCATCGTCAACAGCGTGGTCGCGGACGGCGAGGTCCTGGAGTCGGCGTGTGCCAAGGCGGCGGAGCTCGCCCGCAACGCGCCGGGCTCGCTCGCGCTCACGAAACGGCTACTACTCGAAGCGCCTGGCCGCCCGCTCGCGGAGGGGCTGCGATTGGCCGTCGCCACCAACGTCGCGGCCAGGACGGGCGAGGAGCTCGCCGAGGGGGTGCGCGCGTTCCTCGAGCGGCGCGAGCCGCGCTGGTGGGCGTGAGCGCCTGACCCCTCGCGCCGCCCCACGGACCGTCGCACCTTGCTTCGCATGGTGCGAGGCAGTAATCTACTACCCATGTGTAACTTACACATAGCCCTGGGCGCGTGCGCATGACGACCAGCCCGCGCGTGCTGCTCCTCTGCGGCGGCCGCTCCGCGGAGCACGAGGTCTCGCTCGCGTCCGCCCGAGCGGTCATGGCCGCCGCGGCGGAGCTGCGCGTAACCCCCGTCGTGATCGCCAAGGACGGCAGCCTGCTCGGGCCGGCCGAGTCGCGGCGGGCGCTCGCCCTCGAGCCGAGGCAGGCGCCGGCCACCGCGGCCCGAACGAGCGATGCGCTGACGGACCCGCACGGGAGCGTCCTGGCGGACCTGCAGGGGGGCCTGCAGGCGACGTTGCGTAGCTTCGATGTCGTCTTCCCCCTCCTCCACGGCCCTTACGGCGAAGACGGCCGTGTCCAGGGGCTTCTCGACGTGATGGGCGTCCCCTACGTCGGCTCCGGCGTCCTCGCCAGCGCGGTCGGGATGGACAAGCTGGCGATGAAGGCGGCGTTCGCTGCCCACCACCTCCCACAGGTCGCCTACGAGCCCGTCACGAGCCGCGACTGGCTGGCGGCGCCTGAGGAGGTCCGCGCCCGCCTCGCGCGCCTCGGGTACCCGCTGTTCGTCAAGCCAGCCAACCTCGGCTCGAGCATCGGCATCTCGAGAGTGGCAGACGCGGCCGGCCTGGCGGAGGCCTTGGCGGCGGCACTGGCGCACGACCGCCGCGTGATCGTTGAGGCCGCCGCCGTCGGAGCGCGGGAGCTCGAGGTCGCGGTCCTCGGCAACGACACCCCGGCCGCCAGCCCCGTCGGCGAGGTCAAGTACACGAGCGCGTTCTACGACTACGAGGCCAAGTACTCCGACGGGCTCACCGAACTTTGCGTTCCGGCCGACGTCCCGGAGGCGGTCGCGACCGCCTGCAGGGAGGCGGCGCTGCGCGCCTTCACGGCCATCGACGCCAGGGGGCTGGCGCGCGTCGACTTCTTCTATGTGCAAGACACCGGCGCGCTGCTCCTCAACGAGATCAACACCATGCCTGGCTTCACGCCGCACAGTATGTACCCGCGGCTCTGGGCACAGGCCGGCGTCGCCTTCCCCGAGCTCGTGAGGCGCCTGCTGGCCCTGGCCCTCGAACCCGCTTAGCCGGCGCGCACGCTGAGCTGGCGCCTGCTATACTCTCGCGCAACGCTGCACGATGGAGGCCGGACCGCTACCGAAGCCGACACCAGTACCGCCGCGACCCTACCGGCCACCGAGGCTCCCGACTCGCGAGCCGCAGCGTCCGAGGGCGCGGTCCGCCCGCTCGCGAACCTGAACGGGGCCCGGGTGCTGATCCTGAACGGATCGTTCGAGCCCCTGCACGTCTGCTCCGTTAAGCGGGCGGTGGGGCTCCTGATGCACGACGTGGTCGAGCGGGTCGAGGACTCCGGCTACTTCCTGCGCTCTCCCAACGCCCTCTTCCCCGTACCGAGCGTGGTCAAGCTGCGTCGCTTCGTGCGCGGGCCCTTCAGGCAACGCGTGGCGTTCAACCGCAAGAACGTCTTCCGCCGCGACGACCACATGTGTCAGTACTGCTCGCGCCACACGTTCGACCTGACGCTCGACCACGTCATGCCGCGGAGCCGGGGCGGCGGGACGACTTGGGAGAACGTCGTGGCCTGCTGCAAGGCGTGCAACGCCAAGAAACGCGACCGGACGCCCGAGGAGGCGGGGCTGCGCCTGCTGCGCAAGCCGTACGCGCCGCGCTTCATGTTCTCGAGCGCCTACGGGGTCATGCCAGACATCGACCCGATCTGGGAGCGCTACCTGCCCGCCCACCGGGGGAGGCCCTGACGGGCGCAACCCACCGCTGGGGGCCGTGAGGCCCCGCAGTGGACGCGCAGGGTCGGCCGATCAGCGCGGCGACCGCACCAACAGCGGCGTCTTCTCCAGGGCGGTGAAGCCGAGCGAGGCGAGGATGACACCGAGCTTGGGGTCGGCAGAGCCCTGCGTCGTGTGAACGCTGCCGACCGGGCTCCTCCCCGCCAGCTCGCGCAGCGTGCTTACCACCAGCCGCCTCAGCATCTCGCTGTCGCCCCGGTGGCTCCTGAGCACCCCGACGGCCGTCAGCTCGTAGCTCGCGTCGAGTTCCTGACTCGTAGCGCCGGTGAACGCGTAGCCGACCGGGTCCTGGTCGAGCCCGTCGCGCGCCACGAACCAGAGGTCCGGCTGGAACGCCCCGGCCTGGCGCTTCAAGTACGACCACCGGGCGTCACCGACGCGCCCGCCCTCGCACGTCTCGAACAGCTCCCTGAAGCTCGCCTCGCTGTCGGGCTGCCAAGCCTCGAGGACGAGCGGCCGCCCGAGGGGCGGGACCTCGGTGAGCTCGAAGCGCATGCGGCGCACCTCGTCGCGCTCGAACCCGAGCGGCACGAGCAACTCCTCGAGGGTACGCGCCGTGGCGGAGCCGAGCAGGTGGAGGGGCACCGTGACCGCCTCCGGCGCCTCGCGACCGATCACGTGCTCGATCAGCGCCACGAGCGCCCCCGGGTCGCCGGCATGCCAGACGCTCGTGAGCGTCGCCGTACGCGCACCGGCTCCCCTGCCGCGCATCTCGACGAACAGGCCGGCGCTCGGCTCCGAGTCGGGCCGAGAGTTGACGTAGCAGCGCGCGGAGTCGGCCACCGGGTCCTTCAGGCGCGCGTTGAGGCGCAGGGCGAGCCCGTGTGGATCGGCGTGCCCGACGAAAGCGAGGGCGCGGCCCATGAACCACACGAGTTCGTCGGGCTCGAGGTTGCGAATCACGAGAGCCCAGTCTAGCGCGCCTCGCTGCGCGCGTCACAGGCGGGCCAACGGGCGCGGCGGGGCCAACGGCCGCGCCCGCCCCACCCGCGCGGTTATGCTCGTGGGCATGGCGAGCCCGCGCATACTGGCAGGCAGCGCGAAAGGCAGACCGCTGAAGGTGCCGCCGCGCGGGACGCGGCCCAGTCCGTCACGCCTGCGCGAGGCGCTCTTCGACATCATCGCCTTCGAGCCCCGCGGCCGGTTCCTCGACCTCTACGCCGGCAGTGGCGCCATGGGCCTCGAGGCGGCCAGCCGGGGCTGGGACGCCGTCTGCGTCGACCTGGCGCGCTCGGCGGCTGCCGTCATCCGCGACAACGCCCGTGACCTCGGGCTGCGCATCGAGGTGCACGCCGGAGACGCCGTGGCGTACGCGCGGGCCCACCCGGCCGAGTTCGACGTCCTCGTCGCCGCCCCGCCGTACCCCGACGACCTGCGCTCCATCTTCGCAGCCCTCCTCGCCTCCGGCGCCGTCCGCCCGAACGGCCTGTACGTGCTCCAACACCCGAGCGAGATGAGCTCCCCCGCCCTCGCCGGCGCGGACGTGCGGCGGAAGCAGTACGGCAGCAACACGCTGACGCTCGTCAGGGCGCCAGCTTGAGGCCGTAGGCGCGGCGTCCTCCTGGGCGCTCCGTGGTGGCCAGGGATGCTGCCGCGACCCCTGGGTTCCGTCGGCCCGAAGCCACGCGCTGACGTTCCACATGCTGCAGGGGACGCGCCGGGTCGCGTGCTAGAGTGCCCTGTTGACTCCGCAGCGGGCGCGCCGGCCAGCAGCCGTTGGCTTCGAAGCGCGCCAGGCGGTAAGCACCCCTGGGTCCTCCAAAGGTGAGCGGCCAGGCGCCTACGCGGAAAGGTCCTTGACGAGATGCTCGGATTCGTTCAGAAGCTGTTCGACAACAACGACCGCGAGGTCAGGCGCTTCCAGGCGGAGGCCGTCCACGCGGCTAACGCGCTGGAGGCCACGACGGAGGCCATCGAGAGCCTCGCCGAGGCCTACGCCGCCCTGCGCCGGCGGCATCTGGAGGGCGGCGAGAGCCTCGACGCGCTCCTGCCCGAGGCCTTCGCCCTCACGCGGGAGTCTGCCAAGCGCTACCTCGGCCTCAGGCATTACGACGTCCAGTTCATCGGTGGCGCTGCCCTGCACACCGGGCGCATCGCGGAGATGAAGACGGGCGAGGGTAAGACGCTCGTCGCCACCCTCGCATTGGCGCTCAACGCTCTCTCCGGCAAAGGCACTCACCTGGTGACCACCAACGACTACCTGGCCAGGACCGGCGCCGAGTGGATGGGTCCCGTCTACCGCGGCCTGGGCCTCAAGGTCGGCGTCATCCAGCACGACACGGACGGCGCCAAGCGGCGCGAGGCCTACCGCAACGACGTCACCTACATCACGAACTCCGAGCTGGGCTTCGACTACCTGCGCGACAACATGGCGTTCCGCCCCGACCAGCTCGTGCTGCGCGAGGACACGCCCCTCAACTACGCGATCATCGACGAGGTCGACTCCATCCTCATCGACGAGGCGCGCACGCCCCTCATCATCTCCGGGCCGGCCGAACTCGCCACCGACAAGTACTACACGATGGCCAAGATCGCCACGCAGCTCGATAAGGGTGAGCCCGCCGAGGGCGACAAGCCCGCGACCGGCGACTACTCCGCCGACGCCAAGTCGAAGGACATCCACCTCACGGAGGCCGGCATCGCGAAGGCCGAGAAGCTCATCGGCATCGACAACATCTTCAGCCCGGAGAACATGGAGATCGGCCACATGCTGCGCCAGGCGCTGCGCGCGGCCGAGCACTACCAGCTCGACCAGGAGTACGTGAAGGACGACAGCGGCCAGATCGTGATCGTCGACGAGTTCACCGGCCGCCTCATGCCGGGGCGGCGCTTCGGCGAGGGCCTGCATCAGGCCATCGAGGCCAAGGAAGGCGTGAAGATCGAGCGCGAGAACCAGACGCTCGCCACCATCACGTACCAGAACTTCTTCAAGCTCTACGGCAAGATCGCCGGCATGACCGGCACCGCCAAGACGGAAGAGAAGGAGTTCCAGGAGATCTACTCCACCGACGTCCTGGTCATCCCGACGAACAAGGCCGTGATCCGCAAGGACGAGGAAGACATCATCTTCCGCACGGAGGAGGGTAAGTTCGCGAACGTCGTCGAGGAGATCGCGGCCGTGCACGCCACGGGCCAGCCCATCCTCGTCGGCACCGTGACGATCGACGCCTCCGAGCGGCTCTCCAAGCTCCTCAAGCGCCGCGGCATCCAGCACGAGGTCCTCAACGCCAAGTACCACGGCCGCGAGGCCGAGATCGTCGCCCAGGCCGGCAGGTCGGGCGCCGTCACCATCAGCACTAACATGGCCGGCCGCGGCACCGACATCGTGCTGGGCGGCAACGCAGAATGGCTCGCTCGTCAGCTGCTCGAGCGCGAGGGCTTCGACCGCTACGACTCCGACACGGAGCTGTTCATCAAGGCCATCATGATGCGCAAGCCCAACGAGGCCCGCGCCGCCCTGGCGAAGCTCGACGGTCTGAGCCCAGACATCCTCCCCCGCCTCGAGAACCTGCGGGACGAGGCGGACGCCGACCACGTGAAGGTCGTCGGCCTTGGCGGCTTGCACATCATCGGCACCGAGCGCCACGAGTCGCGCCGGATCGACAACCAGCTCCGCGGCCGCGCCGGCCGCCAGGGAGACCCGGGCTCGAGCCGCTTCTACGTGTCGTTCGAGGATGACCTCATGCGCCTCTTCGCCAACGAGCGCGTGCTCGGCATGATGGATCGCCTCGGCATGGACGACTCGCAGCCCATCGAGGCCCGCATGGTCACGGGCGCCATCGAGCGCGCCCAGAAACGCGTCGAGGACCGCAACTTCGGCATCCGCAAGCAGCTCCTCGAGTACGACAACGTCATGAGCAAGCAGCGCGAGGTCATCTACGCCCAGCGCCGCGAGGTCCTCCTCGGCAACGACATGTCCGACGACGTGCAGGAGATGATCGCCAACTACGTCGATGCCCAGGTCCAGCGCTACCTCAACCCGCAGCTCGAGCACGAGGAGCAGGACGTGACGGCGCTGCGCACGTCGCTCGCCGACGCCGTGCCCGTCTTCGAGGGCATGGACTTCGAGAAGTACCGGGGCAAACAGCCCGACGAGGTCACGGACGAGCTCGTCGAGCAGATGGAGACGGCATACCAGGCGCGCGAGGTGGAGCTCGGTGCGCCGTTGCTCCGCGAGCTCGAGCGCTTCATCGTCCTGCAAGTCGTCGACCAGCACTGGAAGGAGCACCTCCACAACATGGACGTGCTGCGCCAGGGCATCGGCCTGCGCGGCTACGGGCAGCGCAACCCCCTGCAGGAGTACGCGTTCGAGGGCTACAACCTCTTCGAGGAGATGAACGCCAACATCCGCCTCAACGTCGCCAAGCTCCTCTTCCGCGTCCAAGTGAACGTGGATCAGCGCCTCGAGCGGCGCCAGCAGCGGCAGGCGCCCGTCCAGTACAGCCAGGCCGAGTCGGGCGGCATGGCCGCGGCGGCCGCGAGCGGCCCGCAACGGGCGGCCGGACCGGCGCGCGGCTCCGGGCCGACGTCGCCCATCCGCGTGGAGGACAAGGTCGGCCGCAACGACCCGTGCCCCTGCGGTAGCGGCAAGAAGTACAAGCACTGCCATGGGCGCGACCAGGAGGCGCGCGCCTGAACGCCTCCCCCGTCGGCCTGACGGCGCCCCGGCGCGACGACACCTTCAGCGAACGCCTCCACGCCCGCGCCAGAGCGGCGCGTTCGGTCGTCTGCCTGGGCTTGGACCCGCGCCCGGAAGCCCATCCGCTGACGGCGGGCAAGGCCGGCGCCCACGCGACGGCGCAGGCCGTCACCGACTACTTCGTCGCCGTGCTCGACGCCGCGCACGACCTCGTGGCGTGCTGCAAGCCGCAATCGGCGTTCTTCGAGGCGCTCGGGCTGCCCGGGCTCGAGGCGCTCGCAACCGTGATGAACCATGCGCGCGGCCTCGATCTACCCGTGATCCTGGACGCCAAGCGCGGCGACATCGGCTCGACCGCCGAGGCCTACGCGACCGCGTACCTGACGGAAGGTGACCTGGCGGCGGACGCCCTAACCGTCAACCCGTACCTCGGGCTCGACGCACTCGAGCCCTTCATCGCGGCCGCGGAGAAGCACGGGCGTGGCCTCTTCGTGCTCGTGCGCACGTCCAACCCCGGCAGCGCCGACCTGCAGGAGGCGCGCTCCCCCGCCGGCGAGCCGCTCTACCTCCGGTTGGCGAACGCGCTGGCCGAGCGCGCCGCCGCCCTGCCGCGCGACGCATGGGGTTACACCGCGCTCGGCGCCGTCGTCGGGGCCACCCACCCGGCCGCGAGCGCCGAGCTGCGCGCCAAGCTACCGTCCAGCCTGTTCCTCGTCCCCGGTTACGGCGCCCAGGGCGGGAGCGCCGCCGACGCGGCCCACGCTTTCGACGCCAACGGCTGGGGCGCCGTCGTCAACGCGGCCAGGAGCATCACGTACCCCGCCGGGGCGGCCGCGGCCACGAGCCTGAGGGAAGTGGGCGCGGCGGCACGTACGGCCGCCGCGGCGATGCGCGAGGACCTGGAAGGGGCGCTGGCCGCCAGGGCTTAGTGGCGCGGCGTGCTCAGGTAGCCCATAAGCGCCGTCGGGGCCACGTTCGTGCGCACCCGCCACAGTAGGCCGAGGAGCGTCCCGAAGCCCACCTCCGGACCGTCGAAGACCGCCGCGTACACCCGCACCCCGCTCAGGTCTGGGAGGTCGAACGCGAACGCGGACAGCTCCTCACCGGGGGCGACGGCGAAAGGCCAGAAACCGTTCTTGCCGGGCTGGCTCGCCACCACGTACATGCGCGAGCTGTTGTGCGTGATGAACAAGCTCTTGGCCGTCTCCTCCGGCGCCGAGATGTAGGCGGAGACGTGCATGGCACAGTTGGAGAGCGCGGCGAGCGCGTCGTTGGGGCGCGTGCCGGCGTCGGGGTCCGGGCGCACCACGAGCAGGCGCGGGTAGACCGTCCAGTTCCAGATGATCGCCCAGAACGACGTGCGGCGGCCGTCCGACTGGTCCGTCGCCAGCAGCGCGGCGGGCCTGATCGCACGCGACACGCGGCCGAGCACCTCGCCCATGTCGGTGAGCAGCTCGGCGACATCGGCGGGGGCATCGTACCGGCCGGGAGACAGCTCGTACCAGGCGAGGAAGCCGCCCAGCATGGCCGCCCAGGCCTCGCCCGTCAGGTCGCCTTCCGTCCAGCTCAGCGGCAGGAGCTTGCGCTCCACTAGGTACTTGACGCTCCCGTACGCGGGGGAGCCCGGGTCGACCGGCACCGGCTTGTCGTACTGCAAGGGCGGCAGCGCCGGTTCGACGAGCTCGACGGCGCGGCGTAAGGCCACGGCGGCGTCGAGACCCGTGGGCGGCCGGCTCAGCGACGCGGCGTCGAAGTCGGCGGCCAACTCGGCCTGGCAGACCTGGCCGAACGCCGCGGTGGCCAGCGGCATGACGAGGGTCGCCAGGGCCAGAACCGCCCATGGGAAACGAGGACGCATGGGCCGAGTGTACCGACCCATGCGTGGAGGTGGTGAGAGACCCGGTGGGCCCTACCGAGGGCTCAGGCGGCTCGCGAAGCGGCCCACCGAACGCTCATCCGGCTCAGAGGTCACCCAGGAGCGTGTACTGGCTGGAGGCCGGGGCCCCCGCGCGGTTGGACGCCGAGTAGACGAGCAGGTAGTCGCCGGTGATGACGCTCACCGTGCCGCCGTTGCCGATGGGCCCGAGGAGCCGCTGGCCGGCGCTGTTCACGACCTCGAGGCGCAGGTCGACCGGGTTGCCGGCGGCCGTGATGAACTCGACGGAGCCGGAGGTCGAGGCGCGCCAGTAGTCCTGGTCGTACATGAGCTCGATCGCGCCTTGGTCGCCGCTCGAGGCGCCCAGGTCGAACAGGGTAGCCGTGCCGATGGAGTCGTTGTCCTCGCCGGTGTCCATCTCGGCCTCGCCGAAGAAGTACAGGTCGACGTCGGAGGCGCTCGCGGTCGTGTTGACGACGCGGACGTAGTAGCTCGACGAGCCGCCGGCCGGGATGATCACGCAGCTGCCACCACATTTGCGGTTATCTGTGATGGCTTGCGCCTCGAGGTCGGCGGCCGTGATGACGAGGCCGCCACGCTCCGGAGCGTAATAGCGCGCGCTGGAGCTGCTGGCGACGATGTTGTAGGTGGTCGGGCTGCGCAGCTCGAGGTTGAGGTCCTGGTCGAGCTCGATGTAGACCACGTCACTGGAGCCGCTCACGCTCGCCGGCACCGTGAGCTTGAAGTTGAGCGACTGGCCGGCCGCGATCCTGCCGCTCCACACCGACGTATCCGGGCTGGTGTTCGCCGTCACCGTGAAGTCCGCCGGCGGCGGGCCGGGCAAGATAGTGATCTTGCAGGCCGAGAGCAGGAGCGTGACGACGATCAAGGCCGCCACGGTCAAGTTGAAGCGCTTCATGAGAGGCCTCCTTCCGAAAGTACCAGCCCGCACTCTAAGGCGCGGCGCGGTGAACGACGTGGGCGCCGGCCTCGCCGCCCTTAATGAAGCGCCCATCTTCGTGCCGGAGCGCGCATGCGCGCGAGCATCCGCGCGCTCACTCGAGCACCATCACGTAGGCGTACAGGTCGGGCCCGCCGGCATGCACCTCGAGCTCCAGGTCCGGGTGCGCCGCCGCGATCCGCTCGACGAGCCGCGGGACGCCCTCGGCGGCCTCCGTCGAGTGGAACAGGGTGGCTACGCCGTAACCGTCGGCGCGGGCGTCGAGCAGCGCGACCAAGCAGGCCTCCGCGTCGCTCTCCGCTACGCGCAGTACTCCGTCGACCAGCCCTATCGCGTCGCCGACGCGCACGCTGACGCCATCGATGTCCGCGTCGCGGCTGGCGCGGGTCACCTCGAGGGTGAGCGCTCCGTCCGCCGCCGAGCGCGTGTCCTCGTAGTGGGCGGCGGCGTCGTCCGCCTCCTGGAAGAGCACGGCGGCGGCGAGGCCGTGGCCGAGCGTGCGCGGCGGCGGGGGGGGCGGGTGCTTC
>CAUJFI010000027.1 GCA_963170125.1 Deinococcota bacterium | reverse complement strand
TACGCCGGCACGACGTTCGACGCCATGACGATGGAAGAGCGCATGACGGTATGCAACATGTCCATCGAGGGGGGCGCGCGCTGCGGCTACGTCAACCCGGACGCGACCACGTTCGCCTACCTCGAGGGCCGGCCGTACGCGCCCAAGGGCGCGGCGTGGGCGGCCGCCGTGGAGAGCTGGCGGGCGCTGGCCTCCGACCCGGGCTGCCACTACGACGACGTGGTGGTGATCGACGCGGCCGACGTGCCGCCGACCGTGACCTGGGGCATCAACCCGGGCCAGGCCATCGCCATCGACGAGCTCGTGCCGACGGTGGAAGGCGCCCCGGAGCACGACAAGGCGGGCGTGGCCGAGGCGCTCAGCCACATGAAGCTGACGGGCGGCGCGCCCATCAAGGGGACGAAGGTCGACGTGGCGTTCTTCGGCTCGTGCACGAACGCCCGCATCACGGACTTCGTCGAGGTCGCCAGGGTCATGCGGGGGCGCAAGGTGCACCCGGACGTCCAGGCCATCGCGGTGCCCGGCTCACACCTCGTGAAGCTCGAGTGCGAGAAGCTCGGGATCGACACCGTGCTCAAGGAGGCCGGTTTCGAGTGGCGCGACGCGGGCTGCAGCATGTGCCTCGCCATGAACCCGGACAAGCTCGTAGGCGACCAACTGTGTGCCTCGTCCTCCAACCGCAACTTCAAGGGGCGCCAGGGGTCACCGACCGGGCGCACCGTGCTCATGAGCCCAGTGATGGTCGCCGCCGCCGCCGTCACGGGCATGGTGTCCGACGCCCGCGAGGTCTTCGGCACCGGGAAGGCCGTTGCCTGACATGGCGCTGACACCAGTCACCGAGGCCCGAGGGACCGCCGTGCCCATCATGGCCAACGACATCGACACCGACCGCATCATCCCCGCGCGCTACCTGAAGGCCGTCACGTTCGAGACCATGGGCGAGGGGCTCTTCTTCGACGAGCGCTTCGACGCCGACGGCAACAGCAAGGGTCACCCGCTCGACGACCCGCGGAGAGCGGGCGCCGCCATCATCGTGACGGGGGACAACTTCGGCTGCGGCTCGAGCCGCGAGCACGCGCCGCAGTCGATCATGCGCGCCGGCTTCAAGGGCATCATCGCGGGCTCGTTCGCCGAGATCTTCTTCGGCAACTGCACCACGCTCGGCCTCGTCTGCGCCGTCGTCGACGATGCCGGCCGCAAGGAGCTGGCCGAGCTGAGCGAGCGCGACCCGAGCGCTGAGGTCGTCATCGACGTAGCCGCGCAGGAAGTGCGCGCCGGCGGCAAGACCTACCCGGCCGGCGTCCGCGACACGGCCCGCGAGGCGCTCCTGACCGGCTACTGGGACCCGATCGGCGAGCTCCTCGAGGGCGTCGAGCGCGTCAAGGCCCTCGCCGCCGAGCGCGGCTACGTGGTGCGCGGGGCTGGGGCATGAGCTACCGCATCGCGGTACTACCGGGCGACTTCATCGGGCCGGAGGTCATCGATGCCACGTTGGAGACCCTGGAGGCGCTGGCGCCACGCCACGGCCTCGCCTTCGAGTTCGAACGCCTGCCGTTCGGCGGCAACGCCATCGAGAGCCACGGCGAGCCCCTCCCCCAGGTCACACGCGACGCGGCCGCGCGCTCGGACGCGGTCCTGATGGGCTCGGCCGGCGGGCCGGTCGGCGACCACCCCTGGAACCGGCTACCGCGCGAGAAGCGCGTCGAATCCGGCATCCTCGCGCTGCGGAAGCATCTACAGGTCTTCGCCAACCTGCGCCCGGTGCGCGTCTTCCCCGGTCTGGAACGCCTCTCCCCCTTGCGCGAGGAGCGCGCGCGGGGCACCGACCTCCTCATCATCCGCGAGCTCACGGGTGGCATCTACTTCGGTAAGCCGTCCTTCGTGGAGGCCGACCGGGGCGTCAGCACGATGGTCTACGAGCGCTACGAGGTGGAGCGCATCGCGCGCGTGGCCTTCGAGGCCGCGCGCCTGCGCCGCGGCCGCGTCACGAACGTCGACAAGGCGAACGTGCTCGACGTCTCGCAGTTCTGGCGCGACGTGGTGGTCGACCTGCATAGGCGCGAGTTCTCGGACGTCGAGCTCGATCACCTCTACATCGATAACGCCGCCATGCAGGTCGTGCGCGACCCGCGCGCCTTCGACGTCCTCGTCATGGGTAACCTGTTCGGCGACATCCTCTCCGACCTGGCCGCCGTGATCCCCGGCTCGCTCGGCGTGCTGCCCTCGGCCAGCCTGGGCGGCAGCGTCGGGCTCTACGAGCCCGTTCACGGCAGCGCACCCGACATCGCGGGCAAGGGGATCGCCAACCCCGTCGGCACCATGCTCTCCGCCGCGATGCTGCTGCGCCACGGCCTGAACGAGGCGGCGGCGGCGGACGGCCTGGAGAGCGCCGTGCAAGCGGCGCTGCTGGAGAGCCCGACGGTGGATCTCGGCGGCAGCGCCGGCACGGCCGCCTTCACGGCCGCCGTGATCGCCAGGCTCGCGTAGCTGGCGCAACGTGCACGCCTTGCGGGTGCGCCCCCGCGGTACCGGACCCGCGGCCGCCCGCGGTTCGGTGCGGAAGGCAGCCCTCTCCGGCACGCCGCGGCCGGTCCTGGCGGATAAGCCCGTCGAACGCGGCGGTTATATGATGCGCCGAGCGTAAGGAGCCCACCATGTCAACGACCATCACCAAGACGCGGCGCCGCAGCGCCACGACTACCCAGGGCGACCAGCGCGCGCCCAACCGCGCCATGCTCCGAGCCGTCGGTTTTCAGGACGCCGACTTCGACAAGCCGATCATCGGCATCGCCAACGGCCATAGCACGATCACGCCGTGCAACTCCGGCCTCGGCGAGCTCGCCGCCGCCGCCGAGACGGCCGTTCGCGCCGCCGGCGGCATGCCGCAGCTCTTCGGCACCATCACCATCTCGGACGGCATCTCCATGGGCACGGAGGGCATGAAGTGCTCGCTCGTCTCGCGCGAGGTGATCGCGGACAGCATCGAGACGGTGGGCAGGGGCCAGAGCATGGACGGCATGCTAGCCGTCGGCGGATGCGACAAGAACATGCCCGGCGCCCTGATCGCGCTCGCGCGCCTCGACATCCCGAGCATCTTCGTCTACGGCGGCACCATCAAGCCCGGCCATCACGACGGCAAGGACCTCACCATCGTGAGCGTCTTCGAGGCGGTCGGCGCGCACGCCGCAGGTCGCATGGACCTGCCGACGTTCCAGGCCATCGAGCGCTCCGCCTGCCCGGGTCCCGGCTCTTGCGGCGGCATGTACACGGCCAACACGATGTCGTCGGCCATCGAGGCGATGGGCATGGCCCTGCCGTACTCGAGCACCATGGCGGCCCCCGACGCCGAGAAGGTCGAGAGCGCCGCCGACAGTGGGCGCGCGCTCCTGACGCTGATCGAGCAGGACATCACGCCGCGCCGGATCATGACGCGCGAGGCGTTCGAGAACGCCATCCGCGTGGTGATGGCCGTGGGCGGCAGCACTAACGCCGTGTTGCACCTCATCGCGGCCGCCCATGCGATGGACGTCGACCTCACGCTCGACGACTTCGAGGAGCTGCGGCGCACCACCCCGGTACTCTGCGACCTCAAGCCGTCCGGTCGTTACGTCGCCACCGACCTGCACGCCGCCGGCGGCATCCCGCGCGTCATGCGCATGCTGCTCGACAACGGCCTCCTGCACGGGGAGTGCATCACCTGCACGGGTAGGACGGTGGCGGAGAACCTCGCCTCCGTGCCGTCCCAGCCGCCCGCCGGGCAGGACGTCATCCACCCGTTCCACGAGCCGCTCTACGCGCACGGCCACCTGAACGTGCTCCGCGGCAACCTGGCGCCCGAGGGCGCGGTGGCCAAGACGACGGGCCTGTCGCACTCCCGCATCAGCGGGCCGGCGCGCGTGTTCGAGAGCGAGGAGGAGTGCTTGGCGGCCATCCTCTCAGACGAGATCCGGGCGGGCGACGTCATCGTCATCCGCTACGAGGGGCCCAAGGGCGGCCCCGGCATGCGCGAGATGCTCTCCCCCACCAGCGCGATCATCGGCCGCGGCCTCGGCGACTCGGTCGGCCTCATCACCGACGGGCGCTTCTCCGGCGGCACCTACGGTTTCGTAGTCGGCCACGTGGCGCCCGAGGCCGCCGTCGGCGGGCCGATAGCGCTCGTACATGAAGGTGACACCATCACCATCGACGCCGAGCACAACCTCATCCAGCTCGAGGTAGGCGAGGAGGAACTGGCCCGGCGCCGGGCCGGGTGGGCGCCCAAGCCACCCCGCTACGAACGCGGCGTGCTGGCCAAGTACGCCAAGCAGGTCTCGAGCGCCTCGCTCGGCGCCGTGACCGACTGACGAGCGCAGCCAGGTCCGGGAGGGAAGGCAAGCATGCGGGTGACGGTCTTCAACGAGTTCTTGCACGAGCGCGAGAGCGCCGTCGTGCGCGAGGTCTACCCAGACGGGATCCACGCGGTCGTCGGCGCCGCCGTGAAGCGCGCCCACCCGACGGCCGATGTCGGCTACGCCACGCTCCACGAGCCCGAGCATGGGCTGACGCAGGAGGTCGTCGACGCTACCGACGTCCTCTTCTGGTGGGGCCACAAGGCGCACGACCTGGTGGACGACGCCGTCGTCGACAGGGTGCAGGCCGCCGTGCTCGCTGGCATGGGCCTGGTGGTCTTGCACTCCGGCCACTACTCGAAGCCGTTCCGGCGCATCCTCGGCACCACGGCGTCCTTGAAGTGGCGGGAGGCGGACGAGAAGGAGCGCCTGTGGTGCCTGCAACCCGGTCACCCGCTCCTGCTGGGCGTGCCCGACTACTTCGAGCTTCCCCGCGAGGAGATGTACGGCGTGCGCTTCGACGTTCCCGACCCGGACGAACTCCTGATGATCTCATGGTTCCAGGGGGGTGAGGTGTTCAG
>CAUJFI010000026.1 GCA_963170125.1 Deinococcota bacterium | reverse complement strand
GTCGTCGTCCTTGTAGACGCTGGCGTAGATGCGAGTGGGATCGAGGCCGTACACGTTGACCGACAGATCCCAGGCCATCTCGATCGTGGGGCGCTTGAAGTAGTCGCCGAACGACCAGTTGCCGAGCATCTCGAACCAGGTCAGGTGCCGGCCGTCCTTGCCGACGGCATCGAGGTCGTTGTGCTTGCCGCCGACACGCATGCACTTCTGCACGGAGCAGGCACGCGTGTAATCGCGCTTCTCCTGCCCGAGCAGCGTGGCCTTGAACTGATTCATGCCGGCGTTCGTGAACAGAAGCGTCGGGTCGTCCCAGGGGATGATCGGAGACGACGGCACCTCGCGATGCTCGAGCCCGGATTTCTTCACGAAGTAGTCGAGGAAAGTACGCCGGATGCGACGATGGTCCCAGCTCATGGTGCTCACTCTCGGCAGCGGAAACGGCGCTTTCTAGAACGCGTCGGAAGGGGTTGTCAACGCGCGCAAGGCGCCCGAATTCGGCCCAATCCGACGGCAACTTTGTAGTTGACGATTGGTATTCCCCCGCCTACGCTCCCCCCGTTTCTCAGCACCCCGAGCGCCGGTTCGGGCTCTCCGGGTTCGCTCGCGGGCGCCTTTGCGCTCGCGGTGCACAACCAGCCGGTGAGTCCGGCTTCGCATCGAGGGTTCCCATGGCCAGCATCCGTCTCGTCCTCTTCGCGCTCCTCACCTCGTTCTTCCTCGCCTGCTCCGGCGGCGGCGGCGGCGCCGACAAGATCATCGGCAAGTGGACGGTCGACGTCGACGCGCTCTCCGAGATGGAAGAGTTCAAGAAGATGCCAGAGGAGCAGCGCAAGATGGCCCTCGAGATGGCCAAGGGCATGATGTCCTCGATGGAGTTCGAGTTCACCAAGGACACCTTCAAGGTGTCGATGATGGGCAAGAGCGAAGAGGGCTCCTACACGGTCAAGTCGGCCGAGGGCGACAAGGTCGTCCTCTCGGCGAAGGGCAAGGAAGGCAAGGAAGAGGAGATGACCGTCACCGCCAAGGGCGACAAGATGGTCATGCACATGGGCAAGGACCAGTTCCCGCTCAAGCGCAAGTAAGCATCTCCACCCACGCGCGGGGCAACAGGCTCACCAGCTCGCCGTCGGTGACCTGACCACAGCCGAGCACACGCCCCGCCGCCCGCACGACGCAGAATCCCCTCCCTTCGCTCCCCGCCGGCAACGGCTGAGTCTCTCCCCGCAGAAAGCGGCCGGTCCCCTCGGTGTCGAGGTCGACGACGTTGCGCGTCGCGCTCGCGGCGAAGCGCTGCAGGAACACACTCGTCGGCTTGGCCCGCGGCAGCGGCTCCCGCGACATCAACAGACCGCATGCCTCGAGACGGAGACCCGGGGGCGGCAGACAGTCGGCGGCGGCGATCCAGATCGCCGGCGAGCCGGGTCGGTGCCAGAACCGGTGGCCGGCGAAGACCGCGCTCGAGAGGCCGTAGCGGTGTTCGAGCCAGGCGAGCACCGCCGCCTGATCGGGCACCGGCTCAAAGGCGACGGAGGCGCGCAACGAAGAACCCTCCCGTGTCGTTGTGGTGGGGCCAGAGGCGCACGGCATTCACCACGTCGGGACGGAAGGTGCGCCCCTCCCAGGCGGCGATGCCTGGACGTGTCTCGAGCCCGGGCGGCGGTGTGACGGGCTCGATGACGGCGTAATCCGTCCAGATCGCGTCGAGCACGGCCTCGTTCTCCTCGGGCGCGTAGGTGCAGGTCGCATACACGACGGTGCCACCGGGTCGCACGAGCTTCAGCGCGCGCCGCAGGATCGCCTTCTGTACCTGGACGATCGAAGCGCGGTGGCGCTCCGGCTGCGCCCAGCGCCGGCCATCGGACTTGCGGCTCGTGCCCTCGCAGGAGCACGGCACGTCGGCCAGGACGCGGTCGTAGGTGCCCGGCTCGCCAGGGAAACTGCCGCCATCCTCCTGCGTGACGACCGCGCAGGTCACGCCGAGGCGCTCGAGGGTCCGGCGCAGCGGCGCGAGGCGGCCGAACTGACGCTCGTTGGCCACCAGCGTGCCCCGGTCGTGCATGGCCACCGCAATCTGAGCCGCCTTGTTGCCGGGCGCGGCGCACAGATCGAGCACGCGCTCGCCGGGCGACGCCCCGAGCAGCGGCGCCGCCCACAGCGCGGCCTCCTCCTGCCCATGAACGAGGCCCAGCATGTATTCCGTCCAGCTGCCCGGCTTCACGTCGCCCGGCAGGCGCCACGCGTTCGGGAACCAGCCCAGCGGCGCGGCGTCCGGGCAGAGCCGGCGCACCGTCTCCCCCGTGATCTCGGGGTCTTGCCGCAGCGGGTTCGCCCAGACCACTCGCGGCAGCGGCCGCTGCGCGGCGGCGAGGAAGGCGTCGGGGTCGTCGACGAGCGCGCAGTAACGTTCGAGGTGCTCCATCAGCCCTTCACGCCGCCCGCGGTCAGGCCGCCCACCAGGTGCTTCTGGAGCACGAAGAAGAGGACCATCACCGGGACGCTGACGAGGATCGCCCCCGCCGCGAAGTGCCCCCACTCGGTCGTGTAGTCTCCGACGTAGTGCTGCAGCTTCACGGGGAGCGTGTAGGCGCGCTCGTCGCTCATGAACGTCGCCGCGAGGATGTATTCATTCCACGCGGTCATGAAGCTGAACAGCGCCGTGACGGCGACGGCGGGACGTGACAGCGGCAGGACGATGCGCCAGAAGATGGTGAACTGCCCGGCCCCGTCGATGACCGCGCTCTCTTCGAGCTCCCGCGGGATCGTGTCGAAGTAGCCCTTGAGCATGTAGACGCAAAATGGGATGGCGGTGGTGCTGTAGACGAGCACCAGGCCGGCCACCGCGTCCAGCAGGTGCAGCGCGTCGAGCAGGTAGTACAACGGGATCATCATCAGCGTGCCTGGGAACATCTGTGTCACCAGGAACGCCACCAGACCCGCCCGCCGGCCAGGAAAGCGGAACCGGCTGAACGCGTAAGCCGCCGTGCACGCCAGCAGCACGCCCACCAGCGTCGTCGCGCCGCTCACGACGAACGAGTTGAGCAGGTGCCGACCGAAGAGCGGATCGCCCACGACGTCGGCGAAGTTGCCGAGATCGAGCTCGGTCGGCAGCGGGTTCAGCGACGTCGCGAACTCCTGCGAAGGCCGCAGCGCCATCTTCACGACCCACAGGACCGGAAAGAGCGTGAGCATGACGAACGCGCCCAGGAACAGATGAACGCCGAGCTGGCGCTTCACGCGTAGGCCCCCTCTGCCTTCTTCGCGACCCGCTGCGTGAGCAGCGAGTACGAGAGCAGGATCAAGAAGATCAGCACCGAATACGCCGCCGCGTAGCCGTACTGACCTTGCTCGAACGCCCAGCGGTAAGCCTCGGTGATGAGGATGTCCGTGCTGTTGCCCGGCTGCCCGCCGCTGACCAGGTACACGATGTTGAACATGTTGAACGTCCAGATCGAGCCCAGGATGATGGCCGGCAGGAGCGCCGGCTGTAGCAGCGGCAACGTGATGTGCCGGAATCGGTGCCACCTGCTGGCGCCGTCGACCTCGGCGGCCTCGTAAAGCTCCTTCGGGATGCTCTGGAGCGCGCCGAGGCACACCACCATCATGAACGGGAAGCCGAGCCAGGTGTTCGTGACCACGTTGGCGGTGAACGAGGTCCAGAACTGGCTGAACCAGCCGATGGGCTCGATACCCGCAAGGCCGAGCACGTTGTTCACGAGTCCGTACTGCTTGTTGAACATGCCC
>CAUJFI010000025.1 GCA_963170125.1 Deinococcota bacterium | reverse complement strand
ACCACCGGGCGCTTGGCGGCCGGGGTCGTGACCTGCTCGCGCGGCCGGACCTCACGGGCGCGCTCGGCGCTCCTCGCCTCGTACGGTTCGTCCGCCGGCTCCACCCGACGTCTCCGCCCTACGGCCAGCGCCGACCAGACGGTCAGAGCGAGCGCCACGACCGCGGTGAAGAGCAGGAGGACCAGGACGGTGAGCGAGTTCACTACATGAGGATAGTCTGCCGCCGACCGGCTGGCAACGCGCCCTGAGCATGCGGCGCGGTGCGGGCCGTGATGATGCGCGTCAGCGCACGCCGAGCAGCGCGCAGAGTCTCGTCGGGTCGACGTTGCCGCCGCTCGCGACCACGACGGTCGGACCCGGAAGCAGCTCGACGCCACCCGCTCGGCCGGTCGCCAACAGGCGCTCGAGGGCAGCCAGGGTGATGGCGCCGGTCGGTTCGACCACCACGTGGGCCCTGGTGACGTAGTGCCGCACCGCGCGCGCGATCTCATCCTCCGAGACCGTGACTATCCCGGTGAGCAGGTCACGGAGCATGGCGAAGTTCAGCACGCCGATGCTCTGCGTGCGCACGCCGTCGGCCATCGTCCTCATGACCTGCTCGGCGGACCACTTGCGTCGTTCGCCCGACTCGAGCGACTCCTTGGCGTCCGCCGCGAACTCGGGCTCGACGCCGATGACCCGCGCGCCGGGGACCATGCCCGTGACCGCCAGCGCGACTCCGGAGGCGAGGCCGCCGCCGCCGACGGGCACCAGCACGTTCTTCACCTCCGGCAGGTCCTCCGCGATCTCGAGCCCGAGGGTACCCTGCCCCGCCACGATCCAGGGGTGGTCGTAAGGGGGGACGATGGTGGCGCCCTCGCTCCTCGCGATGGCCGCGGTGGTCTCCTCGCGCGCCGCTTGCGTGTTCTCGCAGCGCACCACCGTGGCTCCGAGCGCGCGCGTGTTCTCGACCTTGACGGCAGGGGCGCCTTCGGGGATCACGATGGTGGCCTTCACCCCGAAACGCTTGGCCGCCGCCGCGACCCCCTGCGCGTGGTTGCCGCTGGAGTGCGCGACCACGCCGCGCTGCCTCACGTCCTCCGGCAGCGAGGCCAGGAAGTTCAGCGCGCCGCGGACCTTGAACGAGCCGACCGCCTGCAACATCTCCGGCTTGACGAAGACCGGATACCGCGCGTGCTCGACGGTCAGCGGCAGCAGGGGGGTGCGCCTGACGCCCGCCGCGATGCGCTCGCGCGCCGCCTTGACGTCCTGGAGGGTGGGTACGCCTTGGGGAACGATCACGGTGTCTGTCACGCGTTCAGTGTGGCACGCGGCGCCCCGAGGATGCTCAGGCGGGGGTGACGGAGCTGCCCGCGAGGAACGCCGCTAGGTCGGCCGCCGTAGGCAGCGCCGGGATGGCGCCCAACCGGGTGGTGGCCAGGGCGCCGCAGGCGTTGGCGCGTCGCAACACCGCCTCGAGGGCGCCCTGGTCCGTGAGCGCGTTCCTGTCCGCGAGGATGCCGGTGAGGAGACCCGCGACGAACGCGTCGCCCGCGCCCGTCGTGTCCAGCGCGGCGACGGCGAACCCGGGGACGTGGCCGGCCGCGACCCCGTTGCCCGAGGCGAGGTAGTAGCTCGCCCCCGCCGCACCGCGGGTCACGATTAGGAGCCCGGTCGCTCCGCCGAGCAGCTTGGTGGCCGCGGCCTCACCCGTGCCGCCGGCGAGGAAGTCGAGCTCTTCCTCGCTCACCTTGACGACCTCGCTCGTAGCGGCCGCGGCCAGGATGGCGGCGCGGGCCTCGCCTGTCGAGCCCCAGGCCTCGAGCCGCAGGTTGACGTCGAGCGACCGCAGCACTCCCGCGCGTCCGGCGACGGCGACGGCGTGCAAGGTGGCCTCGCGTGCGGGGGAGACGGCCAGGCTGAGCGACCCGTAGTGCATGACCTCGGAGCGCGCGACGCGCCCGTCGTCCACCTCGTCGACGCGCAGTCGTTGGTCGGCCGCGGGGTGGCGGTAGAAGAGGAACTCGCGGTCGCCCCCGTGCCGGCTCACGAACGCCAAGCCGGTCCGGGCCTGCGGGTCGCGGGCCATGAGGCTCGTGTCGACGCCCGCGGCCGCCAGCGTGGCGACCAGGTGGTCGCCGAACGGATCGGCGCCGACCTTGCCGAGGAACGCGCTGCGGACGCCGAGCCTGGCCGCGCCGACGGCAACGTTCGCCGGCGCGCCACCGGCGGCCCGTACGAAGGTGCCGGCCTCGGCGAGGGGCGTGTCGGTCTCGACCGCCACGAGGTCGATGAGCGCCTCGCCGACGCACACGAGGCGTGGGGCGGCATGGTCGCTCACGGCGCCGCCCACTCGGTTACCGTTCATCTCTTCACGCTCATTGTGCCGAATGTAGCGCGCCGCGCGTTTTCCCACACGTACTTGGCGCGGCGGGGAGCGTTCGCACCACGTGATACAACATGAGTTCGATGACGGTGGCGCCTCGGCGCGGCCACCGAACGAGACTGGCAGCACGCCCCCAACCCGCGCACGGCCGGGCTTTGTGGACGTGGCCTTGGTTCTGGCATGCCGCCAGAGCACGCCGAGAACGTCGTAGGTCACGAGGTAGCCCTGAATGGATGCTAGCAGCCAACCCGGCCGATTCAACAGTTCGAGTCTGGAGTACCTCGAAGAGCTCTACCTCCGCTACCTGGAGGAGCCTTCCTCGGTCCCGGCGGAGTGGCAGGAGTACTTCCGGTCGCAGCCGCTCCCTGCCAACGGCGCGCGCCCGACGCTGGGTCCAAGCTTCACCCCCCGCAGCCTCTTCAACCCCCCCAGCGGTCACTCGAGCGTCCGTCTGGGCGAGGCGGAGATCGAGGCCGCCCTCCTGCAGCAGAAGCTCGACAGGCTGGTGCGCAACTACCGTGTCCGTGGTCACCGCTTCGCGGACCTGAGCCCGCTGGGCCGCGAGCGCTTCGAGGCGCCGGAGCTCGACCCCGCCTACTACGGCCTCTCGGACGCGGACCTGGACCGCCCGGTCCTCGCCAACACGTTCCCCGGCGCCGCCACGGTGCGCGAGGTCATCGATGGGCTGCAGGTCACCTACTGCCGCAGCATCGGCGCGCAGTTCATGCACATCGACTCGCTCGAGGTGCGCGTCTGGCTGCAGCGGCGCATGGAGGCGACCCGCAACCGCCTCGCCCTGCCGCGCGACCAGCAGCTGCGCATCCTCACCAAGCTGACGGACGCCACGATCTTCGAGGAGTTCCTCCAGAAGAAGTACGTCGGCGCCAAGAGCTTCTCGCTAGAGGGGAGCGAAACGTTGATCCCCCTCCTGGACCTCGCTATCGAGAAGGCCGGCGCCCAGGGCGTCGAGGAGGTCGTGCTCGGCATGGCGCACCGCGGGCGCCTCAACGTGCTCGCGAACATCCTCGGTAAGAACACCCGCACGATCTTCCGCGAGTTCGACGACAAGGACCCCGAGCTCTACCTGGGCAGGGGCGACGTCAAGTACCACCTCGGCTACTCCAACGACTTGGTGACGTCCCAAGGCAAGCGCTTGCACCTGTCGCTCGCGTTCAACCCGTCGCACCTGGAGTTCGTCAACACGGTCGTCCTCGGGCGCTCGCGGGCCAAGCAGGACCGCCTTGGCGACGCGCGGCGCGAGCACGTCCTGCCCATCCTCATCCACGGCGACGCCTCCTTCATCGGCCAAGGCATCGTGCAGGAGACGCTCAACCTGAGCGGCCTCGTGGGCTACCGCGTTGGCGGCACCCTGCACGTCATCGTCAACAACCAAGTAGGGTTCACCACCGGCCCGCGCCAAGGCCGCAGCACCACGTACGCGTCGGACGTCGCCAAGATGCTGCAGAGCCCCATCTTCCACGTCAACGGCGAGGACCCGGAGGCCGTAGCGCAGGTCATCGAACTCGCCATGGACTTCAGGCACGAGTTCAAGCGCGACGTCGTCATCGACATGTACGCCTACCGCCGCTTCGGCCATAACGAAACGGACGAACCGTCGTTCACGCAGCCCGTCATGTACGAGAAGATCCGCCACCGCAAGGGCGTGCTCGACTCCTACCTCGACCACCTCGCCAAGCTCGGTGAGGTCACGAGCGAAGATGCCAAGCGCATCGCTGACGAGCGCAGAACGCACCTCGAGGACGAACTGTCGGCGGCGCGCAGCACGGAGTTCAAGCTCTCGTACTCGACCCTCGAAGGGGTATGGCACAAGTACCAAGGCGGCGCGGATGCTGCCCTGCCAGATCCAGACACCGGAATCAGCGCCGCCGACGCCAAGGCTTGGCTGAAGGCCCTAACGCAGGTGCCGGCCGATTTCAAGCTCAACTCCAAGATCGCACGCCTACTCAAGACGCGCGAGGCCATGGCGGAAGGGGAGGCGCCGCTCGACTGGGCTGCTGGCGAGGCGCTGGCTTTTGCTAGCCTCGTGGCCAACGGCGTCAAGCTGCGCTTCACTGGCCAGGACGTCGAGCGCGGCACGTTCAGCCACCGCCACGCCGTCTTCCACGACGCCGTCGACGGGCACGAGTACGTACCCATGACCGCCCTGCAGTCAAGGCCCGGCCTCTTCGAGATTCACAACTCGCCGCTGTCGGAAACGGGCGTGCTTGGCTTCGAGTACGGCTACAGCCTCGACGCGCCAGACGGCTTGGTGCTATGGGAGGCGCAGTTCGGCGACTTCGTCAACGTGGCCCAAGTGATCATCGACCAGTTCATTGCGAGTGCGGAGGAGAAGTGGTCGCGGCTGTCCGGCCTCGTCATGCAACTCCCGCACGCGTTCGAGGGGCAGGGGCCAGAGCACTCGAGCGCGCGCCTCGAGCGCTTCCTGCAACTGTGCGCGGAAGACAACATGCAAGTCGTCTACCCAACGACGCCAGCGCAGATCTTCCACCTGCTCAGGCGCCAGTACGTTAGGCCTTACCGCAAGCCGCTAGTCGTCATGTCGCCTAAGAGCCTGCTGCGCCACCCGCGCGCCACCAGCACCCTCGAGGAGCTGGAGAGCGGCACCTTCCGCCGCGTGATCGGCGATGAGCACGTCGACCCCGACAAGGTCACGAGGGTGCTCGTGACTAGCGGCAAGATCTATTACGACCTGCTGGCCGAACGCGAGAAGCGCGGCGCGAACGACGTAGCCATCGTGCGGCTCGAGCAGCTCTACCCGCTGAACATGGCGCCCGTCGAGGCCGCCCTAGCGCCTTTCCCCAAGGACGCACCCGCTGTGTGGGTGCAAGAGGAGCCGGAGAGCAACGGGGCCTGGCCCTACCTGCTCGTGCGCTTCGGCAACGAGCTGTGCGGCCGCGCCTTCAGCGGTGTGTACCGCGCGGCGTCCGCCAGCCCAGCCACCGGCTCAGGCGCAGCACACAAGCTGGAGCAGGCAGAGCTCGTGCTCCACGCCTTCGAAGGATGAGTACGCAACCTGGGCGGCTGCAGTCGCCGGTTTGGGAGATGTGAATGGCAACCGACGTTAAAGTGCCCTCCGCGGGCGAGTCCATCAGTGAGGTCTTCATCGGGTCGTGGCTCAAGAAGCCGGGCGACGCGGTGGCGGCCGACGAGGCGATCGTAGAGCTGGAGACGGACAAGGCGACGCTGGACGTACCCTCTCCCGTCGCCGGTGTCCTCATCGAGGTCCTCAAGAACGAAGGCGACGCTGCTGGCATCGGCGAGGTCATCGCGCGCGTGGACGAGACGGCCACCGCCACGGCTGCGCCCCAGGCGGCTGCGCCGAGCAGCGCCGCACCCGCCGCGCCCGCCGTAACGGCAGCGGCCCCGGCCGCGCAGGCGGCCGCACCCGCGCAGGCGGCCCCGGCCGCGAAGGCGGCCGCGCCCGCGGCTCCCGCCCAGCCGACCCCGGCCAGCCCGAACACCGCGGCGGCAGCGCCGGCCCCGACGCCAGCCGCGCCAGCGGTCAAGGCGCCCACGACACCGGTTGGCGTTCGCGCCACCAGCGTCATGCCTGCCGCCCAGCGACTTATCGACGAGAACGGACTAAGCGCCGATGAGGTCCCAGCCACCGGCCCCGGCGGCCGCCTCCTCAAGGAGGACGTGCAGAACTACTTAGCCCACCGTGAACGGGCGGCCGCGGAACCTGAGCAGCCGCTGCCCGCCAGCGGCTACGAGCGCGAAGAGGAAGTCAAGCCGATGACGCTGCTTAGGAGGCGCATCGCCGAGCGCCTCGTCTCCGCTCAGCAGACGGCAGCGCTCCTCACGACCTTCAACGAGGTCGACATGTCTGGCGTCATGAGCCTCCGCAGCGAATACAAGGACGCGTTCGAGAAACGCTACGGCGTGCGTCTCGGGTTCATGTCGTTCTTCGTGAAGGCCGCCATCGACGCCCTCAAGCAAGTCCCGCAACTCAACGCCGAGATCCGCGGAACCGACATGGTGTTCAAGAACTACTACGACATCGGCGTCGCCGTCTCGACGCCACGCGGCCTCGTCGTGCCCGTCGTGCGCGACGCGGAACGCCTGTCGTTCGCGGAAGTCGAGCAAGTGATCGCCGAGTACGGCAAGCGCGCTAGCGCCAACAAGATCACCCCAGACGAACTGCAAGGCGGCACCTTCACGATCAGCAACGGCGGCGTGTTCGGCTCGCTGCTTTCCACGCCGATCGTCAACCCGCCGCAGTCAGGCGTGCTTGGCATGCACACCATCCAGGAACGCCCAGTGGCCATCGACGGGCAGGTAGTGATCCGCCCGATGATGTACCTGGCGCTCACCTACGATCACCGCGTGGTGGACGGCCGCGAGGCGGTTACGTTCCTAAAACGCATCAAGGACACCATCGAGAAGCCTGCCCGCATGCTGCTGGAGGTATGACCGTGGCGGCCCCAGTTCAGCACGACGTCGTCATCATCGGCGCGGGGCCGGGCGGTTACGTGGCCGCCATCCGCGGCGCGCAACTCGGTTTCGACGTTGCGGTAGTCGAGCGCGAGGTGGCGCTAGGCGGCACCTGCCTGCGCGTGGGCTGCATCCCAAGTAAGGCGCTCCTCGAGTCGAGCCACCGCTACCAGGAAGCCAAAGAGACCCTCGGTGAACACGGCGTGCTCGTCGATGGTGTCAGGGCAGACCTAGCGGCCATGCAGGCGCGCCGCGCCAACGTCGTCAAGCAGAACACCGACGGCATCGAATACCTCTTCAAGAAGAACAAGATCACCCGCTACCTCGGCGACGGCAAGTTGACGGGCGACCGCGCCGTTAGCGTGACGGCGCCAGACGGCAGCGTGACCGAGTTGGTAGCCGAGCACGTCGTGTTGGCGACCGGCTCGGAAGTGGCCACCCTCAAGGGCGTCGAGCTCGACGACGAAGTCGTCGTGAGCAGCACGGAAGCGCTCGAGTGGGACGCTGTGCCTGCCAGCCTCGTCGTCATCGGCGCCGGCTACATCGGGCTCGAGCTCGGCTCGGTGTGGTCGCGCCTCGGCGCCAAGGTCACGGTCGTCGAGTACCTCGACCGCATCCTGCCTGGCATGGACTCAGAGGTCGCTCGCGAGGCGTTGCGCGTCTTCAAGCAACAGGGGCTGGAGTTCGAGCTAGGCGCGCGCGTGACCGGCGTTAGCGTGACGGGCAAGGGCGCCAAGCGCACGGCCAGCGTAGCCATCGACGGGCGCGAACCTGTCGTGGGGGAGAAGGTCCTCGTCGCCGTAGGCCGCCGCCCGGCGACGTCCGGCCTGGGGCTAGAGGACGTCGGGGTCGCCCTCGACGACCGCGGCCGCGTGGCAGTAGACGAAGACTTCCGCACGAACGTCGCAGGCGTTTACGCCATCGGCGACCTGATTCACGGCCCGATGCTCGCGCACAAGGCCGAGGAGGACGGGGTCGTGCTCATGGAACGCCTAGCTGGTCAGGCCAGCGCGGTGCACTACGCGCTCGTCCCAGGCGTGGCGTACACGGAACCCGAGATCGCCAGCGTCGGTCAGACCGAGGATCAACTCAAGGACGGCGGTGTCGCCTACCGCAAGGGCGTCTTCCCGTTCTCCGCGAACGGTCGCGCGCGCGCCATCGGCAGCACGCAGGGCCGCGTCAAGATCCTGGCGGACGCCACGACCGACCGGGTGCTTGGCGTGCACATCATCGGCCCGCGCGCAGGCGACTTGATCGCGGAAGCCGTTGCCGCCATGACGTTCGGGGCGAGCAGCGAGGACATCGCGCGCACGTTCCACGCCCACCCGACCCTCTCCGAAGTCGTCAAGGAAGCCGCCCTCGCCGTCGACGGTCGGGCCATCCATATCTGAGGCGGCGACCGCCCGGAGTTAGACTCGTGGCATGACGAGCGAAGTGCTCAACACTCAACTCAGCGACGTCGGTACGGCCGACCTCGTGCTGCGCGACCCTGCGCTCGAACGCATTGCCGACATCGTGCTCTCAGGCGGCCGGCTCGACCTAGCTGACGGCCTCGTCCTCTACCGCACCCGCGACGTTCCGGGCGTCATGCGCCTCGCCGACCTCGTGCGCCGCAAGAAGGTGGGCAGCAAGGCGTACTTCGTGCACTCGCTGCGCCTCTCCCAAACGAACGTCTGTTACGTAGGCTGCACGTTCTGCGGTTTCCAACGCAAGCTGGGCGAGGAGGGCGTGTGGGACTACGACCTCGAGCAGGTCTGGGAGTACGTCGACCGCTTCTGGCACCCCGACCTAACCGAGATCCACATCTCGTCTGGCCACCACCCCAAGCGCGGCTGGGATTACTACCTCGACCTCGTGAGTGGCCTAACCGAGCGCTACCCTGGAGCGCAAGTCAAGGCCTGGACGGCCGCCGAGATCCACCACTTCACGAAGATCACGCGGCCACGCCTCGACTACCGCGAAGTCTTGAAGCAACTCAAGGCCGCTGGCTTGGTGGCGTTGCCAGGTGGTGGGGCCGAGATCTTCGCCGACCGCGTGCGCAAGCGCATCGCGCGGGCCAAGGTAAGCGCAGAGGGTTGGCTGGAGGTGCACCGCACGGCGCACGAACTCGGGCTGCCGACGAACGCCACCATGCTCTACGGTCACGTCGAGACGCTCGAGGAGCGCCTCGATCACATGCTCAGGCTCAGGCAGCAGCAAGACGAGACGGGCGGGTTCCTCTCGTTCATCCCACTTGCCTTCCAACCGGATAACAACCAGTTGGCCGCCGAGTTGGGCACGCGCCACACGACCGGCGTCGACGACCTCCGCAACCTCGCGGTCGCACGTCTGATGCTTGACAACTTCCCTCACATCAAGGGCTACTGGATCATGATCACGCCAGAACTAACCCAGGTGGCGTTGTCTGCCGGCATCTCCGACATCGACGGGACCATCAAGGACGAGAAGATCGCGCACGCTAGCGGCGCCGTGACGGAGAAGGGCATGACGGAGGAGGAACTCGTCAAACTCGTGCGCACGGCCGGCCGCCTGCCCGTCCGCCGCGACGCGCTTTACAACGAGCTGAAGGTCTACGCGTGAGGCGCGAGCGCCTCGGCATAGTGTCTTACACCAACGTCGCCCCGCTGCACTGGGGACTGACGGCCACGGGGGCGGAGAACACGAGCTACGTATACGGCGTGCCGAGCGAGCTGAACGCCGCACTTGCGCGCCGCGAGATCGACTTGACCTTGGTTTCGTCGATCGAGTTCATCCGCCACCGTCACGAGTACCGTGCCCTCGCTGACTTCTCCATCGCCACCCTCGGCTCCGTCTACAGCGTCATGCTCTTCCACCTCAAGCCGTGGCGTGAGCTCACGGGTCAACGCATCGCGGTAACTAACGCCAGCGCGACCAGCGTCGAGCTGCTGCGCGTGCTACTCGCTGCCGACGGCATCGATTGTGAGCTTGCGCCGACTAGCGGCAACCTAGACGAGCTGCTTGCTAACGGAGCCGCTGGCGCGCTGCTCATCGGCGACGCAGCTCTTCGTGAGGCGCTGCGGCACCTGCCACCTGCGGGGGCTGGGCCGCAGGGGCGCGGCATGACGGGACCGAGCAAGCTACGTCCGGAACTGTTCGTCACGGACCTTGGAGAGGCCTGGTACCGCCTCACGAAGCTACCGTTCACGTTCGCGGTGTGGGCCGCGCCAGACGACCGCAAGCCCTCCGCTGGGCTGGTCCAGCGCTTCAGGGAGTCGCGCTGGCGCGGCCTAGGTGAACTCGCCAAGGTCGCGGCCGTCGAAGCTCGGAAGCTCGACCTGCCTCCGGAGAGCGTCCAGCGCTACTTGGAGAACTTCCGCTACTACCTCGAACGACCAGACCTAGACGGCCTCATGGCCTTCGCCAAGCTAGGCGACCCGACCTTCGAGGCCGACCAACTACGCTTCTGGGACGAGTGAAGCAAACGCGCGCTACAGAACGTAACGGCTGAGGTCCTCGTCGGACACCACGTCCGCGAGCTTCTTGTCGACCATGGCCTTGTCGATCACCACGACACCTAGGTCGGTGCCGAACGCGATGTCCTCCAACACCGTCTCGATGATGGTGTGCAGCCTGCGCGCGCCGATGTCCTCCACCTCGCGGTTCACGCGCTCCGCGTACTCGGCCAACGCCACGATGCCGGACTCGTCGAAGCGCACATGCGTGCCGTCGACGGCCAGCAAGTCCGTGTACTGCTTGGTGAGCGCGAAGCGCGGCTGGGTGAGGATGCGCTGGAAGTCGCCAGCGCTCAACTCGTCGAGTTCGACGCGGATAGGGAAGCGGCCCTGCAACTCGGGGATGAGGTCGCTCGGCTTCGAGACCGTGAAGGCGCCAGCGGCGATGAAGAGCACGTGGTCGGTGCTCACCGGCCCGTAACGCGTGTTGACCTGGGTGCCCTCGACGATGGGCAGCAGGTCGCGCTGCACGCCCTCACCCGACACGTCCGACCCTCCCATGCGGTCGTCGCGCGCGATCTTGTCGATCTCGTCGATGAACACGATGCCGAGCGATTCCGCGCGGTCGACCGCCTCGCGGGTAACGGCGTCATGGTCGATGAGACGCTCTGCTTCCTCGTTCTCGAGCAGGCGCCTCCCGTCGCGCACGCTGACCTTGCGGCGCACTTTCTGCTCCGGCATGAAGCGCTTGAACATCTCCTGGAGGTTGATGCCGGCCTCCTCCATGCCCGGCATCGGCAGGCTGGCCGGCTGTTCGGAAGCGACCTCGATCTCTACCGTGCGCTCCTCCAGATCGCCCGCGCGCAGCAGTTGCCGCATGCGCTCGCGGCTGTCCTCAGAACCGCCGGGGATGAGTACGTCAAGGAGCCGCTCCTCGGCCTCGCGGCGCGCTTGCGCCATGACTTCGGCCTTCTTCTCCTCCTCGACCATGACGGCGGAGGCGCGCACGAGGTCGCGGACGATGGAGTCGACGTCGCGGCCCACGTAACCGACTTCCGTGAACTTCGTCGCCTCGACCTTGAGGAACGGTGCGCGCGCTAGCTTCGCGAGGCGACGCGCGATCTCGGTCTTGCCGACGCCGGTTGGGCCGATGAGCATGATGTTCTTGGGTGTCACTTCGCTCTGAACGTCGTCGGGGAGGCGCTTGCGGCGGTAGTGATTGCGCAACGCCACCGCCACCATGCGTTTGGCCTTGTTCTGCCCGATGATGTGGCGGTCGAGTTCCGTGACTATCTCTACTGGCGTCAGGTCAGTCAGGCGCCTGGTCAGTTCGTCGCTCACGCAGGTTCCTCGCTCTCGTCGGCGCCAGGCTCGTCAGCGGGACCGCCGACCGTGAGCACGGTGGCGTTGCCACTCGTATAGATGTCTATCTCTGCTGCTATGCCGATGGCGGCCCGCGCTATCTCCTCCGCGCTGAGCGCGGTATGCCGCAAGAGCGCCAAGGCAGCTGCTTGGGCGTACGGTCCGCCGGAGCCGACGGCAGCGACGGGGTCATCGGGGGCGATGACGTCGCCCATGCCGGAGAGGGTGAGGATCTGCTCCGCGTCTGCCACGATCAAGAGAGCCTCGAGGTTGCGTAAGGCGCGGTCCGTGCGCCACTCCTTGACCGTCTCCACTGCCGCTCTAAGCAAGTTGCCGCGGTACTGGTCGAGGTAGCCCTCGTACTTCTCGATGAGAGTGAAGGCGTCGCTGACCGTGCCTGCGAAACCCGCGAGGATGTCGCCCTCCGCTAGCGCCCTGACCTTCACGGCGCCACGTTTGACGATGGTCTCACCCATCGTCACTTGCCCGTCGCCAGCGATGGCGGTGATGCCGTCCTTGTTGACTGCGACGATAGTTGTACCGTGCATGCGCTCCACCCAAGCAGCGTAGCACCCGCGTTCGGGCCAACGTGGACCGCTGCGTGACGGCGCCTCACCCCGGCCCTCACCTCGCCCTCGGGCGATACCATGGGCCCCATGTTGCTTGGTCACGGTTTCTCCGGAGGTTGGATAGAAGTCATCACAGGTCCCATGTTCTCCGGTAAGAGCGAAGAGCTCATCCGGCGCGTAACTCGCGCCGTGATCGCACAGCAGAAGGTGCAGGTCTTCAAGCACGCCATAGACGATCGCTACGCCAAGTTGGCCGTTGCATCGCATGCAGGCCGAACCCTCGAAGCGGAGCTGGTGGCAAGCGCTGGCGAGCTGCTCGCGCGCCTCAACAAGGAGACCCAGGTGGTGGCCGTCGACGAGGCGCAGTTCCTCGACGCCGAAGTCGTGGCCGTCGTCGAACGATTAGCCGACTCAGGCAGGCGCGTGATCGTGGCCGGGCTCGACATGGACTTCAGGGGCGAGCCGTTCGGCGCCATGCCAGAACTCATCACCCGAGCGGAGGTCGTCGAGAAGCTAACGGCCATCTGCCGTTGCGGGCAGGCGGCGACGCGCACGCAGCGCCTCATTCATGGCCGGCCAGCGCACTACGACGACCCGACTGTCTTCGTTGGCGCCGCCGAGAGCTACGAACCGCGCTGCCGCTCATGCCACGTGGTGTTGAGGGGTCTACGCGAAGCCCCACTGTTCCTGGAGCAGGGGGCCGAGGTGCGTGGTTGACGGAAGTTGAAGGGCTGAGCAGCGTACGGCCGCTCGAAGCGCAGTTGTGGGGGGAGGTGCGTTTCTCACACGCGGGCGTGGCTGTCGAGCCGACCTCCCACAAGGCCGCCGCCTTGCTTGCTTACCTCGCCGTCGCGCAAGGGGCCGTGCAACGCGAGGAGCTCGCCGCCCTGTTGTGGGGCCCCGAGCGGCTAGCGAACGTGCGCCAAGCGCTATATACGCTCAGGTCGCTGCCTGGCGCTGACGAGTGGCTGGATGACGGCGTGGCGCGCGTCAGCGTGCGCGCCGTTACCGACGTCGGCCGACTACGACATGCGGACGAGCTCGAACTGGCAGAACTCGTTGACGGCCTTGACGGGACCGAGTTGTTGGCGGGCTTCGGAACGCGGCTCCCGAGCGAGTACCTCGAATGGCTGGCCCGCGAGCGCGCGAGTAGCGCAGACCTGGTGCGACGCGCGTTAGCCCATCGCGCCGCCCAGCTAGAAGGTCTCGGGGAGGTGAAGCGGGCACTCGAGCTCACCATGCACGCGCAGGCGCACGACCCGTACGACGAGGAACTGCAGCGCTCAGCCATGCGCCTCGCGTACGTCTCGGGGTCAGCCGACGCGGCGCTAGCGGGCTACGCTGCCTTCAGTGAACGCCTGGCGGCAGAGGTCGGCGCTGAACCGAGCGGCGAGACGCAGGAGCTGGCGCGCCGCATAGAACGCCGCGAACCGCTCGGCCTGCGCGGGACGCTGACGGCCCTCAGCGACCCCGACCTCCGCGCCTTGCAGGCAGTCGCTGTGGCGCGCGGCGCGCTGCGCGTGGACGGCCTCGCGGCCGTGCTCGAGCGGCCAGCGTTCGAGCTGGTCGCCGACCTCGCCCGCTTGGCTGAGCGCGGGCTCATCGACGAGCACCTGGGACTGAACCCCGAGCAGCGCGCCGCCATCCTGACTAGCCTCACTGCCCCGCTTAGGCGCCTTTTCAGTGAACGGATCGTGGCGGTGCTGCGCAACGACGTGACCGCCGACCAGGGCGTGTTGGCGCGCCACCTCCTGGCTGCTGGTGAGCGAGAGGAGGCGGCCAGCCGGGCGCTCGCAGGCGCCAAGGCGGCCGTGGAGCGTTCGCAAGCGCAGGTCGCCGACGAACTCGCGTTCCTCACGCTGTGGGCGGCGCCAAGCGAACCGGCGCTGCGCCTCGAGGCCGTCCTGCTGCTCGAGCGCAACGCGGCCAGCCGCATGAACGTCGCTGCGCAAGCCGACTTCCTCGAGGAGGCAGAGCGGCTGGCATGGGAACTTCAGAGCGACGCCGCGCTGGCAGAGTGCAACGTCAGGCGTACCCGCCTGCTGCTCGCCCGCGGTCGCGTGGGTGAGGCGCTCGAGGAGGCACTCAAGGCCTTGGAGACGGCGCTGCGCATACGAGATGACGGCCTGGTCGCGCGCGCAAGGAACGCGGTCGGGGCGGCGCACTTCTACGCGGGCGACCTTGACGGAGCCGCCGCCGCCTTCGCGGCCAGCCTGAGCGGCGCTGACGACGTCGAGCGTTACCGTGCGCACAACAACCTCGGCAGCATCAACGCCATGCGCGGACGGCTGGACGAGTCTTACCACCACTTCGACGAGGCCCTGACGCTGGCGAGACGCCACTCGCAGCATCTCGACGTGAGCGCGACCCTCAACAACCTCGCGGCCAGCGCCGAGCGCTTCGGTGATTACCCGCGCGCAGAGCGTCACTTCAGGGAGGGGATCACCGTCGCGCGGCGCGCCAACGCGGTCGGGCGCGAGGCGGAACTGCTCATCAACCTGGCCGTCGTCTACGGCCGGCAAGGTCAACTTGGGCCCGCGTGGAACACCATGGCTGAGGTCGAGGTCCTGGCGCACGAGCTGGCGGATCGGCGCCTGAGCATGCGCGTGTCAGAGCAACGCAGCGAGATCTTGCGCCTCTGCGGCGACCTGCCCGGCGCGATAGACGCCCTTAACGCCGGCCTTGACCTCGCGACTTCTTTGGGTGATGAGCGCAAGCGGCTCGCGCTCACGGCGCAACTATTGGCGGCCGAGGCGCGCCTCGACCCGAGCGTCACGCCGCGCCTCGAGCAAGCGATCCTAGACCTGGACACCGCGCGGCTCACTGACGTCGCGCCGTGGCTGAGGCTCGAGCTGGCGCTCTGGACCGGCGATATCGCCACCGCGCAGGCGCAACTCGCCCTGGTCGACGAGGCGGAGCTGAAGAGCGCGCACCAGCGCCTCGTGCGCGACGTCGCCCGCATGCGGCTCGCATTGCTCATGGGGGCCGGTGCGGCGTTGAAGCGCGCGGGGCTGGAAGCGCGCGACCGCCTCGTGGACGCTGGCCTCGTCCGCGCCAGCCACTCCCACGCGAGCGGACAACCCCAAGCCGAGCAGGCCGAGGTCATGATCGTCGAACGCCCGAAGGCCCGCTACCTCGCCTGGTTGCTCGAGTCGGACACCCCAGCGGGCTGGCCGCCCCCGGCCCCGCCGCCAGCCGTAGTGAGCGAGCTGAAGGAACAGGGAGCTGGTCTCCCTCGCGCCATGGCCGCCTCGCTGCTTGAACAGCCTGCAGCCTGGCTCCAGCCGCTGGAGTAGCGCGAGCACGTGCTCCGGACTTTGACACCTCGTTGACACCGGACCTACTAGTCTGCTCACAACCGCAACGGGTGCCCAGCCGCAACGAGGCCGGGCCGCGCAGAAAGCAAGGGCGGCAACGCCAGATGCCGTAGCGCGGCGAGAGGTGCAGCGTGACCGACACCAGTCATAGGTTCTTACTCAAGGTCTGGCGCGAGCCGGGAACGCAGGCCAACTGGCATGCGACCCTGCGCGACGTCAGCGATGGCTCGGTCCACGAGTTCAAGGCCACCGAGGCGCTTATCGAGTACTTGGCTAGCCTCGACGAGGTCGCGGCCCCAGAGAAGCACGCGCAGGAGGAGAGTCGATGAAGAAGAAGTTCGTGATCGGCTGCTTGATCGTGGCCGCCGCCGTCCTCGTGGTTGGCGGCGGCGCAGCCTACTTCTACGTGATCAGGCCGTTGACCAACACCGTCAAGGCGGGCATGGAGCTCCCTAAGCTCGCCGAACTGGACCGCCAGGTGAGCAACAAGCGCACCTTCTCCGTCCCGGCAGGGGGTCTGTTGCAGGCAAGCCACGTCGAGCGCTACCTGCAAGTAACGGGCAGCGTCATGACCGGCCTCAAGGGCAAGGCTAGCGCGTTGGAGGAGAAGTACGCCAGCCTCAAGGACGGCAACCCGGGTATCCGCCAGGTGATCGACGCGTACGCCGACATCATCCGACTAGTCGTGGCGGCCAAGGAGCTGCAAGTGAAGGCCCTCAACGACGCGAACTTCTCCCTCGACGAGTACGCCTGGGTGCGCGGCGCCGTCCTGCAGGCCACTGGCCGAACGCCCGCGTTCGTCAACCTCTCGGCCCTGGCGGCCGGGGAGGTCGAGGAGAGCACGGCGTCCGGCACCGTCGACGTGCCAGAAGCGAACGTGACCTTGGTAGCGCCGTACGCTGACCGCGTCGGCGAGTACCTGCCGCTCGCGGCTTTCGGGCTATGAGGCAGCTCCAGCGCAGGTCAGGCCCGTGCGCCGACTTCGTGGCGGGCGCCAGGCGCCTGCTTACGTGCGTGCTTGCCATCGCCATCGCACTGCCGCTGGCACCGAGCGCAGTGGCGCAGGGAGCACTGACTAGCGAGGCGGCTAGGGAACTCGCGCGCCAGCGCAACATGCTCGAGGTGGCGTTGGCCGGCGTCGACAGCAGCAGGATCGACCTTGACGCCCAGCGCCTGGACGCCGCGTTCATGGACGCACAAGAACTCGAGGAGCTGCTGGCCAGCGAGTACCGCTTCGAGCTCTACCGCGGCCTTTTGCGGGGCGCGGAAGCCACGTTCATCTCGCGCGCCGGCAACGCGCTCGACCTCTCCTTCTTGCTGGCTACGCTCCTTGAAGATGCCGGCTACGACGCGCGCATCGCACTTGGTTCGCTGACGGAGGCAGACGGCGAGAGGCTGCTGGAGCGCGTGCTCGAGCCGCTCGCCGCCCCCGAGCGTTCGTCGCCAGACCAGGTCAGCGCGTTGGCGCAAGCTGCCGACGTGAGCGTGGAGGACTTGGAGGAGTTCGGTCGCGCCCTGGCTGCGGTGGAACTCGAGGAGACGGCGCCGTACCTAGAGGCACAAGCCGCCAGCGCCGCGCTACTTGAAGCGTTGGCTGCGGCCGGCGTTGTCCTCGCCTCCGACGATCACGCGGCGCTCCTGGCAGAGGCCATGGAGTACGCCTGGGTGGAGTACCGCTTGGGTGACGCGGCCTGGGACGCCATTCACCCAGCATTCGGCGCCCTCCCAGCGCCGCTGGTCGTGGCAGACGAGTACATCGAGTCGGCTGTACCGGAGAGCCTCCAGCACCGCCTGCGCGTTGAGGTTGGCATAGAGCGTAAGCGCGGGAACGAGTTCTTCGAAGAACACATCATGACGCCATGGGAGCGCCCCGTCGCTAACATGTTCGGGATCAACCTGGCGGTGACCAACTCGCCACTCGATCAGCCGGCGGACGCCACGCTCGAGGACCTAGGGACCACCTTGAGGGAAACCGCGTTCTTCGTCCCGCTGCTCAACGGAGTGCTGGCGCCAGGGGCCATGGCGTTCGACACCATGGGCAACCTCCTCTCGCCCGCCGACGCGGCCAGCGCCATGGCAGGGGTGTTCCAGACGGTAGCTAACAAGATGGGCAAGGCCACGGGACTCCTCGGCGCCCTAGGGACTGACGCCCCGGCCGACATGGAACCCTTCGCGTTGACCGCCCAGTTCGTCGACGTCATCCACGTGGCGCCCGGTGGAGCCGAGAACAGGCAACGCCGCTACGTCTTCGACCGCCGTGGAGGCGCGGCGCGCGTGCAAGGCGGCCCGGAATTGCTCGACGAGAGCGTGTTGCTGAACGGGATATTGAGCAGCATGGAGTTCATGGTGACGGGGGCATCGTTGCCGACCGAGTACCTCGTGGACGACTCCGCCAGGCAGGGCCTGCGCTACCTGGACGCCACCCTGAAGCTGGCACAGGACCCGGACCGCGGTCTGATCGACGGTGTCAGCGGACTGCAGGGGCGCGACCAGCTCATGCTGATGGCGCTCTTCGAGGGGGTCGCGCCCGTAGCTGGCGGCGCCGGTTACCGTGCGGCGCCGACGGTCGTGTCGATCAGGCAGGCGCTAACGATCGGCGAGGACGTCAGCGGCGAACTCGGTGTCGACATCCTGCATAACAGTCGGCGTTTCCTCACGGTTGGGCCGTCTGGGGTCGTCAGTGACGTGGGTCGAGCCGTGCTGGCCGGCGCCTGGGACACGATGGTCGAGCGCCTGTACGTCGAACGTTTCGCCCTAGGCGTCGACAGCGCGTTCTCAAGCTTCGCGGAAGGCGCTGGCGCGCTGACGGTGCTGTCCGATGCGGCCGAACTCCAAGGGTCCGGTGCTCCGGACGCGGCGCTGCCGGCCTTGCAGCGTGACCTAGCCGCGGGCAACGTGGTCATATACGCTAACGACCACGCCGCCAGCGGCACGGCCTTCAGTTGGTGGCGCGTCGACCCCGCCACGGGGACAACGCTCGGGATAGGTAGCCGCGGCCACGGGAACGCTGCGCTCGAGTACCTCGTTCCATGGCAGATCAGCCTTACCGTCGCGGGGGTCCTGGCCGTTCCAGGTGCCATGATCTGTGCTAGCCAAAGCGGCGACGCCCTGATCATCTGTCTGTGCGACATGGTTACTGGCGTGGTGATCTTCGGGAGCATCGGTCTCGCCGTGGGCGGGGCACTGGCTGGCGCCTCCGCAGCTGTGCAAGTTGGAGTCTCCGTCGGGATGTTCGTAGGGTCGGACATCGGCCTCGGCACGGCGATGCTCACGCCTCTAGGTGGCCCCTGCACGTGGGCGGACCGCCTAATGAGCTTCCAGGCGCCTACGACGTGCATTTTAGGGTGAGCCGCGGCAAGATCGGCGCCGTAAGGTAGCGGCGCAAGGAGGAGCAGATGGATGCCAGTCGACCGGCTCGGATAGCGCGCTCGCCCAGGGGGCGAACCGCGCGAGGAGCGCGCATGGCCTTGCTACGGGTACTGTTCAGCCTCTTCATCGCCACCATGGGCAGCGCGCTAGCGCAGCAGTGCACGTATGAGCTCGAGCCGAACGACACGCCGGCCACTGCGACGAGGTTGACGGGCGCAGGGCCGAACATGATCGCGCCAGCTAGCTTCAACGAGGTCGGCGCCCTCTGCCTCACGGGCACCGTTGGCAGCGGAGATCAAGACGCGTTCAGGTGGGAGGTCACCGAGAAACACGCCAGGCACCGCTGGACGCTCGCTGTGGAGGGTCCGCGCAACGGCGTAACCACGGTTGAGCTCTTCAAGGTGACGTTCGCAGACAACGGCGTGGACGTCACGCAAGTCGAGAAGTACTCAAGCGTGACCACGCCGAACGGCGGCGCGGCGCTGTCTGGCGAGTTCCTCGTGCAGCCTGGCAGCTACTACTTGGGCGTGGCGACGAGTGGGGCCGCCGGGGAGTTCGTCGTCAACGTGACGCCGGTAACGACGTTGCGCTACGGCGCTGGCGACGAGCGCTTCGACGGGGGCGCCCCAAGGAAATACGCGGGTGCGTTCGGTTGGTTCGGGCCGGTAACCGAAGAGCTGGCGGTCAGTGTCAGCATCGACGAGGAGGCCGCCGCGCGCGTGTGGGGCCTGGACCTGTGGGCAGCGTACGGTTCCTCGCCCAAGCTGGTGCTCGAGGGCCCGTCCGGCGTCATCCAGCAAGGCAGCGTTGATGCCAACGGCCGCGTGAGCTTCGCTGGCCTCGGACTGGAGGCAGGCGATTACACGGTCAGGGTGGTTGGTGACAGCGGCATGGTCCGCTTGCGCCTCGAGTCACAAGGAGTCCGCGGCGACGGCGTGGCTGTGGAGCCGAACGACGATTGGGCGCGGGCAACCGTGTTTCCGCTCCACAGCGACATGCGCGCCACGGTGCAGAACCGCGACGATTACTACCGCATAGACGTAGCGGACGCCGACGCCGGCTTCTACGACCTGACGTTCGAGTCGGCAGACGAGCTGACTTATACCCTCAAGGACGAGACCGGTGCCGCGTTGATGTACTCGCGCCCAGGTGTGTCCCACACTGGCCTGCAGTTGCTGGCAGGCAGTTACCAGCTGCTGGTGGAAGGGTCCAACGGCGTCACGTACAGCATGGCGCTCGCGGCAGGCGCCGGGCCAACCGGTGGCGAGTTGGAGCCGAACGATTACCCCAGGTCTGCCAGTCCACTGCCCGCCAACGGCCAGGTCCGCGGCAAGTTCACTGGCTCAGAGTCGGACGTCTACTCCGTACAGATCGAGGGCGCAGCGCAGCGCTACCGCGTTCAGTTGGTCGGGGCGAGCGTCTCGAGCTTGACCGAGCTGACCGTTTCGGGAGAGAAGCTGGCGCAGGCACGCGGCTCGGCCCGGCTGCGCCTCGACGACCTCTTGCTCATGCCAGGCATGCACTACTTCGAGGTGCGCGGTGACGCAGGTGAGTACGCCCTCAAGGCCATCTCGTTGGGTGAGGTGGAAGTCGGCGCGGCCGAGGCGACACCAGCCAGCGACAACGCCCTGACGCCGGCAGCCGCTGGCGCGCCGGTCGCGGAGGCGGCTGCTGCCGCCGAAGCGCCCCTTGCCGCAGTGCTGGAACCGGGCCCGCCTCCGCCGGCAGGCACGCTGGAGCTGGAGCCGAACGATGACCCGAGTCGCGCCATGCGCGTCGTACCCGGCCAAGTCTACGTAGGTCGCCTGACGGGCGACAGCGACGACTACTACCGCTTCTACCTAGCAGACGACCAGTACGTGATCATCGAGGTCGTACCACCCTCAGGCGCTCCGCCCATCGACGTGTACCTCTCCGAAACCGGTTGGGTCGAGTACCCAGCCGACGCAGTCGACACCACCACCCGGATCGAGCGCCACTTCCTGGCGGGCGATCACTCGTTCTACCTGAACGCGCCAGCTGTCGAGTCGGACGGGTACTACCAGCTCAGGATGACCCTTGCCGGTAGTCTGCTGCCGCCGGTGGACGCCGAGCCGAACGACTCGAGGGCAACCGCGAGCGCGCTGCCTACCGAACTACGTTGGGACGGCCGCGTTGGTGAGTACCACGACGATGACTACTTCCGGCTGCCCGTCTTCGACGAACCCACGACCGTCACGCTCACCCTGACGGGCACAGCTAGCGAACGGGCTATCGGGGCGGACCTGCGCACGGAGTCGAGCACCCTGTCGTTCACTGAACGTGGCGATTCCAAAGCAGGCACGCCGTGGCGTTGGACCGTGCCGGCGGGTGAGCAGACCTACCTGCGCGTCAGCGGCGGTTCGCCTTACAGCGCTAAGGTCGAGTTCGGCAGCCCGCCAGATCCCGCCCAGTTGCTGCCGCGGCGAGACGCTAGCGAAGTGGCGGTAACCCTAAGCACGCAGGCGGATGCGCTCGCTGCCTACTGGTACGAGGGGCAAGTCCTGAACCTCACGGCCCACGTCGAGAACCGCGGCACGGCGCCGCAGGACCTTACGTTGGCAGCGGCGAGCAGCCACGCTGCCGTGCGCGTCGTGCTCGAACCGCAGCTGACGCTAGCAGCGGGCGAGAGTCGCGACGTCGCCGTCAAGGCCTACTTGCCGAGCGACATGCGCGACGACCTGCCGTTACTCGTCGAAGTCATGGCGACCGGCCCAGGGGGTGCGAGCAGCGCGGCGATCGAGGCGGCGCTGTCGTGCGAAGCTCTGCCTGTTGGCGCCACCGCGTACTGGCCGCTGCCGAGCGGCATGCTCGGCAAACTCGACGTGCTGCGCACTAGCTTCGGCGCTGGCATCCACGGCCAGTCCAACTACGAGCGCCGTGACCTAGCGCTCATCGACGGGCGCGTTGGCCCTGGAACGGGCGGCTACCTGGCGCTCGACCACTCGCCGACCTACCGTTTGGCCGGCGACGCCGCCGTCACTCTCGTGGGCGCGACCCTCGACCCTCGCTCGGACGCGAAGCGATCCGATTCCCTCAAGGCGTTCCGCATCGAGACCTCACTTGACGGGACGAACTTCACGAGCGCTTACCAAGGGGTGCTCAAGGCTGCCGGCATAGAACAGGCGTTCGAGTTCGCTGCACCCGTTCAGGCGCGCTACGCGAGGCTCGTTTTCGTCAGCGCTCAGTCCGACAGAAAGGACGCCTACCTCGGGGAGTGGAAGCTCATCGCAGCCGAGGACGGCCTACTCGGCGAGATCAACCTCGCCGCCCGCGAGAATGGCGGGCACGTGGCGTGGAGCGAACCGTTCGTCGGGAGCTACGGCGCTGCCATGCTCACGCCGGACGACGGTCGCGGCAGCACCGTCGACCTGCGGGACACGGGAGCGTTCACGTTCGTAGTGGGCTTCCACGAGAACCGCGCCGCACATGTAACGCGCATCGAGTGGCAAGAGGAAGCTTCCGCTCAGGGCACGCCGGCGAGCATGTTCCCCGCCGTGACCGTCGAGGTGAGCCTGACGGGTGGGGCCGGACCGTGGGCGCCAGTGGCGGACTGGCACCTAGAGCGCGACGCTACCGGCCTAGCGACCCTCGACTTCAGTGAACCCATCTGGGCGCGCTACTTGCGCTTCACGGCGGCGGCCACGGTGGGTGCGGACGGCGCCCTTGGCCGCAACTACTACCCGCCGGACGTGTTGCGCGTGATCGAACGCGCGCCGGACACCGAGTACCGCTCTGCGCTCGGTGAGTGGGGCGCTAACTCGCCAACGGCCATATTCGAGTATCTGAACCCGCCTAGCGTGGCGCAGAGTGCTGACGACGGGGGCAACGACTCGCTGGCGCAAGCTGCTCAACTAACAGTCGGTCGCCAGGTAACGGGCACGGTCCAAGTGGCGGTCGATGAGGACTGGTACAGGCTGACCATCCCGGCCGGGCAGAACTACCTCGAGCTGACTCTTGGCGGAGACCCTGCCATCGCCTACCGTTACGAGGTGGTCGGAGCTGACGGGCGCGGGGTCGGCTTCGACGAGCGCAGTGTCGGAGACGGTGTGGTGCTCACGCTGTTCGGGACGCCTGGCGACTACTACCTACACCTGTGGGAGCCGAAGCGCACGGTGGTGTTCAGCTGGGACACGAGCGGCTCCGTCAACCCTTACCAGGCCATCACCTACAACTCGTTGGCAAGCTTCGCTAGCGGCCTCGACGGTGAGCGGGAGGCCGCCCAGCTACTCGCGTTCGACGACCCTGGCCCCAGGTGGCTACTACCTTTCTGGTCGACCGATCCTGAGCGCGTGCAACGGGCGATCGTCGAGTTCGATCGCAAGTCTGACTCGAGCTCGTCAGAGACCGCGCTCCTCGAGGCGACGAAGGCGTTGGCTGACCGCGAAGGCACCCGCGCCATACTGTTCATGACCGACGCGGAGTCGTCCTCCCCCCAGTACACACCTGAGTTGTGGCGCGCCTTCGAGCGCGTGCGCCCGCGCATCTTCACCTTCGAGATCAGCTCGGCAGGTAGCGACTACGCGCAGGACCTGATGCAGGACTGGGCCGACGTCAACTCAGGCGTCTACGCCTTGGCCGCTGGTGTCGGCGACTTCGACGCTGGCTTCTCCCGCGCCTCGTGCCTCCTGCGGCGCCCGAAGCAGTACACGCTCGCGCTCGACGTCCGTAGCGAGCCCCTACCAGGGCCGGGCAGCCTAGCGGTGCGCGCGGCGCCAGGCGCCGCGCAGGCTGCCGTCGAGGTCATCTTCGACGCGAGCGGCTCGATGGGTCGCGAGTTGCCAAGTGGCGAGCAGCGGATAACGGCCGCCAAGCGCGCGCTGACCGCGCTCGTCAGCGAGGTGCTGCCAGAAGGCACCCCGTTCGCGTTGCGCGCGTTCGGGCACATCACTCCTACATCGTGCGAGTCGCGCCTTGACCTGCCGTTGGCGCCGCTCGATCGCGCCAAGGCGCAGGCGGCCGTCGACGCGATCCAACCTAAGCTCTTGTCCCAGACGCCGCTCGCGGACTCGTTGCTCGCCGTTGGCGGCGACCTGGCCAAGGCGGGCGGCGCGCGCACCGTAATCCTCATAACCGACGGGGCGGAGTCGTGCGGCGGCGATCCAGCAGCGGCGGTGCTGGAAGCACGCAAGCAGGGGAGCCTTGACCTCGCCATCGTGTCGCTCGGGCTCGAGCCAGAAGCGTTGGCCGTGTTCGAGAAGCTAGCCGCCGACGTGGGCGCCAGCTACGTCGACGTCGGTTCGTACGAGGCGCTCGCAGAGGCGGTCGCTGAGGCGCTCAACCCGGCCTACGAGGTGTACGACGCTACTACCGGTGAACTCGTCGCCCGCGGGCGCGTCGGCGGGGAGGCCATCGACCTGGAGATGGGGGTCTACAACGTGCGCGTCCTCGTGGCGCCGGTGGAAGAGTTCAGGGAAGTACGCGTCCCGGGCGAGAAGGCCGTGACGCTGACGCTAAGCGGTCATTGACGGGGCGTTGACGCCGCTCCGCCTAAGCTGCTGCCAACCTGAACCGTTCCAGCGCGGAACCTAGAGAGGACTAGAGTATGCCCAAGATCTACCTCGGCGAGGCCTTTAGGCTCGTCATGCAGACCCTGCCGATCGTGTGGGTGAGGCTCGGCAGCTACCTCGTGCTCGGCCTGGGGCTCGGCGTATACGCCGGAGTCTGCTTCGGGCTCGGGTGGTTGTTCGCCAAGCTGTGGGCGCCCCTCGGGTTCATCATCTTCCTTGCCGCGTTCGGCGGGGCGTTCTGGATCGTCAACCTGGCGGGCCGCTACTGGTTCCACTTGCTGAGGGCCGCGCATACGGCGGTGTTGACGGAGTTCATCACCACAGGCAAGGGGCCAGCTACGGGCCAACTCGAGTACGGCAAACAACAGGTCCTGAGCCGCTTTTCGGACACCACCGTCTTGTTCGGCGTCGGCCTGCTGGTGGACGGCATCGTGAAGTTCGTGGTGCGTACATTCACGCGCATCGCCTCGATCCTGCCGCTGCCAGGCGTCGACTCCCTCGGCAAGTTCCTCGAGCGCGTTGCCACCATGAGCACGACCTACGTGGATGAAGCCATCCTGTCGCGCGCTTACGCCCAGCGCGAGCAGAACGTGTGGGCAGTGGCCAAGGACGGCGTCGTGCTTTACGCCCAGGCCTGGAAGCCCATCTTGGCCAACGCGGTGGTGCTGGCGCTCCTGAGTTACGCGGAGTTCGTCATCTTCTTGATCATCCTTGGGCTGCCTGCGCTCGCCATCGGCGCCGCGCTGCCGAGCCTCGGACCCGCGCTAGGCATCGGCGTGGTCATCGGCGCCTGGATGCTCAAGCTGGCGTTGGCCGACGCCATCTCGCTGGCTGCGACCCTCCTCGCCTTCCACCGCTCGACGGCTGGCATGACGCCGAACGCCGAGTGGGTCGCCAAGCTGGACGGCGCTAGCGACAAGTTCAGGGAGCTCGGCCGCAAAGCGGCAGCGTACGTTGCCCCGCAGGCGGCGCCCGCGGCGGCGGGCGCGACGGGGGCGGGCGCCATGGAACCAGTCGCGTTGCCAGGCGCAGTTGGCGAGGAGCCGTTAGGGACGGCCTAACGCGCAGTTCGCTTGCGCGCCTCGACTGGCAGAGGGGTAGGCTGGGGCCGCGGCTCTTCGCCGCATAACTTCGAGCTGAGGAGAGCCGCATGCCTACCATCGCAGAACAGGCCAAGGCGCTGCACGAACGCACCGTGGCGGTCCGCCGCGACCTTCACCGTCACCCGGAGGTCGCTTTCGAGGAGCACCGCACGATGGCGGTCATCGTCGCGCGTCTCCGTGAGTTGGGACTGGAACCCCGCGAGGGCGTTGGCGGCACTGGCGTCGTGGCCGTGTTCGACACGGGCAGGCCCGGCCCTACGGTCCTCGCGCGCGCCGACATGGACGCGCTGCCAGTCGCCGAGGAGAAGTCGGTCGAGTACCGCTCAACGGTGCCTGGGAAGATGCACGCCTGCGGGCACGACGGGCACGTTGCCGTGCTCCTCAGCGTGGCGGAGATCATCATCGCGCGCGCGGCGCAACTCGCAGGCCGTGTCGTGTTCGTGTTCCAACCCGCTGAGGAAGTCGTTAGGGGCGCGCAAGCCATGCTCGCCGACGGCGCCCTCGACGGCATCGCCGTCGATCACGTGATCGGCCTGCACCTCTCGAGCAACGACCCGCTCGGCACGGTGGCGGTGCGTGAAGGGCCGGCGATGGCCGCGACCGATTCGTTCAAGCTGGTGGTCACGGGGCGCGGCGGTCACGCCGCCTACCCGCACGCCTGCATAGACCCGATCGTTGCCGGCGCGCAGCTAGTCATGGCGCTGCAAACGTTGGTGAGCAGGGAGACGGACCCCGTCGACCAGTCCGTGTTGAGCATCACGAGCTTTCATGGCGGCACCGCGTACAACATCATCCCGGAAGAGGTCGAACTGAAGGGCACGCTCCGCACCTTCGATGCCGCCACGCGGACGAGGCTGCGGGCGCGCGTCTTGGAGGTGGCGGAAGGCACGGTGAAGACGTTGCGCTGCACGCTGCGATCCGAGTGGTTCGAGGGTACGCAAGCGGTCGTCAACGACGCCGCCTCTGTCGCACGTTTCCGTGACGTGGCGGCGCGCGTCGTAGGCGAGGCTGGCGTCAGGTTGCAGGCGCCGATCATGGGCGGCGACGACATGGCGTTGTGGTTGGCGCAGGCGCGCGGTTGCTACTTCTTCGTCGGCACCAACTCTGGCCCAGACACGGCGTGGGCGCACCACCACTCGAGGTTCGACGTAGATGAACGCGGCCTCGAGATCGCCGTCAACCTGTTGGCCTCAGGCGTCGCCGACTTGATGAGCGGCGACTGACGACCAGCCGTATACACACGAGAATGGGCGCCTCGACTGCCGAGGCGCCCATACTTGCTAGCTGGCTTACCCGATCAGAACTTGGCGCGCAGCGCCGCAACCACTTGGCTGACGGCGGAGTTCGCTGCCTCGGCGAACAGCGGCCCTACGGTCGGGTCGTTGTACGCCACGGTGCCCGCCAGGGGCACGTTGTCGATGTTGATGTTGGGGCTGCTCGCCTCGCCGGAGCCCTTCATGGAAACGACGACCACGCCTGTGATGATGTCGGTCGCGCGCACGTCGACCTCGATCTGGGCTTTGGTTTGGCCGAGCGTCACGCCGAAGAGGCTGCCGCCAGGGCGTGCCACCGTTGCGCGGGTGACAGTGCCGGTCACGACGTAGCCGGCTCCGGCCGCCTTGGCGAGGTCGACTGGGTCGAGCGACTCGAGGCCCTGCTTCTCCATGATGGTGAGGAGCTCACTGCGCTCGACGACCACGTAGCAGCCTGACTCCTTGAGCAAGGTGATGAGGCGCGCCGTAGCGGCGTCCTCGACGCCAACGACACTAACGCCGCCTTGGCTCGAGGTGTTCTGGAAGTCGACGACAGCGACGGTCGGGATGGGGTCCGACACGCAGGCCGCAGGTCCGGCCGCGACCTCCGTCGTTGGTGCACAGGCGCCGAGGGCAACGAGTGTCGTCAGGAGCAAGGCTAGAAGTGGTCTACGCTGCATACTTTGGTTCTCCTCTTCGCGACTGAGGTCGCTGCCAGAAGCCTGAATTGAGTAACTTGCACAGGCTAGCAGAACGACGTCAAAGCGCCATCAATTCCGCAAGCGCCGCGGAACCGCCCGGCTTGGCGCTCCAAGCTTCAGGGCGTCAGACGCTGGGCGTCACGTGGGAAAGCGCGGGCGAAGCGGATGTTGTGAAGGCCCACTAGCAACGCCGTCAGCCGCTCCGCGCCGATCGCGAAGCCGCCATGTGGAGGCATGCCGTGCTTGAAGACCTCGATGTAATCCGCGAACGCCGCCTCGTCCATGTTGCGCTTGCGCAACTCCTGCACGAGCACCTCCGGCCGGTGAACGCGTTGGCCTCCAGAGGTGATCTCGACCCCGCGAAAGATGAGGTCGAGACCCCTCGTCAGCCCGTTCTCGAGCGGGTACGTGTAGAACGGGCGCGCCGCCTGCGGGTAGTTCGTGACGAACACGAAGTCGGAGCCGTGCTCCTCTTTGGCCCAGCGGCCGATCAAGCGCTCGGCTTCCGGGTCGAGGTCCTTCCCGCCGGAGGCGTGGCCGTAACGCTCGCTGACGAGTTCCCGCGCAGCCAACAGGGGTATGCGAGGGAAAGCCACCGTGCGGTCAGGCAACTCTGCGCCTAGCACCGCCAGCTCTGAGGCGCAACGCTCCTCGACCCCCGCCAGCATGCTCTTGAGGAGGGCCTCCTCCAAGTCCATCACTTCGTCCTCGTTAGCGATGAAGCCGAGCTCGACGTCGAGGGACAGGTACTCGGAGAGGTGACGGTGGGTGTGGCTCTTCTCTGCGCGGTAGACGGCCGCCGTTTCGTACACGCGCTCGAAGACGCCGACCATGATCTGCTTGTAGAGCTGCGGTGACTGCGCGAGGTAGGCGCGGCGGCCGTAGTAGTCGACCTCGAAGAGGTTGGCGCCCCCCTCGGCTCCCGCCGAAACCAGTTTGGGCGTGAAGATCTCGGTGAAGTCGTGCGCGTCTAGGTACGCGCGGAAGCCGCGCACCAGCTCTGCCTCGACTTTGAGCACGGCGCGGGTCTTGGGGCTGCGCACCGTCACGTGGCGGTAGGCGAGCAGCGTCTCAGGGTTGACGGTCCAGTCTTCCTTGGCCAGTTCGACGGGCGGCGCTTGTGTCGCCTCGCTGATGACCTCGAGGGTGGAGCCTTGCACCTCGAAGCCACCAGGCGCCTTCTTGTGAGCCACTACCTTGCCAGTGACGCGGACGCTGCTCTCGTGTAGCGGCAGGGCCGAGCCTTCGAAGACTACTTGCGCCACCCCACTGCGATCGCGCAGGAGCAGGAAACCGATGCCGCCGAGGTCGCGGCGGTTGAGAACCCAGCCAAGCAGAGTCACCTCCGCGCCGACGTGGTCGCCTAGGTCGCTTACCAGTACGCGCTCGGCGGGCACTGCCTCGTGCTCGCCCCCTCTGTTGCTTGCCATGGCCGTGCCTCCAGTTACCAGTGCAACAATCGCGAAAGCCCCCGAGGAAGTGTGGTCCTCGGGGGCTTCGATGACAGCGAAGTACAGCGCTACGCCCCGAGCAGCCTCGCGATGGAATTAACGTCTCGGCGGGAGTGCGTAGCCATGGGCGGAAGTGTAACAACTGCCGTGCTGAGCGTCAACGTTGACTAGTGACCGGGCGCGTGACGGCCCGCTCAGCGTCACCGCTCCTCGATCAGGCCCTCCGTCGCGAGGAGGATGCGCGCGAGGTGCTCCCTGTCTTTCGGGCGGCCCTGCTGCTCCTTAAACTTGACCACCGCGGCTAGCGTCACGCACGGCACGCCCGCTACAAGTTCGGCTTCGTCGATGAGTTCGTTGCCGTCGACGCCGAGCCAACCGTCGAAGAGTTCGACGTCGTCGCCGACTTCCACGACTTGATCGACGTCGCCCTGCATGAGCTTGGCGGCGCCGTGCTTCACCAACTCGAGCGCGCGCTCCCACGCGGCACGGCGGCAAACGATGTCGAGGTCGCCCGCCTCATCCAGGATGCCGCGCAGCACGAGCGAGGCGGTCGAGTGCACTGCGTAGTCGCCTGCAGGGAGCTGAAGCTCGTCAAGTCTCTCGCTGATCTGGGTAGCGTTCACGAGTGAGTCTACGCCGCTCCCTTGCCTTACGATGCTCGCGTGGAGCAGTTGTCTGAGGAGCAAACGCAGGCCGTCATCGCCATGGCGCTGGAGTTCGCCCGTCAGGGGGAGGCCGCGCAACTCATGGAGCTCGTGGCGCACGGCTTGCCGATCGACGTGGTCGACGGCGAGGGGAACTCGCCCCTGATGCTGGCGGCGTACCGTGGCCAACTCGGCACGGTGAAGGCGTTGCTAGCTGGTGGTGCGGACGCCAACTTATGCAACGCGCGCGGTCAATCGCCGCTGGCAGGCGCCATCTTCAAGGGAGAGGACGAGGTCGCGCGCGCGTTGCTTGCCGCTGGCGCCGACCCTGACGTCGGCACTCCGAGCGCCCGTGCTACCGCGGAACTATTCGGGCGCAGCGCACTCCTGGAGTGAGACGCGGCCGGGGCGCACTGCGCCCCGGCCGCGATCCGGTTCTGATTCGTCGTGACTAGCCCTCTTGCAGCGCCTCGATGGCTCTGCGCACCCCTGCGCCGTACGCCGGGTCGGCCTTGGTGCAGTGGCTGATGTGCCGTTCGATGGTGGCGGGAGCTGCACCAGTGATGGCGCGGGCCGTGTTGTCGAACAGCGCCTGCTGCTGCTCCGCGTTCATGAGCCTGAACAAGTTGCCTGGCTGCTCGTAATAGTTGCTGTCGTCCGCACGGTAATCGTGACGCTCGGCCGTGCCGGACAGCGCTAGCGGCGGCTCGGCGAACTGCGGCTGGGCTTCCCAGTTACCGTAACTGTTGGGGGTGTAGCCGGGGGTCGCACCGTGGTTGCCGTCGACGCGCATCTGGCCGTCACGGTGGTAGGTGTTCGGGTGAGCGACCCCGCGCGGCTGGTTCACCGGGATCTGGTGGTGGTTGATGCCCACGCGGTAACGCGCGGCGTCACCGTACGAGAAGAGGCGCCCTTGCAGCATGCGGTCTGGCGATACCCCGATGCCAGGCACGAGGTTGGCTGGCGTGAAAGCCGCCTGCTCGACGTCGGCGAAGTAGTTCTCCGGATTGCGGTTCAGTTCGAACTCGCCGACCTCGATGAGCGGGTAGTCTTTCTTCGACCAGACCTTCGTTACGTCGAACGGGTGGAAGCGGTAGTCTGCCGCCGCCGCCTCAGGCATGACCTGGATGTAGAACGTCCACTTGGGGAAGTCGCCGCGGTCGATGGCCTCGAGCAGGTCGCGCTGTGACGATTCGCGGTCGTTGGCTACGAGCGCTGCCGCCTCGGCGTCAGTCAGGTTCTTGATGCCCTGCTGGGTGCGGAAGTGGAACTTCACCCAGAAGCGTTCACCGGTCGCGTTCCAGAACGAGTAAGTGTGCGAACCGAAGCCGTGCATGTGGCGGTAGCCGTCAGGGATGCCGCGGTCGGACATGAGCACCGTCACCTGGTGCAGGGCCTCTGGCAGGCTCGTCCAGAAGTCCCAGTTGTTCTCCGCCGAGCGCATGTTGGTGCGTGGGTCGCGCTTGACGGCGCGGTTCAGGTCTGGGAAGTGATGAGGGTCGCGGTGGAAGAACACGGGGGTGTTGTTGCCGACGACGTCCCAGTTGCCTTCCTCCGTGTAGAAGCGCAGGGCGAAACCGCGGATGTCGCGCTCGGCGTCCGCGGCGCCGCGTTCACCAGCGACGGTGGAGAAGCGCGCGAACATCTCCGTCTGCTTGCCGACCTGCGAGAAGACGGCAGCGCGCGAGTACTTGGTGATGTCGTGGGTGACGGTGAACGTGCCCCACGCGCCTGAACCCTTGGCGTGCATGCGGCGCTCCGGGATGACCTCGCGGCTGAAGTGCGCCAGCTTCTCGAGGAACCAGGTGTCCTGCAGGAAGATCGGGCCGCGCGGCCCGGCGGTGACGGCGTTGTCGTTGTCCGCGATGGGCGCGCCAGCGGCGGTCGTCAGTGGCTTCTTGGCATCGTGGTTGATGGGGTGCCTCCTATGCTCACGTTGTGTAGGTTCGACTTGCGGTGTTTGCGCGCCCGGGCGCCTGGTGGCAGACCGAGCAAGTACCCTCATTATGTCATCGCTTGCGCGAGTGGCGTGTTCCGGGGGAAGGCGACCCGCGCCCCCGTTAGCTGGTTCGCTCCAGGAAGCGCTGCAGCGCGCGCATGGCCGCAAGCGCCCGCGGGAACCCGATGAACATAGCGCTGTGGATGATGGCCTCGCGCACCTGGCGCTCGCTGGCGCCAGACCGCAGCGCGCCGCGGAAGTGCGTTGGGAGTTCGTTCACCCCGTCCGCCGCCGTGAGGAGCGCGACGGCTATCAGCTCGCGTGTCGCCAGGTCGAGGCCCGCTCTGGCGAAGACCTCGCCGTAAGCGACGCGCTCGACGAGTTCGCGGAGGTCGGCGTCAGCTTCCGCCAACGCGGCGCTGATGCGGTCGGCCTGCGCGCCCCAGATCGCCTCGCGCGGGTTGCCTTGCTGGTGCTCGACGAGGAACGCGACGACGCCGGAGTGCACGGTCAGGCGCACCTTGCCGTCGCTGGCGGCGTTCGACAGGCCGAAGCCGCTGCCCATGGACAGCGGCGCGTCGCTAAGCGGGAACTTCACGCCTTGGGTCGTCACGCGGCAACCTGGCCCCAGCGCGAGGAGGCTGACTGTCGTGCCTGGCGCCAGCGCGCGCTCCAGAACCGCGGCGGGCGTAGCGACGTGCGCCTCGTGGTTCCCCGCGAACAGCACTAGCTTGCGCCCTTCAACTGCGAGGCGGCCGGCGATGAGCAACGCGCCGAAGCTCTGGTCGAGGCGGCTGCCGAACGCTCCGACGACGGTCGCGCTGGAAGCGCCCCGCGTCCAGGCTGCGGTGAGGGCGAGCTCGAGGTCGAGCTCGTCCTTCGCGTGCGGGTGGCGCTCGACCGGCACCTGTTCATAGCGCTGTAGGTCGCGGGCCTCGACGCTGTCTAGATCGCCGACGATCAGGTCAGGGGTGACGCCGAGGATGCGAGCGTGAGCCAACCCGCCATCCGCCGCGATGACCAGGTCGTGACCTGCCAGCGCTAGCTGCCAGAGCTGCGGTGCAGGCAGGGTGCCACCTGCGAGTACGAGAGCCGTGCGTCTTGCGGCTGTCATGCGTCGCTCCCTATGCTGCGCCACGCCTCCGGCGGTACCTGCAGGCCGAAGCTCGCGCCCGGCGCCGGGTGCCCTGGCAGCTCGCGGTCGAAACCGCGCCAAGTGACGGTCACGCCCCACGCCTCCGCCGTCAGCGTAAGGCGCCAGGCCAGCCCCTCACGCGCGGCGGTCGCCACGGACACGTCCGTGGCGCCCGTGCCTGGCTCACCTAAGCGCGTCAGGTCGGCGCGGAGCAGCAGCGCGCCGTCGCTAACTGGCAGGTGCGCGCCTTGCGGCGCGGTGTCGTACACGTTGTCGTGCCCTAGGAAGCGCGCCGCCCAGGGCCCGGCTGGTTTGGCGAGCAGCTCCTCGCTAGTTCCCACCTGCACGATGCGGCCAGCGCGCATGAGCGCGACGGTGTCTGCGACCGTGAACGCTTCACCCTGATCGTGCGTGACGTAGATGGCGCCGGCAGGTAGGCCAGTCAGGATGCTGCGCAGCTCGAGCTTCAAGCTCTCTCGCAGGCTGGCGTCGAGGTTCGAGAGCGGCTCGTCGAGGAGGAGGAGCCGCGGTTCGGGCGCCAACGCGCGCGCTAACGCCACCCGCTGTTGCTGCCCGCCGCTTAGCTCGGTGACCTTGCGCCGCTCCAGTCCAGCTAGCCCCACGAGTGCAAGGAGTTCCCTCACGCGCGCTGCACGCGTTGCAGCTGGCACGCGCGCCTCGACCAACCCGAACGCCGCGTTGGCGCCAACGTCCAGGTGAGGGAATAGCGCGAAGTCCTGGAAGACCATCCCGAAACCGCGCCGCGCGGTCGGCGTGCGCGTCAAGTCCTGGTCGCCGATGGCGACGCCGCCCGCATCTGGCGCCTCGAGCCCAGCGACCAAGCGCAGCAAGGTGCTCTTGCCGCAACCGCTCGGGCCGAGCAGCGCGAGCGTCGTGCCTGCTACGAGCTCGAGCGTCACGCGGTCGACGGCGGTTACCGCCCCGTAGCGTTTCGCCAGCCCGGTGAGGCGCAGGTTCACGCTGTGGCCTCGACGGCGAGAATGGCGGCTGGCATGGTCTCCGGCATCATACCGGCGCGGCCTGGCGGCTCAGAACTCGCTGCGGCCACGGCGCTGCAGGACCAACATGACGGCAGCAGTGAGGGCCATGAGCACCACGCCAAGCGCTAGGGCCTCCCCGTAATTGCTCGCGCCTGGCCTGCCAAGGCGGTCGAAGATGGCTACCGGCAACGTGGCGAACTCCGGTCTGACGAGGAGGAGCGTGGCGCCGAACTCGCCCATGGATACAGCGAAAGCGAAGGCCGCAGCGGTGAGGAACGCTGGCCGCAATAGCGGGAGCTCTACGCGCAGGAGTACACGGAGCTGCCCCGCTCCTAGGGTGCTGGCAGCGGCAGCCAAGGCGGGTGGTTGGGCGCGGTACGCAGGTAGCAGCGTGCGCGTCACGAAGGGGAAGGCCAGCAGTGCGTGCGCGAGAGGCACGCCCCAAACTGAACCGACGAGGGCAGGGTAGGCGAGTAGGTAACCGAAGGCGAGCGTGATTGGACTGGTGGCCAGCGGCAGGAGGCTGGCCTGATCGAGCCAGCGCCAGCCGCCGCGCGCGATCGCGTAGGCGAAGAGGAAGCCGACGACGAGCGCCAGCGCCGCACTGCTGAAAGCGAAGCCAAGCGAGTTGCGCAGCGCATGCCACAAGTCCGTGAAGCCAACCGTGTGCGACTGGGTGAGGAGCCCGAGGTAGTTGCGCGCCGTCGGCCAAGGCGAGCCAGGGCTGCCGAACGATTGAACGCTCAAAGCGAGCAGGGGCGCGAGCACCAAGGCGCTCGTCACTAGGAGCGTGCCGCCGAGCAGCAGGTGGGCGCTGCCGCGCGGTGCGCGCGTGGCGTCGCCGGGCACCACGCTCACGGCTAGCCGTTCCTGCAGCCGCGTGTAGATGAAGCCGACCGCCACCATGAGGATGAGTTGCACGAGGGCAAGCGCGGCGGCGGCGTCCAGCGCGAGGAGTCGGGCGGTCAGGCGGTAGATCTCGACCTCCAACGTCGCGAAGGCCGGCGCAGGCGCCAGGATGAGCACGACGCCGAAGCTCGTGAAGCAGAACAGGAAGACGAGCAGCGCGGACGCGAACGTGGCCGGCAGCGCAAGGGGGAGGGTGACGCGCGCCACGACGCGCCAGGGCGTCGCGCCGAGGGTGGCCGCCGCCGCCTCCAGCCGTGGGGCGACGCCCTCGAGGAAGCCGGAGACCGTGCGCGCCACGACGGCGAAGTTGTAGAAGACGTGCGCGAGGAGGACGATGGCGAGCGTGTTCCGCAGGTCGACCCCCAGCACCCCGCGCGGACCGACGAGAGCGAGGAACCCGATGCCGGCCACGACCGTCGGCATCACGAACGGCACCGTGAAAGCGGCCGTCAGGACCCGCTTGCCCCGGAAGCGGTAGCGGGCGAGGAGGAGGGCGGTCGGCAGGCCGACGACCACCGTGAGCGCCGTCGAGAGCAGCGCCTGGCCGAGCGTGAAGCCTAGGCGCCCCAAGTAGTAAGGGTCGGTCAGCGCCGCCAGGAACCCCGCGCCGAACGGCTCGCCGGCGCTCGGGGCGAGGCTGCGCGCGAGGATCACGGCAAGCGGCACGGCGAGGAACGCCGCCAGGAAGAGCGTGGCGATGGCGCCGGCCAGGCGTGGGGTCGGGCTCGGCCGCATGCGGTCCAGTGTAGGACGGGGGCGGGGCGCGGACCGGGTCCGCGTGTCGTGTTACGGTCGGCCGCCCGCGCCTTGCGATAGCATTCGCCGCGTGAGCAGTGCCACCATCTCGACACGCGACCGGAACTACATCCTCGCCGGCATCCTCCTGGCCATGTTCCTCGCGGCCATCGACCAGACGATCGTCTCCACGGCACTCCCCAAGATCGTCGAGGACCTCGGCGGCCTCGACCGCTACGCGTGGGTGTTCACCGCGTACCTGATGGTCTCGACGGTGCTGGTGCCGATCTACGGCAAGCTCGCGGACATGTTCGACCGGAAGAAGGTCGAGCTCTGGGCCATCGGCCTGTTCCTGAGCGGCTCGTTCCTGTGCGGGCTGGCCGGTGAGTTCGGCACGCTGCCGCTGCTCGGCGACGGCATGACGCAACTCATCGTCTTCCGCGCCTTCCAGGGGCTCGGCGGCGCCGGGCTGCTCGGGCTCGCGTTCATCATCATCGCCGACCTCTTCCCGCCCGCCGAGCGCGGCAAGTACCAGGGCCTGGTCGGCAGCGTGTTCGGGATCGCGAGCGTGCTCGGACCGCTCATCGGTGGCTTCCTGACGGACCACGGCGGCGGCCTGATCCCCGGCATCGCCGGCTGGCGCTGGGTCTTCTACGTGAACCTGCCGTTCGGCATCCTGGCTCTCTGGTTCGTCACCACGCGCATGCCGCGCCTGGTCCCGAGAGGGGAGAGGGGGAGCCTCGACCTGCTCTCCGTCGTGCTCCTGTTCGGCGGGCTCGGGCCGATGGTGCTCGGGCTGCAGCTCGACAAGACCGAGCACCCGTGGGGCTCGCCGACCACGCTGGTCCTCCTCGGCGTCGGCGTGGTCGTCCTCGCCCTGTTCGTCCTGCGCTCCTTCTTCGCGAGGAGCCCGATCCTCGATCTGACCCTCTTCAAGGACTCGGTCTTCCGCACGGCCAACATCGCAGTGTTCTTCCTTGGCGCGGCCTTCCTCAGCTTGGTCGCGTTCCTGCCGCTGTTCATGGTCAACGTGCTCGGCGTGTCCGCCACGCGCGCCGGCCTGAGCCTCGTGCCGCTGTCGCTCGGCGTGACGGTCGGCTCGACGATCGCGGGCCAGCTCGTCTCGCGCCTCGGGCACTACCGGCGCATCCTCCTCGTCGCTGGCGTCCTGCTGCTGGTAGGCATCTACCTCCTCTCGCGGATGGGCCCGGACGTGCCCTACTGGCGCGTCACGCTCTTCATGGTGATAGTCGGCCTCGGCCTCGGGCCGTCCATGCCCCTCTACACGCTGGCCGTCCAGAACTCGGTCGACTTCCGGAAGATCGGCCAGGCGACCAGCGCCGTCCAGTTCTTCAGGCAGATAGGCGGCGCCCTCGGCACCGCGCTCCTCGGCACCGTGCTCACCACCGGGCTCGTGAACGCCTTCGCCACCAACATGCCGGCCGGCGCCGCGGCGGGCGGGGGCCTGGGTGGGCAGGGCGGCATAGCGGCCGAGGGCTCCACCTCCGGGGGCGCGGACGCGATAGCCCAGGGCATCGCGGATCAGTTCGAGGCGACCTACGAGGAGTTGGCCGCGGCGGTGAGTTCCGGTGACGACGGGGCGGTCTCGCGCGCGCTCAACGAGTCGGCCCTGCCGGACGCGGCGGTGACCGGCATCCTGGCCGGCTACTCGGCGACGAAGAGCAGCGAGGCTGGACGGACCGCCTTCCTCGAGCGTCTGCGCGAGGAGTTCACGAGCCAGGTGCAGACGCTCACCGCCCAGGTCGTACGGGCGGTGCGCGTGTCGTTCGCGACCGCCGTGACGCACATCTACTTCATCGTCGGGTTCATCGTCCTCGCCGGCTGGCTCGTCACCTGGTTCCTGCCGGAGAAGCCGCTGCGCAAGACGCACGGGGTCGTGGCGGGGGAGTGAACGACGTGCCTGCCTTCATGACAGGCGGGTTCGGCAAAGGTAGCCATCGCGGGTTACGCTGGCCTCGCGACCAAGGGGTGGCTAGGGTTCCGCCGATCAAGCACCGGGCCAGGACCGAGCGCCACGTAACGCCGGGTCGCGCCTAAGCGAACGCTGCGCAAGCGGCGGCCGAGACAGGCAAGCGGCGGGCGCGAAACGGCAGGCACCTCACCGGATAGAAGCCTCGAGGGGGTAGGTCTCGCGCAGGCGCTAGCTGGGTCCCGCACCGGACCGGCCGGGGCCGCGCGAACCAGCCGGAGACGCCGTATGGCTCGAGAACAGGTCCCACCCCAAGGCAACCACTTCGTCGCGGTCCTGCAGGCGTTGTTCGTCACCCTGCTCTGGTCGAGCTCATGGGTGCTCATCAAGCAAGGGTTGGGCGAGATCCCGCCCCTCACGTTCGCGGGCTTGCGCTACACGCTCGCGGCCACGGTGCTGTGGGCGGCGCTGCTGGCCGGCCCGGCGCGCCGCGCGGCCGTCGCGGCGCTCGGCGCGCGCGCATGGCTCGCCCTGGTGCTCCTCGGGCTCGTCATGTACAGCCTCACCCAGGGCGCGCAGTTCGTCGCGCTCGCCTACTTGCCGGCCCAGTCCGTGAGCCTGGCCCTCTCGCTCACGCCCGTGCTCGTGGCGCTGCTCGGCACCTTCTTGCTCGCCGAGGGGCTCAGACCGGCGCAGTGGGTCGGCGTCGGGCTGGTGCTCGTCGGGGCGCTCGTGTACTTCCTACCGGGAGCGGGAGCGCCGGGCGCGGGCGCGACCGGCGCAGCGGCGGGCGCGGCGGTCGGTTGGGCGGTAGCCGGGCTAGGCGCCCTGGCGAACGCCGCCTCCGCGCTGCTCGGCAGGGCCGTCAACCGCGGCGGCAAGCTCGGGCCGCTCGTCGTGACCGCGGTGAGCATGGGAGCCGGGGCCTTGGTGCTGCTAGGGGCCGGGGCGTTCGTGCAAGGCCTGCCGGCGCTCTCGGCGCGCGGCTGGCTGATCGTGGTGTGGCTGGCGCTCGTCAACACCGCCTTCGCGTTCACGCTGTGGAACCTCACGTTGCGTAGGCTCTCGGCCACCGAATCGAGCGTCATCAACAACACGATGCTGGTGCAGGTCGCCGTGCTCGCCTACTTCTTCCTGGGTGAGCCGCTCGGAATCAGGCAGGTCGTGGCTTTCGGGCTGGTCGTCGTCGGGACGCTCGTCGTGCAGTTGCGGCGCGCAGGGGTGCGATGATGCCCCAATGAGTGAAGGCGAGACGACGCCGAACGCCTACTTCGTCCGCGAATCGACCACGCGCCTCCGGCCCACCAGGTACGTGGGCGGGGCCTGGAACCCCGCCGAGTACCACGTCGCGCCGCTCTTCGGTGCGCTGGCCCACGCCATCGAGGTGGACGCCGCCGCACGCGGACGCGGCGACCTGCAGGTCGCGCGCGTGACCTACGACATCCTGGGCACCGTGCCCGTCGAGCCCGTCGAGATCGAGGTCGAGCTCGTGCGGCCCGGTAGGACGATCGAGCTCGTGAGCGCGCGCCTCAGCCACGCGGGCAGGCCCGCCGTCGTCGCCCGCGCCTGGCTGGCCGCGGCCTACGCGACGGCCCACATGGCGGGCACGGCGCTGCCCCGCATACCGGGTCCGGCCGACACGCCCCCGGCGGAGCTCGGCGACTACTGGTACGGCGAGTTCGTGCGCTCGGTCGAGCTCCGACGCTCGCAGAGCGAACCGGGTCGCGCGACCGGCTGGGTGCGCACGGGCCTCGAGCTCATCGCGGGCGAGCGCGTCAGCCCGACCGCCACGGTCCTCGGCCTGATCGACGTCGCCAACGGCATGTCGCCGCGCGTGGCCATGGACGAGGCCGCCTTCCCGAACCTCGACCTGACGGTGCACCTCTTCCGCGCGCCGGCAGCGGGTTGGCTCGGGCTCGACACGACCGTCGCGTTCGGGCCGACGGGCCTCGGCATGACACGCAGCGTCCTCCACGACGAGTCCGGGCCGTTCGGCGCCCTGGCGCAGGCGCTCACGGTCAGGCCGGTGGTGGGCTAGCGGCGTAGCCGGCATCGGAGGCGGGCCTCGATCATGGGTCTATGTCGCGGTAGCCGAACGGATCGGTGCCCACCCGACCGCGAACGGGTTACCGTATGCCGTTCCGAAGGGCGTACGTGACCTGGCTCCTCAGACTCGACAAGACCTCAAGGCTGGTGCTCCTCAGCGTCATCGTCGGCTTCGTAGGCGCCGGCGGGGCCCATCTCTTCCTGTGGATGGTCAACGTCGCCAGCGACCTGTTCATCGTGGGCATCGCGGGCATGCCGGCCCTCGAGCCCGAACAGGCGGTGGCGCTCGGGGCCTCGCCGGCACAACCGGTGCTCAACTGGTTGATCCCCGTGTCCACGACCTTGGGGGGCCTGCTGGTCGGGCTGCTGATCGCCGCCGTGGCGCCGGAGGCAGAGGGGCACGGCACGGACGCCGCTATCCGCTCGTTCCACCGCCTCGGCGGCTATGTCCGGACGCGCATCCCCATCGTCAAGACCGTCGCGAGCGCCATCACCATCGGCTCCGGCGGCTCCGCCGGTCGCGAGGGCCCAACGGCGCAGATCGCCTCCGGTTTCGGCGCCATCACCGCTACTTGGTTGAAGCTCCCGGACGACGAACGGCGCACGCTCATGCTGGCGGGCATGGCTGCCGGGCTGTCCGCCATCTTCCGCAGCCCGCTCGGCACGGCTATCTTCGCAGTCGAGGTGCTCTACAGCAGCCTCGCCTTCGAGAGCGCCGCCCTCGTGTTCACGTTCATCGGCGCGGCCACCGCCTACGCCGTCAGCGGCACGTTCACGGGCTTCGCGCCCCTGTTCGAGCTGAGCGCAGGCATCAGCTTCACCGGCGTGCGCGAACTGGGGTGGTACGCCCTCCTCGGCGTGGCCGCCGGGCTCCTCGCCGTGCTCGTTCCGCTCGTCTACTACGCCGTGCGCGATTGGTTCTCCGCGCTCAAGCTGCGCGCCTTCCTCAAGCCTGCGCTCGGCGGCCTCGCCATGGGGCTGATCGGGATGGTGTTCCCGCAGCTCCTCGGCAGCGGTTACGGGTGGATGCAGCTCGCCCTCGACGGCCATTTGGGGCTATGGCTGATGCTCGCGTTGGCGGTCGGCAAGCTCGTCACGATGGCCCTCACCATCGGCTCGGGAGGGTCCGGGGGCACGTTCGCCCCGAGCCTGTACGTCGGCGTGATGCTAGGGGGCTTCATGGCCGCTGGTCTCGGCGCCATCACGCCGTCGGCGCCACCCCCGCAGACGTTCGCGGTGGTGGGCATGGCGGCCGTGTTCGCCGGGGCCGCGAGGGTTCCCCTGGCCACGCTCATCATGGTCGCCGAGATGACGGGCGGTTACCAGCTCATCCTGCCGACCATGATGGCGGTCGCCATCAGCTTCATGGTCCAGGAGCGCATCAGCCGCGGCATGAAGTACCCCACCCTGCACGAAGACGCGGTGGCTCACCCCGGCGACAGCCCCGTCCATCAGGCCGAGTACCTGCAGACCGTGGTCAGGCTCCTCAAGCAACGCGCCGTCACGCTCGACCCCGCGGTCGTCGACAGCGAACTCGTGAAGCGCCTGCAGCAAGGTGACAGCGTGCCGTTGGCGGGCGGTCAGGAGCTCGTCTTCATGGCGCAGGTCCCCGAGGGGAGCGGCCTGGCGGGCGTGCCGCTGCGCGCCCTCGCGCTCCCGGCCGAGGTACTGCTCATGAGCGTGCTAAGGGGCGACCAGGCGATCATCCCGGACGGCTCCACCGAGCTGCACGCGGGCGACAGGCTGACGGTCGTGGCGACCGAGGACTCGATGGGCGCCTTCAAGCGCCGGTTGTCACAGGTGACCGACTAGCTCCTCGACCCCCGCCACGAACGACCTGGGGACCCTACACGCGATGGCGGCCGCTCAGCCCCCGCCCACGAACAGCCGGTAGAGCATGGCGGCGTTGGCCAGCAGGAGCGTCAGGTACCCGCGCGGCCGGCGCAGCTCCTCGACCAGGTAGAGCATGCGCGGTGGGAAGTAGGCGAGCAGCGCCGCGAAGAAGATGTAGAACAGGCGCCCGAAGGCGTCCTGGACGCTCGTGACGGGCTCGAACTGGGTCGTGGCGACCGTCAGCCACACGACCTGGAAGAGCATGGTGTTGACGTAGATGCAGGCGTCGCCAAGGAACTCCGCGGCGCGCGACTCGAGGAACCTTGACGGGCGCGCCTTGGCCGGCAGCGGCTCGAAGTAGCGGTAGACGATGACCGTCTGCCAGACGCTCGCCACTATGACGCCGAGGATTAGCGGGACGAACACCTCGCCGCGGTCCATGAGATCGGAGCCGAAGACCAGCGGTCCGATGCCGGCCACCACGGCGCAGCCGAGGATCAGGTTGACCGAGAGGTAGAAGATCGGGTTGAAGAGGCAGCCCGTGCGGAGCTGGATCCGCTCCACGCCCTCCTGCTCGGCCAGAGCCGCCAGGCGCGCCTGCGTGCGGCGGCGCTTCAACACGGCCGCGAGCGCGGGCAGCAGGAGCATGGCGCCCGTCCCGATGCCGACGATCAGCCCCTGCGTCCTCTCGTCCGGCGCGTAACTGATGAGGTCCGTCACCCAGTCGGTGGCTCGGGGGCCCGCCACCAGGTTCAAGGCCACGACCAGCAGGTCCAGGACCGTTCCGCGGTAGGTGACGGATCGAGTGCCGGACGGTGCGCCGGCCCTTGCAGGCATGCGCCATTCTGACTCATGGGGGGTGTCCGGATGGCGGATACCTAGGGCCGATCGGAGGCCGGTTAACGTCGTCGCATGAGCATCCCACTCTCCGTCTTGGACCTCGTGCCCGTCCCACCCGACGGCAGCGCCACGGATGCGTTCCGCAACAGCGTCGAGCTCGCCCGCCTTGCGGAAGCGGCGGGCTACCGCCGGGTCTGGGTCGCCGAGCATCACAACACCCCGGCGTTCGCCTCGATGTCCACTGCCACCCTGATCGCCGTCCTGGCCCGCGAGACTACGAGCATCCGCGTCGGCTCCGGCGGCGTCATGCTGCCGAACCACTCGCCGCTGAAGGTGGCCGAGGACTTCCTCACGCTCGAGGCGTTGTACCCGGGCCGTATCGACCTTGGCCTTGGGCGCGCCCCGGGGACCGACCAGGTCACGGCGCTCGCGCTGCGACGCAGCGCCGACCACCTCGCCGCGGACGACTTCCCGGAGCAGGTCGAGATGCTTCGAGCCTACGCGGGCGAGTCGGACTTCCTGGGGGGCCACCCGTTGGGTCGTGTGAGCGCCGCGCTGCCTGGCGTGAAGCTCCCGCCCCTCTGGATCCTGGGATCGAGCATGTACGGCGCTCGGTACGCGGCCCAGACCGGGCGCGGCTACTCCTTCGCCTTCCACTTCAGTCCCGATCACGCCGTCCCCGCTCTACGTGCCTACCGCGACGGCTTCCGGCCCTCGGCCGAGCTGGCCGCGCCGTACGCGATCCTCGGCGTCTCCGTCATCTGCGCCGGCACGGCCGAGCGGGCCGAGGAGTTGGCGCGTGGGCACGACCTCATGTGGCTGCGGATAAGGCGCAACGAGCGAGGGCCCCTACCGACGGCCGAGGAGGTCGCGGCCTACCGGTTCACGCCGGAGGAGGCCGCGATGGCCGAGCACTCGCGCCGCATGCTCGTGTGGGGCACGCCGGACCGCGTGCGCTCTCGGCTCCTGGAGCTGGCGGAGCGGCTCGAGGTCGACGAGCTCATCGTCACCACCCACATCGCGGCGCACGAGGAGCGCATGCGGTCTTACGCGTTGCTCGCGGAGGCGTTCGCCTGAGGCCCGACGGGCGACGCGCTGGGCGCGGAGCGCCGCCACCAGATCGGAGAGAGCGGCCCCGTGAGTTCTTCCTGCGCTTGACAACCCCTGGGCCTTGCCGCTAAAGTTCCAGCGTCATGGCAGGCGTCTTCTTCCTCAACGTACGCGTGCGTCGGCACCTGGGTGCCGGCAAGCCGCTTACGGGAGAGGACTGCCTGCTCGTCGCTCGCTGAACAGAGTTTAGTAACCGACGCGACCGTGGGCAGCCCCCGAACGAGGCCCCACGGTCGCTTTCTCGTCGTGTGGGTCGATCGCAAGAAGCAAGAACCGCGCTAACGGAACGACAGACCCTCACCAGATCGAGCATCTGAGACCTTCGAGGCGAGAATGACCACCAGCACGGCCCCAACCAGTAGACGTCCCGCGAGCGGCGCCCCGTCGCTCTCGTCGATCCTCGTGCGCTACCTCGCCCCTCAGCGCGGCTGGGCGGTGGCGATGGCCTTCCTGCTCCTCGCCGCTACCGGCTTGCAGCTCCTCGTGCCGCAGCTCCTGCGGCGCTTCATAGACGGTGCGCTGGGCGCGGCGCCCGGCGCGGAGCTCACGCGCATCGCCCTCACGTTCCTCGTCGTGGCGCTCCTGACGCAGGTGATGAACGCCGTCGCGACCTACGTGGCCGCCGCCGTCGGCTGGACGGCCACCAACCTCCTGCGCGAGGACCTCGCGGCGCACACGCTCGGGCTCGACATGGCGTTCCACAACGCGCGCACGTCCGGCGAGATGATCGAGCGCATCGACGGCGACGTCACGTCGCTCACCAACTTCCTCTCCGTCTTCTCCGTGAGGGTGTTCGGAGGGGCCCTGCTCCTCGTCGGCATCCTCGCGGCGCTCTGGTTCGAGAACCGCCTGATGGGCGCCGTCCTCACCGGGTTCGTCGTCCTCGAGTGGGTCGTGCTCTCCCGCACCCGCCGCGCCGGCGTGCCCGCCACGCAGCTAGAGCGTGAGGCGAACGCCAAGCTCTTCGGCTTCATCGAGGAGCGCCTGCAGGGGCTCGACGACCTGCGCGGCAACGGCGCCGGCGCCTACACCATGCACCGTTTCGGCGGCGTGATGCGCAAGGTCTACCACGACACGCGCAGGGCCTGGATGCTGCGCTCCATCGTGTGGCTCTCGAGCTACGCGCTGTTCGTCGTGGGCATGGCCGTCACCGTCGGCTCGTCCATCAGCCTCGTCCGGCAGGGCGCCCTGACCGTCGGCACGGCGTACATGGTGTTCCAGTACCTCCTCATGCTGCAGAACCCCATCGAGCAGATCACGCAGCAGCTCCAGGAGCTCCAGAAGGCCGGTGCGGGCGTGCAGCGCATCGGCGAGCTGATGAGCATGACCTCGGCCCTGCGGCGCGATGGCACCGCGCTGCTGCCGAGAGGTCCGCTGGCCGTGGAGTTCGACGACGTGAGCTTCCACTACCCCGACGTCGGCCCGGACCAGCTCACCTTGGACGGCGTGAGCTTCCGCCTGGCGCCCGGCACGCGCGTCGGCCTGCTCGGACGCACGGGCTCCGGCAAGACCACCCTCACGCGCCTCCTCTTCCGCCTCTACGACCCGACCGCCGGCGTCGTGAGGCTCGGCGGCACGGACGCCAAGGCCGCGGACCTCGACGGCCTGCGCTCGAGGGTCGGCCTCGTGTCGCAGGAGGTCCAGCTCTTCCGTGGCACCCTGAGGCACAACCTCTCGTTCTTTGACGACAGCGTGAGCGACGAGCGCATCCTCGCCGTGCTGAGCGAGCTCGGCATGACCGACTGGCTCGAGCGGCAGGACGACGGCCTCGACACGCTCATCGACTCCGGCGGCCGCAACCTCTCGGCTGGCGAGGCTCAGCTCATCGCCTTCGCGCGCGTCTTCCTCGCCGACCCCGGGCTCATCGTGCTCGACGAGCCCTCCTCGCGCCTCGACCCGGCCACGGAGCGCCGCCTGGAGGCCGCGATGGAGCGTCTCCTCGCGGGCCGCACGGCCATCGTGATCGCGCACCGCCTCGAGACCGTCGAGCGCGTCGACGAGATCCTCGTCATGGACCGCGGCCGCCTGGTTGAGCACGGTCGGCGCGACCGCCTGGCGCAGGACCCGGGCTCGCGCTACGCGCGGCTGCGCAGGGCGGCGCTCAGCCTCGACCTCAACCTCGCGCCGGGGGAGAGCAGCGCAGGTGGCGAACTCCTCGCCCCCGGCGAGGCCCTCGCCCCCGGCGAAGAGTTCGCTTCGCGCGCCGCGCGTGACGAAGCGCTGGAGGAACTCGCATGACCTTCTCGACCAACCCGTTGCGGCTGGTGATGGCGCTCGGGCGCCAGCGGCGCACGTACTTCGTGTTCACCGCCATCCTCTGGGCGCTGATCCACTCCTCGCCCATCATCTTCGGCCTGGCCATGCGCGGCGTGTTCGACGCCCTCTCGGGGGCGGCGGGCGCCGGTGCCAACGCCTGGAGCTACCTGGCCCTCGGGCTCGGCACGGACGCGCTGCGCATCCTCATGTTCGTCGGCGGCATCTACACCTGGGCGACCTGGTGGCTCGAGATCACGCTGCACGTGCGCAGCTCGCTCCTGCGCTACCTCGTCGAGGCGAGCGGCTCCCGCCGGCTGCCAGACTCGCCGAGCGAGGCCGTGACGCGCTTCCGCGACGACGTGAACGACATCGGCGAGTACTACGAGTACTGGTGCGACTTCTGGGGCTTCGCCGCCTTCGCCCTCGCCGCCCTCGCCACTATGCTCACGATCAACCCGGTGATGACGGTCCTGGCGAGCGTCCCGCTCGCCCTAACCGTCCTCCTGACGCGGCTCCTGCGGCCCCACATCCGCAACGCGCGGCGGCTGAGCCGCGAGGCCACCAGCCGCGTCACGGACTTCCTGGGGGAGACGTTCGGCAGCGTCCAGGCCGTCAAGGCGTCGGGGCGCGAGCCGTTCGTGCTGCGCCACTTCGCCACCCTGAACTCGGTGCGCAAGAAGCGCGCCCTCACCGACACGCTCCTGACCGAGCTGTTCAGGAGCGTGACCGATAACATGGTCAACATCGCCACGGGCATCATCCTGCTGCTCGGGGCGGCCGCGCTCAAGGACGGCTCGTTCACCGTGGGCGACTTCGCGCTGTTCGTCACGTACCTGCCGCGCCTCACGCAGTCCCTGTCGTTCATGGGCCTGATGGTCGTGCAGCACAAGCGCACGGGCGTGGCCTTCGAGCGCCTCGGGCGCCTGCTCGTCGACGCCCCGGTCGACGCGCTCGTGACGCCGCGGTCCTACGACCTCGAGCACCCGCAGGCCCCGTTCGTCAGGAGCCTCCCGCGCGTCGCACCCTTCGAACGCCTCGACGTCGTCGGCCTAACCGCCCACCATCCGGGCGGGGCCAGGGGCGTCGAGGACGTCACCTTATCGGTGCGGCGCGGCGAGTTCGTGGTGGTCACCGGCCGCGTCGGGTCGGGGAAGACGACGTTGCTGAGGGCGCTGCTCGGGCTGCTGCCGCGCGACGCCGGGAGCGTCGCGTGGAACGGCGCCCTCGTGACCGACCCCGCCTCGTTCTTCGTGCCGCCGCGCGCCGCCTACACTTCCCAGGTGCCGCGCCTGTTCTCCGACACCTTGCGCGAGAACGTCGTGATGGGCGCCGATGTCAGCGACGCCGACGTGACGGCCGCCCTCGAGCTGGCCGTGCTCGGGCCCGACCTCGCGAACATGCGAGGCGGTCTGGACACGGAGGTCGGTACCCGCGGCGTGCGGCTCTCCGGCGGCCAGGTGCAGCGGGCCGCCGCCGCCCGCATGCTGCTGCGCGGCGCGGAGCTGCTCGTGTTCGACGACATCTCCAGCGCCCTCGACGTCGAGACCGAGCGACGGTTGTGGGACGGACTCTTCGTGGCCGGCGGGACGACCTGCCTCGTCGTCTCGCACCGCCGCGCCGCCCTCGAGCGGGCCGACCGCGTGATCGTCCTCGAGGAGGGGAGGGTGGTGGCGCAGGGCAGGCTCGCCGACGTCCTCGACGAGGCGCCCGAGCTCGGCGCCCTGCTCCGCGGCGAACACGGGGAGTCGGCGCGCGCCGACGGGGTCGCGGTTGGCGATGCCGCCGCGGTCGGCTGAGCCGCTCCCGTTCAGCGCACGCCGGCGGGGTCCCTGCCCTGTAGCACGACCGCGGTCCACTGCCGCAGCCAGCGTGCCTGGTGCGCCTGCACGACGGCTGCCGGCAGGGCCGAGGCCACCACGCCGTCCTCCACCCGGCCGTAGAGCTCGAACTCGGGCGGCAGGGTCGCGTCGGCCACTACCGGGTCGACGAACATGGCGAGCGGGATGGCGGACTGCACGGCGCGGCTCAGCATGAAGTCGACGAACGCCTCCGCCGCCGCGTGGTTGGCGGTGCCCGCGAGGATGCCGATCCCCTCCACCTGGCGGTAGCCGCAGCCCGCGCACTGCAGGTTGGCGGTCGGGGCCTCGGCGAGCGGCGCGTCCGCGAAGATGACCTCGGCGGCGGGGCTCGTGGCGTAACTGACGACCACGGGGCGATCGCCGCCGTAGCGCGTGAACAGCGTGTAGTAGGCGTCGGACCAGCCGTCGGCCACGGCGACGTCGTTCCTCACGAGGGCGGCCCAGTAGTCGAGCCAGTCGGCGTAGCCGCCGTGGGTGGCGGCGATGCCCGCCTCGGCGTCGCCGAAGCGGACCACGGTGGCGAGGAGGAACGCCAGCCCGGGGCTCGAGCTGGCCGGGTTCTCGACCACCGTCAGACCGCGGTACTCGTCGGCCGCGAGGTCCTCGAGCGCCGTGGGGAGGGCAAGGCCGCGGTCGGCGAACCAGGCCGTGTCGACGTTCGGCAGCACGTAGCCGACGTCCACCGGGGTCACCAGGCCGTCCGCGCTCAACAGGAGCGTGCCGTTCACCCTGCCGAGCTCGCCGCTCACGTAAGGCTCGAAGATCCCCTCGCTCCGCGCGCGCTCCAGTAGGCTGTCGTCGACCCCGAAGAGCAGGTCGGCGAGCGGACGCGCCTTGGTGAGCACGGCGCGGTTGACGACCTCGCCGGCGTCGCCGCCCTGCAGGAACGTGACCTGGATGCCGGTGCGCTCGGTGAACTCCGCGAGGAGCTCGCTCGGCAGGGCGAACGAGTCATGCGTGAGCACGGTGATGCGCTGAGCCGCGCCGAGGGCGAACAGCGACAGCGCCAACGAGAAGAGTACCGATGAGAAGAGTACGGTCGACGACCTGCGCATGGCCTCACGTCCTAACCGTCACCGACGGACGCGCGGCGCTTGGCGCTCTGCGTCACTCTCCCTCCGCCCGCATGACCGGGGTCAGGTTCTAGGGTGTGATCTCAGCCCGGCGCTCGTGGCGCCGGACACCCCTGGTGACATAGCCACGCTACCCGCATGGGTCATGCCGGTCAATGGCTTCTGACGCGCGGTAAGGCTCTAGACGGAGGGTTCCGGCTCTGCCCCACGTTTGGGCAGGAACCACGCCGCCACGACGGCCGTGACCAGGAACAGCGCGGCGGTGACGAGGAAGATGGTGCGGTAGTTCGTCTCGCCCGGCAGACTCGTGAAAGTGACGATGGCGCCGGAGACGATGGGCGCTAGCGCCCGCGAGGCCGCCGAGACGGAGTTGTCGATGCCGTAGACGGCGCCGGCCACCTGCGGCGGAGTGAGGCGCGCGAGCATGGCGCTGATCGCCGGCAACACCCCACCGATGGCGAAGCCGATCAGCACGTTCACGGCGATGAGCTGGAAGACGTTGCCGACGTACGCCATCGGCACGTAGAAGAGCGCGCACGCGAAGGTCGATGCGACCAGCACCGGCTTGTAGCCGATGCGGTCGCTCAGGCGCCCGAGGACGACCCCGCTCAGGGTCGAGGAGCCGGCGGCGAGGCCGATGGCCAGGCCCGTGTACATGCCAGCCAGGTCACGGTCGACGGTGATGGTGGCGATGAACAGCGGCAGGAACGGCACGAGCATCGTGCGGCCCAGCCAGGCGCTGAACCGCAGGAAGTAGGCGAGGGGCACGCCGGCCGTGCGCAGCACGTCGCGCCAGGCGCCGACGATGCCGCCCACCCCGCCCCTGCGCCCCGCGGGCGGCGTGAACTCCTCCTTCACCCCGAAGTACACGAGGAGCCCACCCGCCAGCATCAGTACGGCCGTCAGCACGAACGAGAACCGGAAGCCGAAGAAGTACTGGAGCACCCCGCCGATCATCGGACCGATGGAAGCGCCGGCCCAGCTCGCCGTCTGCATCATCCCCATCGCGTAGCCGAGGCGGTTGCGCGGAGCGGAGGACGCGACCATCGAGGAGGCCGCCGAGGCGACGCCCGTGGTCAGGCCCTGGATGAGGCGTAGGAACGTCAGCTCCTCGGCCGAGTGCACGAACGCCATGAGGAGGACGGTGATCGCGCCGCCGAACAGTGCGCGCTCGACCATGAGCTTGCGGCCCATCCGGTCCGACATGGCGCCCCAGATCGGCGATGCGATCATCATGGCCACCGCCTGCACGCTGAACACGGCCGACACCCAGAAGATGATCGAGCCCGAGCCGCGCACGCCGAGGAACTCGACGTAGTTGGGGAGGAAAGGGAAGATGGTGGAGAAGCCGATCGAGGCGAGGAGCTGGGCGAAGAACATCACGAAGAGGATGCGTTGCCAGCTCGTCCGCGCCACCGGCGCATGTTACCCCCGTTCACTTTGGCCCGGTGCCGAGAGCGCCACCGGTTAGCGTAGTGACGTGCAGTTCACCACCGCCCAGGTCCTCGCCCGCTGCCCCCTCTTCGCCGAGTTATCGGAGGCCGACCTGGAGGCCCTCGCGGGGGTGGCGCACCGGCGGCGGCTCGAGGCGGGTCAACCCCTGTTCATGGCCGGCGAACCGGCCCAAGGGCTCGCCGTCGTGGTGAGCGGTAAGGTGAAGGTGTACGTCATCTCGCCCGCCAGCGGCCGCGAGGTCGTGCTGGCCATGGAGCACCCCTACAACACGGTGGCCGAGCTCGTGTCGCTCGACGGGGGCCCGTACCCCGCCAGCGCCGAGGCGGCCGAGGACTCCGAAGTCCTGTGGTTGGAACAGGAGGGCTTCCAGCGGCTCCTCAAGGCCCGACCCGAGATAGCCCTGCACCTGATGACCATGCTCGGCCGCAGGCTCCGGCGGCTGGTGGCGCTCGTCGAGCAGATCTCGTTCCAGGAGGTCGTCCATCGCCTCGCCGCCTACCTGCTCAGCGTCGCCGACGAGGGCGTGCCGTTCGTCCTCGACACGAACGGTGCCATCGCCGCTCAGCTCGGCACGGTGCCGGAACTCGTGAGCCGCAACCTGTCGCGGCTGCACGCCGGCGGCGCCATCACCATGCAAGGCCGCACAGTCGCCAAGGTGGACCGCAAGCAGCTAGGCGAGATGGCCAACGCCGCGGGCCGATGAGCTCGGGGGCCGCGGGGTCGGCCCCCTGCGCGGTTCCGCCCGCACGCGCCGCGCGCTCAGTAGAAGCCGAGCGACCTCTTCGCCTCGTCGCTCATGGAATCAGGCGTCCACGGGGGGTCCCACACCAGGTCGACGGTCACGTCGTCCACGCCGGGCACGTTGCCGAGGCAGTGCTTGACGTCCGCCTCGATGCTCCCGTGTAGCGGGCAACCGGGGGTCGTCAGGGTCATCTCGATCGCGACGTTCGCGTCCACGACCGCCACGGCGTAGACCATGCCGAGGCTAACGATGTCGAGGCCCAGCTCCGGGTCTATCACGGCGCGCAGGGCCTCCAGGACGTTGCGGGCGGGCGTGGCGGCGTTGATCTCCGTGAGTTCTGTCTGGGTCATGCTCCCGTGTCCTCCAGGGCGCCACGGACCTTCGCTACGCCGGGGGCCTCGCCGCCTGCCGTTCCACCAGGTACCTTGGTGTGGCCGACGCTGCCCTGCGCGCTCGCCCGCTCGGCGGCCGCTCTCGCCAGGCGCCGTTTGGCGCCGACGGTCGTGAGCACCACGTGGCACGCCTGGGCGAAGAGCGCCGCCCCACCCGCGAGGGTGGCGGCCCCGGCCACCAGCACGAGCGCCTCCGTCCGCCAAGTCACCCCGGCCGCGAGGCTCAATGCCCCGACGGCCAGACCCCACGTGATGACCGGCTCGAGTTCGTCTTTCACCAGGTCGCGTAGGAGGGGTGCACCGCCCGACACGCCGCCGGTCGCCGCGCCGGCGAACTGCCACGTCCAGGTCAGGAACGAGAGGATCTTGACCAGCATCCCGCTCACGGCCAGGCCGACGAAGCCGACGAGGAAGAGGACGACGGCCGCCCCGCCTTGGCCGGCCAGCAGCGCGACGCCCGCGAGCGGCAGGAACGCGTGCGCGACCACGTAGCGCATTATGGGCGCCTCGAGCTTCTTACGCAGCCGCCGCCCGAGGATGCCGAGCACTTCCCAGACCTGGAGCGCGCAGGCCACCGCCAGCATGACCTCGGCCGCATGGCCTAACGGCAGGCGTGCGAACGCCGCCAGGCCCTCGGCGACCACGGCGGCGCAGACCGCCAGGTAGGCGTAGCGCACCCGCCAACGGGGGCCGCCCTTCGACAGGGCGAACATGGAGAGGAGCTTCTGGCCGGAGCCGACGATGCCCAACAGGAACGCCCCGAACAGCCCGACCGTGAAGTGGAGCCTCACCGGGTAGCCGAGCTGCGCCGCGACCTGCGGCGAGGAGCGCGCGCCCGAGAGTGCGAAACCGAGCGTCACCGCGAGGGTCAGGCAGACGACGGAGAGGATGAGGGCGTGACTGCCGGCGTCCTTCGGCCAGCGGCGCGTGGCCGTGGCCAGGAGCTGGACCAGCAGGGCGAGCCACGCGGCGCTCACCGCGGCGGCGCCCGGCACGAGCCAGCGCGCGTCGAAGCCGCGCAGGAAGCCGACCACCACCGCGGCGCTGCCCGCTGCCAGCACGGGGAGCGTGAGCCAGCCGAGGCGCGGCCACACGAGCTTGGTGACGAACATGACCGCCGGGAGCTGCTGCAACGTGCCGGCGAAAACGAGCCCTACGCACAGGAGCGTGAAGAGGTGGTTGAGGGCCACGACGCGCGGCGCGCCGAGGTAACTCGTGAAGGCGGCGGGGGAGAGCAGGAGCGCCGCCCCGCCGAGCGCCACGGCGAGCGCGCCGACGAGGAGCGCGGAGATCGGCAGCGGGGGCGGGGCGCCGTCCGCGCCGAGGCGCGGCATCACGGCCGCTCACGCCCCCTTGGTGATCCGGACCCTGGCGCTGCCGTCGCTCTGCTCCTCCACGTCGTAGGTGGCGCCCGCGTCCGCCAGCTGCGGCAGCAGGTAGATGGGCACGCGGTCGTTGTGGATGACGAGCACGTCGCCCGGCGCCATCGCTTCGAGGGTCTCGAGGGTACGGATCATGGGGTTGGGCGGCTCCATACCCCGGTTGTCGAGGAACTTCTCGGCCATGCCCTAGCTTCCGCCCGGCGCACCCGTGCCTCCAATGACCTACGTCATGGTCGTGCCGGTGGGCGCCTGCGACGCTACGTAGCGTGGCAGGGTCCGAGGAACGGCACGAGGGGCACGGCGGCTTGACGGTCGCTGGTCGCAAGACCCTCCTGGAGGCGCGCGTCTCGCGCATCCTCGACGCGCACCCCGGCGCCCTGGACGCGCTCGTCGGCCACGGGTTCACGCCTTTGGCACAAGCGCCCATGCGCTTCGCGCTGGCGCACACCGTGAACCTGGGGCAGGCCATCCGCCTGCGGGGGTTGGGCGAGCCGGAGGTGGCCGCGCTCCTTGGCGCCCTCGCGGCCATGGGGCTGCCGGCACTGCTCGCGCCCGGCGCCGGCGCGGTCGAGGAGGAGGACTGAAGTGGCGCTCTTCAAGACGGAGGGGCTCGCGCGCTTCTCGGAGCGCGGTCCGGTGCCGCGCCCCCTGATCGTCGGCGACAACATGGCCGTGATGCTCCTGTGCCTCCAGAAGCACCAGGAGATCAAGGCGCCGGAGAACGACCTCGCCGAGACCGTGTTCACGGTCGTGAGCGGCTCCGGGACCGTGCGCGAGAACGACGTGGAGCACGAGGTGGGGCCGGGCGACGTCGTGTACCTGCCGCCGGGCACCCGCAAGGCGCTGCGGGCTGGGGAAGGCGCGTTCACCGTGATCGGGGTGAGGCAGTTGGGGGCGAAGCATGTCACTTAGGCCGCAAGAGATGTACGTGGACATGGCCGTATGCATCGAGTGCGGCATCTGCGACGAGATAGCGCCCGGCATCCGCGACGATGTCGGGCACGTGCCGGCCATGAGCCTCACGCTCGACGCCATGGCCAGTTGCCCAACGGGAGCCATCAAGTGGGCCGAAGGAGGAACCATGAAGAGAGTCGACGTAAGGACCATCCCGCCGCGTGAGCGCCACCCGCTCCTGTTCAGGACGTTCGACGACCTGGAGGCGGGCCAGTCGTTCGAGCTGGTCAACGACCACGACCCGAAGCCCCTCTACTATCAGTTCCAGGTCGAGCGGGCCGGCACCGTCGAGTGGGAGTACCTCGAGCAGGGTCCTCAGACGTGGCGGGTGCGCATAGGCAAGGTCGCCTGAGCTCCCGTAGCGCGTGAGCAGCTGGCAGGTCGCTTTCCTGCGGGCCGCCCTCGGGTGGCTGGTCGCCACCGGGTTGCTCGGTGTGACTGTCGGCATCTGGCCGAGTCTGGCCGGCCCGTTCCGGACGACTCACGCCCACATGGGCGTGGTCGGCTTCTTCCTCGGCATGGTCATGGGGGTGGCCTTCTGGATGCTGCCGAGGCCAGGCGGCATCAAGCAGACGGCGTGGGAGCGCGTGACCTTCCTCCTGCTGCAGGCCGGGCTCGTCCTGCGCGTGGTGAGCGAGCCGGCTTGGCGCATGACGCTCGCGCGCGATTGGCACGCCGCCTTCGTGGCGAGCGGCGTGCTGGTGCTGGCGGCGATGGTAGCCTTCGCGCTCGCCATGAGCCGCAGGGTCGTAACGCTCGAGACGCTCCGCGCGAAAGGCCTTGGGCGCCGCGGGGGCGCAGCGCCCAAGAAGACCGCTCCCGCCGCGCCCGATGACGAGAGCGGCGCCTGAGCGCCGCCCGTCCTCGCCCTAGGCGCCGCCCGTCAGGCCGCCGGCCTGCCCGACGGTTCGCCGCGCCGGCTCCCTCCCCAACGTTCCTAGCTCTCCGTCTCCACGACGCGCGTGCCGGCGAACCGGTCGCCGAAGCGGCGGCCGTCGGGGGAGGTCAGCACGAAGTAGATCTCCATGAGGCCGAGGATGGCGCCGATCAGGGTGAGGAGGAGCGTCAGGCCGATGATTCCGAGGAACGGAGCGTACACGGCGACGGTCCCCAGCATGCCGAGGGCCAGCGTCCAGTTGCGCTTGATGGAAGTCTCCAGGTCCATCTTGCGGCCGTCGTCGCGGACCGGCCTCAGCTTCATGAGCTTCTTGCCGATGGAGCGGCCGTCCATGAAGTCGAAGGCGAAGCCGTCGCGCGTGAGGATGTACGCCGCACCGAGCAGACTGCCTATGACGGGGACGTAGCTCAAGATCGCGGCCACCACCGCGTCGATTATCCAGGCGATCGCCCGCTTGCCGACGTCGGGCTTGGTCCCGGTCGTGACCGGGTGATCGGGAGTCGGCGCTCCTTGGTCGCTGGGTGGCAGGGGGGCGCCGCCCGTCGGTGCGCCGCTCTGGACCTCCTGGGTGCCGCTTGCTGACCCGTTGTCCGTCATGCCCGCTCCTTCCAGGACGCGGTGAGGTCTACACGTTTCAAGGCGTCCGACCACCACAGTCTAGGGCACGCGTCGGCGCAGGGTATGTGGTGCCTAGCTCGCGAGGCCCGCTGCCCAGGCGGCGGGACGCATGACCTGCGACCGCCGCGCGCCGGGCGGCGTAAGGTGTTGCGGAAGGCGCCGCGCCCCGCCAAGGCGCGCGGCGGACGAGGTCGCATGGCAGCTGCGCACGGCTTCTACGTAGTTCCAACCGGCCCCGGAGTGGGCCTCACCTCGGTGTGCCTTGGCCTCGTCAGGGTCCTCGAGCGGGAAGGGCTGCGCGTCGGCTTCATCAAGCCGATCCGCCAGCCGGGCGACGACTCCGGACCGGAACGGTCGACGGAGTTCGTGCGCCGCACCACCACCATCGTTCCCGGCGAGCCCATGCGCTACGACGCGGCCGAGGGCATGCTGGCCGCCGGCCGGCACTCGGAGCTCCTCCAGGCCCTGGTGGGCCGCTACGCGACCGCCGCGGCCGGCGCCGACGTCGTCATCGTGGAAGGCCTCGCCGCCACGGCGGAGCACCCCAACCTCGACGCGCTCAACGCGGACATAGCCCAGGCCCTCGACTGCCAGGTCCTGTTCGTCACGACCCCCCAGCCCAGCCTCCAAGCGGTCGACGACCGCCTCGAGCTGGCCGCCCAGCCGTTCGGCGGCGCGGCTAGCGAGCACGTCCTCGGCGTGGTGGTGAACCAGCTCAACGCCCCGCCGATGGAGGTCATGGGCGCGACGCGCACCGGCTTGCAGACGCCCGAGGTCGAGCTGACCGCCGACGCGGTGCGCGCCAGGCTGCGCGTCTTCAGGCACCCGGGCTTCGCGTTGGTCGGCGCGATCCCCTTCAGCCCCGCCATGGTCTCGCCAAGGACCCTGGACGTGGCGAAGCACCTGGGGGCAGCGGTCCTGCACGAGGGCGACCTGGCGACGCGGCGCGTGATAGACGTCTCGCTCGTCGCCCGCTCCGTGGCGCACATGACCCACCGCCTCCGCCCCGACGCGCTCCTGATAACGCCGGCCGACCGCGACGACGTCATCCTGGCCGTATGCATGGCCGCCCTCAACGGCGTGCCGCTCGCCGGCCTCGTCCTCACCGGCGACATGGAGCCGAACGCCGACGTCATGAAGCTCTGCGAGAAGGCGATCGCGACCGGCCTGCCGGTGCTGGCGGTCAAGAGCGACTCCTACGTCACGGCCGCCCGCGCGGCGGCCATGAACCTCGAGGTGCCGAGCGACGACGTCGAGCGCATGGAGCGCGTCATGAAGGTCGCCGCCGAGCATCTCGACGTCGGCGCGCTCAAGGCGCGTATCGGCGCCCTCCGCGTGCTGCGCTTGTCGCCGCCCGCGTTCCTCTACCGCATCGTCGAGCTCGCGCGGGCCGCCGGCAAGCGCATCGTCCTCCCGGAAGGCGAGGAGCCCCGCACCGTCAAGGCGGCCGCGGAGTGCGGTGAGCGCGGCATCGCTAAGTGCGTCCTGATCGGCGACCCGGTCGAGGTCCAGAGGGTCGCCGAGGTCCAGGGCGTCGTCCTCGGCCGCGGCGTCGAGGTCGTCGAGCCGACGGACGCTCTACGCGAGCGGTACGTGGCGGGCATGGTCGAGCTGCGCAAGCACAAGGGCCTCACCGACGACGGCGCCCGCAACCAGCTCCGCGACAACGTCGTGCTCGGTACGATGATGCTGGCGCTGGGCGAGGTGGACGGCCTCGTGTCCGGCGCCGTCCACACGACCGCCAGCACCATCCGCCCCGCGCTGCAGCTCATCAAGACCCACAAGGGCGCCAGGCTCGTCTCGTCCGTCTTCTTCATGTGCCTACCCGACCAGGTCCTCGTGTACGGCGACTGCGCCGTCAACCCCGACCCCGACGCCGAGGAGTTGGCCGACATCGCCGTGCAGTCAGCCGCTTCCGCCGCGGCCTTCGGCATCGAGCCGCGCGTTGCGCTCCTCAGCTATTCGACGGGCACCTCGGGCGCGGGCGCCGACGTCGACAAGGTGCGCGAGGCGACCCGCATCGCGCGGGAGCGGCGCCCCGACCTCCGCATCGACGGCCCGCTGCAGTACGACGCCGCGGCGGTGCCGAGCGTGGCCAGCAGCAAGGCCCCGGACAGCCCGGTGGCGGGCAGGGCGACCGTCCTCGTGTTCCCTGACCTCAACAGCGGGAACGCGACCTACAAGGCCGTGCAGCGCTCCGCGGGCGTGGTGTCGGTGGGGCCCATGCTGCAAGGCTTGCGGCGGCCCGTGAACGACCTGTCGCGAGGCGCCCTGGTCGACGACATCGTCTACACGATCGCGCTCACCGCCGTGCAGGCGACGCAGGTCGGCGAGGGCCCCGACTGACCCCGCCGCCTCGGGGGCGCCGTGAAGCGCGCTAGGGCGACGGTCGCCGAGCGGCGTGAGGAGGCGCCGGCTTCGCGGTAACGGCTCAGCCGCTCCGAGGGCGGACCCGCGGGTACGCCTTCAGGTACCGCAACCAGAGGCCTTGCAGCCAGCCGTAACGCTCGGCAAGCTCCCTGGCGCTGCCGAGCGCCAAGGTCAGCCCGCCGGCGTACACGTCGCCGACGGCCGTCAAGGCGCCCGTGTCGCGCCTGGGGGTGCGCTCGTAGCGGCCGAGGCCGCGCCAGGCCACCTGCTCGGCCGACCACGGCCCGAGGCCGGGGAGCCTCGCCAGCCACGCGAAGACCTCGTCGTAAGGCGCCGCGCGCAACCAGCCCTCGTCAAGGCCCAGGAAGGCGTCGGCGAGGCCGCGGAGGCGGTCAACCTTGCGGAGGTTGTTCGTCGCGGCGAGGAGCGCCGGTCGGGCCTCCTCGCCGAGGGCGGCCGCGGACGGGAAGACGCTCAGCCGTGTGGCGGTCGGGGAGTCGCCGGTCGAACGAGGCGGCTCCCCGACCGGCTCGCGGAGCGCCGTTCCGGACGGCGTGGTGGAGGCGAGCAGGCCGGGCGGCACGGCGACGGCCTCTCCCAAGTACTCGACGATGCGCCCGAAGCTCGCCGCCGCGAACGCAGGTGGCGTCCTCTGCCTGACGACCGTCCAGCACGCCGCCTGGAAGGCGCTGGCGAAGAGCGGCGGGTGGAAGCCGGCGAGCGCGGCGGCCACGGGTTGGAACGCGGGGTCGCGCTCCGCGGCCGCGTGGAGCGCTCGCGTGTCGAGGTCGAGGGCGAGGCGCCACCTCAGCTGTTCCGTCGTCGCCGTGACGTCGGCGGCCGTCAGGGCCTGCTCCGCGCCGACGCGCGCCGCTAGGCGGCCTTCCGCCCCGCCCTCCCTGAGCTCGACGACCACCACCCTGCCTGGCGCCGCGCCGACCCGCAGGGCCATGAGCCAGCCGGCGCCGTCCGCCGTTGGCCGGCCGCGGTCCGGCGCCGCCGTCCAGTCGTTCAGCGCCGCGAGCGTGTGATCCAAGGCGAAGAGGGGCGAGGCCGTCACCTCCGCGCTCGCCACCGCGGCGTGGCGCGGCTCGGTCGCGCGACGTTCGGCCGCTCCGGGGGCCTGCGTCGTCATGGGCGCGCGGCGGTCCTCGCTCATGGACGGAGCGTAACCGACCGGGCACGTATACTTGTGCGCTGTGCAGGTCTCAGACAACACGCTCGCCAAGCTCTCCTTCGAGCGCGTGCGCGCGGCCCTCGCCGAGCGTGCAGGCACCTTCATGGGCGTCGAGCTGGCCAACGCCCTGGCGCCGCTGCACGACGAGGCCGCCGCCGAACGGGCGCTGGAGCGCGTCCAGGAGGTGGTCGATGGCGGCTTCCTTGCCCTTGGCGGCATCGAGGACGTGCGCGGGCTGGTGCGGCGGGTGCGCGATGGCAACCTGCTCGACGGCACCGACATCCTGTCGATCGCGTACACGCTCGACGGCGCCGCTACCCTGCGCCGCGCCATCCTCCATAGCGAGCGCCCCGCGCTGGGCGAGCTCGCGCTGGAGATAGGCACGTTCGACGGCGTGCTGCGCCTGGTTAGGGAGCAGCTCGACCCCGACGGTAACGTCCGCGACGACGCCACCCCGAAGCTCTACGACATCAGGCGCCGCCTCAACCCGCTCCGCGGCCGCATCCGCGACCGGCTCACCCGCCTGCTCGAGCAGTACTCGGAGTACGTGCAGGACCCGATCATCACGCTCAGGCGCGAGCGTTACGTCATCCCGATCAAGGCCAACCATCAGGCGCGCGTGCCCGGCCTAGCCCTCGACCGCTCCGACTCCGGCGCCACCGTGTTCATCGAGCCGGCCGGCGTCGTCGACCTGAACAACGAGCTCGCGCTCCTGGAGATGGAGGAGCGCGACGAGGTCAGGCGCATCCTCCTGGCGTTGGGGCGGCGCCTCGCCGACGAGCCGCTCCTCGACGCCAGCCTCGAGGTCGTGGCCAAGCTGGACGTCGTCAACGCCTCGGCCCGCCTCGCGTCCGACTGGCGCCTCACGCGGCCGGCGTTCGACCCGGCCGGACGGGTGCGCCTGGCCGGCGCCCGGCATCCGCTCGTGACCGACTGCGTCCCGAACGACATCCTCCTGGACGGCGGCACCCGTCTGCTCGTCATCACCGGCCCGAACGCCGGCGGCAAGACGGTGCTCATCAAGACCGTCGGCCTCGCCGCGCTCATGGCCTACTCCGGGCTGTTCGTGGCGGCGGACGGCGCCAGGCAGCCGCTCCTCCCTTACACGCGGGAGCTCCTCTGCGACATCGGCGACGAGCAGAGCATCGAGGCGAGCCTCAGTACGTACGCCGGTCACCTGCGTAACCTGCGCGCCATCGTGGACAGCGCCGACGAGCACGCGCTCGTGCTGATCGACGAGCTCGGCTCCGGCACGGACCCGGACGAGGGCGCCGCGATCTCGCAGGCCATCCTCGAGGCCGTGGTGGCGTCAGGCGCCCGCGGACTCGTGACGACGCACCTGGCGCCCCTCAAGGTCTTCGCCTCGGAGACGCCGGGCGTGACCAACGCGGCCATGCGCTTCGACGTCGAGGCGCTCAGGCCCGCCTACCAGCTCGTCATGGGCCAGCCGGGCCGGAGCTACGCCTTGGCCATCGCCGAGCGCCTCGGCCTCGGGAGGGAGCTGCTGGCGCGCGCCGCCGAGCTACTCGGCCCGGAGGGCGGCCGGCTCGAGGGCCTGCTCCTCGCCTTGGAGGACCGGCGCGAGGAGCTGGAGGAACAACTCGCCGAGGCGCGCGTGGCGAGCGAGACGGCCGTGCGCGAGGCCGGGCAGCTGCGCGACCAGATCGCCATGCTGCGAGGTCGCGAGGGCGAGGTGATGGCCGCGGCCGCGGCGCGGGCCGAGGCGCTCTTGAAGGACACCATGCAGCACGCCGCCCGGCTCAAGCGCAGCGCGCGCGAGGAGCCGGAGCTGCGCTCGAAGGCGCTCGAGGAGATCGGCGCGCTGCGGCAGCAGGCGCGCAAGCTGGCCGGCCGCGACGCGCGCCGCCCGGCGGCCGCGGCGCACAGCGATCCCGTGGAGGTCGGCGACCCCCTGGGTGTCGGCATGCGCGTGCGCGTCGCCAGCTACGACGCCGAAGGCCCGGTGCTCGAGCGTAGGGGGGACCAGGTGGTCGTGCAGCTCGGCCTCATCAAGGTCGAGGTGCCGGCGCACGACGTCGACCCGGTGAAGAAGGCTACGGTCAAGGCGGCCCAGCCGACCACCCGCCGCAGTCCGGTCGCCCTCGGACAGTCGAGCGCCCCCCGCGAGCTCAACCTGCGGGGCGAGCGCGTCGAGGCCGGCCTGGAGCTCCTGCGCGACTTCATCATGGAGGCGCACGCCTTGAAGACGGAGTCGGTACGGGTGCTGCACGGCAAGGGCACGGGCGCTCTGCGCGACGCCGTGCGCTCGTACCTCAAGGGCGAGAAGCTCGTCGAGCGCTTCGAGGACGCCGTGCCGTACGAGGGTGGCCACGGCGTCACAGTGGCCTACCTGCGCTACTGAGCGCGGCGGCGCCCGCCCCATCTGCGATACTCGGCCCATGCGCCCAAGGCTCGCGATCGTCTTCGACCTGGACGGCACGCTCGTGGACTCGCTCGACGACATCCTCGACACGTTCCTCGCCACGTTCGCCGAGCTCGGTGAGGCCGGCCCTGAGCGCGCTACCGTGCGCGCGCTCATCGGCAGGCCGCTCGCGGAGATGTACGCGGATTTCGTCCGCCCCGACCGGCTCGAGGCCTTCGTCGCGGCGTACCGCGAGCGCTACCGGCGCCACCTGGGCGACAAGTCCAGGCCGTACCCGGGCGTCGTCGACGTCCTGAGCGAGTTGGGTGAGCGCGGCTACGCGCGGCTCGTGGCGACCACCAAGGGCTCGGCCACGGCCCGAGACCTCGTCGCGGCCGTCGGCCTGACCGATCACGTCGACCACGTCCAGGGTACCGACGGGTTCCCACACAAGCCGGCGCCCGACGTGATCCTGCGCGCGCTCGACGCCGCTGGGGCGCAGGGCGCGTGGATGGTCGGCGACACGACCAGCGACATCGTGGCGGGCCGCGCCGCCGGCCTCAGGACGTTCGGGGTCACGTGGGGCACGCACGACGCCGCCACGTTGGCGTCCGCCGGACCGGACGCCGTCGCGCCGACCATCGGCCCGCTCCTCGGCCTGCTGTGAGCGGTTCGCGCGACCGCCGGTGAGCTTGGCGGCGTCCGGCGGCGCGGGCCCCTGCGGCGCCGTTCGCGCTGCCGTGGGCGGGCCCGTGCGGGTAACCTAGGCGGATGAACGGTATCGAGAAGCAGTACGTCATCGACGCCCTCGCGGAGGACTCGTGGCGCATGTTCAGGATCATGGGCGAGTTCGTCCAGGGGTTTGAGGAGATGGCGGACGTGGGGAAGGCCGTCACGGTCTTCGGCTCGGCCCGCCTCAAGGAGGACACCGAGATCTACGCCAAGGCCCAGCAGCTAGGCGGCGCGCTCGTGCGCGAGGGGTACACGGTTCTGACGGGGGGCGGACCGGGCATCATGGAGGCGGCCAACCGCGGCGCGATGGAGGCCGGCGGGCGCAGCATGGGCCTTAACATCGACCTGCCGCACGAGCAGTCGCCGAACCAGTACCAGACGGACACGCTGCAGTTCAAGTACTTCTTCGTGCGCAAGGTCATGCTCGTGAAGTACTCGACGGCGTTCGTGGTGTTCCCCGGCGGCTTCGGCACCATCGACGAGCTGTTCGAGGCCCTGACGCTCGTCCAGACCCGCAAGATCAAGCCGTTCCCCGTCTACCTGGTCGGCGTGGAGTTCTGGCGCGGGCTGCTGCAGTGGCTCCAGGGCACGCTGCAGCGCGCCGGCACGATCTCCGAGGGCGACCTGCACCTCTTCAAGGTCGTCGACGACGTGAGCACCATACCGGCCGAGATCGAGGCCTACTACCGCAACTCGACGCAGGCTGGCTTCAACCTGCCCTGGTAGGTCGTCCTGGGGTCAGTCGTGGAACGGGGGCAGGGCGGCGACGCCGAAGACTTGCGCCGCCAGGCTCCAGATCTCCTCCGGCTCCAGGGCCGCGCCTAGGAACGTCGTTTCGTCGCGCCACACCTCGACGTGCGGGTGCGGGTCGTCCTGCGTGCCCTGGGCGGCCTCGGCCGTGCCGGAGTTGCCGGTCGTGGCGATGACGTCGCCTTGCCGAACGACGCTGCCTACGGCCACGCCCTCCGCCACGGCTGCGAGGTGCGCGTAGCGCGTCACGAAGCCGCCGGCGTGGTGGATCCAGACCTGCCGCCCGCGCAGGCGGTCGAGGACTTCGGGCGGCGTGTCGAGGCCGCGTAGCGCCTCGGCGATCAGGGCGTCGTACTCCGCCTGGCTGTTCTCGACGTAGTCCTTGTCCGCTCGTATGACGACGCCATCAGCCACTGCCACGATGGGCGTGCCGTAGCCGATGCTCACGCTCACCGTGCCGTTGTAGAAGTCGAACCCCTCGTGATAGCCGTTGCGGTAGGCGCGCAGGGCGCCGGGTAGGTGGCTGCGGCGCGAGCTGATGGTCGCGTGCTCGACGGGCACGACGTAACCGCTCGGCCAGCCGCGCACGAACGGGCGCGCGCCGAGTTCCTGGAGCCTCGGGAAGACCCCGGAGGTGCGCACGGCCGCGTTCTGGCGCGCCAGGTCGGCGGCGTTGCGCCCTTCCGTGTCGCGCAGCGTCGGGTCGGCGCCGGCGTTCATCAGGTGGATGACCTGGGCGGGCGTGCCCGCCGCGGCCGCGAGCATGAGGGCGCTGGACCCGTTCTCCGTCACGTCGTCGAGCGCCGCGCCGGCGGCGAGGAGCGTGTCGAGGACGGTGGTCGGGGCGCTCTCGCGCACGGCGACCATGAGCGCCGTGTAGCCGCTGAGGTCGCGGGCGTGCATGTCGGCGCCCCCTTCCAGCGCGGCGGTGACCGCGCCGGGGTCTGGCGACGCGATGGCGGCGAACAGGTCGGGCTTCGCCGGCTCGCGCGTGCGGCCCTTGAAAGGTGGCAGGCCGAGGGCCCAGAGGCCGCCCGCCACCAGCAACAGGACCACGAGCAGTGCAACGACGATCCGCATGCCCGCCATGCTACCGCGGCCTGCTGCGGGGTTGCCCGCTGTGGTTATCCTGGTGGGCGTGGTCGCCACGCGCAGAAGCGAGTTCTTCGGCCTACTGCGCTTGGCGGCGCCGCTGGTGCTGGCGCAGCTGGCCCAGAACGGCCTCGGTTTCGTGGACACCCTGATGGTCGGTCGCCTCGGCGCGGGAGCCCTCGCGGCCATGGCGCTCGGCGGCGGCTTCTACTTCACTACCGGGATCGTCATGTCCTCGGTGCTGTTCGCTGTCGGCCCGACGGTGGCGCAGGCGCTCGGGGGCGGGAGGCGCTCGGAGGCCGGCCACGCTGCCTCGCAGGCCTTATGGCTCGCCCTCGTGCTGGCCATCCCCGGCATCGTCGTCTTCTACGCGGTCGGGCCCGTCCTGCTGCGCCTCGGTCTCGAGGAGGAGACCGCGCGTCTGGCCGGGGGTTATCTCAGGGCGATCTCGTTCGGCTTCCCGTTCTACTTGGGCTTCACGGCGCTCCGAGGCTTCCTGGAGGGCCACGGCGACGCGCGGCCCATCATGTACATCGCGTTCTTCGGCGTCGCGCTCAACGTCCTGCTCTGCGAGGTGCTGATCTTCGGCCACCTGGGCTTCCCCGCGCTCGGTGTCGTCGGCACCGGCTTCGCGACGGCCGGCGTGTACACGATCATGTTCCTGCTGGCGGCGGCGCTAGTCGCCTGGCGCTACCCCCAACAGCGCGTCCTGGCCGGCATGGCCCAGTTGCGCCTGCGCGTGATGGGGGAGCTCGTCAGGATCGGTTGGCCGATCGCCTTCACGACCGGCATGGAGGTCGGCCTCTTCAGCCTCTCCGGCCTGCTCATCGCCCGCTTCGGCGACTCCGTCCTCGCCGCGCATCAGGTGGCCATGCAGTCCGCCTCGATGACGTTCATGGTGCCGCTCGGCATGGCCATAGCCACGAGCGTCATCGTCGGACAGGCGGTCGGCGCTGGCGATGTGGCGAAGGTGAGGCGGACGGGGTTCATGGGCATCGGCGTCGCCGTCGGGTTCATGGCGTGCTCCGCCACGCTCTTCCTCGTTGCGCCGCGCTTCGTGATCGGCCTCTACACGGATGTGGCGGCTCCGGAGAACGCCGCCATGGTCGCGGCGGCCGTCGGTTTCTTGAGCATCGCCGCCCTCTTCCAGCTCTTCGACGGCGTGCAGGTCACGGCCATCGGCGCCCTGCGGGGCTTGAAGGACACCCGCGTGCCCATGCTCCTGACACTCGTCTCCTACTGGATCGTGGCCATGCCCGTCGGGTTGCTCCTGGCCTTCGGGTTCGGAGTCGGTGCCAAGGGGCTCTGGTACGGCATGGTGGCCGGCCTGGCGACGGCCGCTGCGCTCATGAGCGCGCGCTTCGCCAGGCGTTCGCGAGCGCCCGGACCCGGAACTCGGTAGACTCGGCCCAGGAGGTAGGGATGAACGAGTTCTTGGTCATCGCCCGCAACGCGATCATCATCATGATCGCCATCGGGTTGTTCTCGTCCTTCTTCGTCGTGACCAGCGTGTGGGTCGCACGCAACACGGTCGAGCCTGAGAAGCACTAGCCCCGCCGTCACGAGGGAGGGCGGGTGGGCGTGATCGCCCCCTTGCGCCGGTACCTGGACGCGCCGAGGCTCGACGAGTTCGGTGCCGCCGCCGTGCTGCGCCCGGCGTTCGTCGTCGGGTTCATGGCGCAGGTGGTCCTCGCGTTCCTCGTCGCCATCGTCGTGCGGCTGCTGACCGCCGGCGTCGCCGTCCACCAGAGCTCCGTGCTCATGTGGGTCCTCGTCGGCTTCGCGATCCTCGAGACCGTGTTCGCGGCCTTCGCCGGCCTGCGCCTCACCTCGGTCGGGGGTAGGCGACCGGCGCTCACGGCGACGCTCGTGCTGGCCACCCTCTATGGCTCCGTCACCTGGTTCCTCGCGCTGGCCTTCGCCACCGAGCAGCGCGGGGTGGGACTGTACGCGCTCCTGCTCCTCGTGAGCGTGGCGTACGCGCTTGGCTTCCTGACCACCGGCACGCTGGCCAAGGCGGCAGTGAGGCCCCCGGGCCCAGCGCCGGACGCCCCTGGTAACGACGCCCTCGCGCCGGACGGCCACGGGCACGACGTCACCGCGGAGAGCTGAGCTTCAGCGCGCCCGCTCGAAGTGCGCGTCCTTGAGCACATGCACCATGTCGAGCGCTTGCGCGGTGCCGAGCACCACGCAGTCCGCGGCGTTGGCTGCGACGCCGACCGGGATGGACGTGATGCTGGATAGGTAGTCGTCGAGGTGCCGCAGCAGCGCCCCGCCGCCGGTGAGGACGATCCCGCGCTCGATCACGTCCGAGATGAGTTCGGGCGGTGCCTGCTCGAGGACCTTGCGCATGCCGTCCGCGATGCGCTCCAGCGACGACTTGAGCGCCGCCACGACGTCCTCCGTGGTGACGGTGACGCTCTTCGGCATGCCGTCGATGAGGTCGCGGCCGCGCACCTCCATGCTCTGCCGGTCGCTCTCCGTGACGATCTTCGCCGCTCCGATCGTGCGCTTGATCTCCTCGGCCGTGCGGTCGCCGATGAGCAGGTTGTACTTGGCCCTCACGTACGCCATGATGTCGCGGTCGAAGGTGTTGCCGGCGATGCGCAGGCTCTGGGAGACGACGATTCCGCCGAGGCTGATGATGGCCAGGTCGGTAGTGCCGCCGCCGATGTCGATCACCATCGAGCCGATGGGCTCGGCGATGGCGATGCCCGCGCCGATGGCGCCGGCCACGGGTTCCTCGATGAGGAACGCCTTGCGCGCCCCGACCTCGTGGACGGCCTGGACCACCGCCCGCCGCTCGACGTCCGTGATGCCGGACGGGATGCACACCATGATGTTCGGGCGCAGGAAGCGTGCCGGTCCGGTGAGGACCTTCCGGATGAACGCCTGCAGCATCTTCTCCGTGAGCGTGTAGTCGGCGATCACGCCGTCGGCCATCGGTCTGACGGCCGTGATGTTCCCCGGGGTGCGGCCGAGCATCCGGTAGGCTTCCTGCCCAACGGCCTTCACCTCCGTGGTGCCTTTCACTACGGCGATCACCGCCGGCTCGCGCAGGAGCACGCCCTTGCCCTTGACGTGGATGCGTACGTTCGTGGTGCCGAGGTCGACCCCGATCATGGGCCCACGCTACCAGGTAGCCCGAGGCCCGTGGCCGAGTCGGCTAGCATGGCTATGTGAACGAGGGGTCGTACGCAGGCGCGATGGCGGCGCTCGTCCCGGGTGCCGGCGGCGTGCTCGCCATCGCCGACGTCGCACGCCCCGTCCCCGGTCCAGGTGAGGTACTAGTGCGCGTGCGGTGCGCCGGCGTCAACCGCGCCGACCTCGCGCAGCGCGCCGGCATGTACCCGCCGCCGCCCGGGGTCACGGACATCCTGGGTCTCGAAGTCTCTGGCGAGATCGCCGAGATCGGCCCAGGGATGAGCTGGGGTGAACCGGCGGACGTCGAGGGGGCGACCGGCGCGGGGGTCGCCGGAGCCGTCGTCCTGCGGCCCGGCGAGCGGGTGTGCGCCTTGCTGCCCGGCGGCGGCTACGCCGAGTACGCCGTCGTCCCCGCGGCGCTCCTCATGCCTGTGCCGGCCGGCTGGAGCCTGGTGGAGGCCGCGGCATGGCCGGAGGCGGCGTTCACCGCGTTCCTCAACCTGTTCATGGAGGCGCGTCTCCGCCCCGGCGAACGCCTCCTCGTCCACGGCGGGGCGAGCGGCGTCGGTACGATGGCCATCGCCATGGCTGTGGCGACGGGCGCGTCCGTGTTCGCCACGGCCGGCGGTCCGGAGAAGACCGGCCTCTGCTTGCGACTCGGGGCCGAGGTGGCCGTCGACAGGCACAAGGAGGCGTTCGCGGCCGTCGTCGACGCCTGCGTCCCCCCGGGGGTCGACGTCGTTCTCGACATGGTTGGGCGCGGGTACTTCGCCGACAACCTCAAGGTGTTGAGGCCGGGAGGGCGGCTGGTCGTGATCTCTACCCTCAGTGGCGCCGAGGTGGAGCTGGACCTGCGGCGGCTCATGGCCAAACGCCTGCACGTTATCGGCTCGACGTTGCGGGGCCGCCCGGTGGCCGAGAAGGTCGCGGTGCGGCGCGCGCTCTGGAACCGGTTCGGGCGGCAGCTCGCCGCCGGCGGCCTGAAGCCGGTGCTCGATCAGGTCCATCCGTGGCGCGACGCCGACGTGGCGCACGAGCGCATGCGGGCGAACCGCAACGCGGGCAAGCTCGTCCTGGAGCTGGATTAGCCGTGCCGCGCCTGCCGCTTCCAGCGTCGCGCCTGCGACCCGCGGCGTCGGGCCCGCGCCCGGCCGCGCCGTACACCGACCTCGCGAGCGTCTACGACCGCCTGATGGCGGACATCGAGTACGACGACTGGGCGGCCTTCATCCTCCGCACCGCCGAGCGCCGCGGCTTCGCCGGCGGCGCGCTCCTCGACCTTGGCTGCGGTACGGGCAACGCCACGTTGCCCATGTGGGAGCTCGGGTACGAGGTCGAGGGGCTCGACGCCAGCCCGGCGATGCTGGCCGTCGCCCGCCGGAAGCTGCCTGGCATCGCGTTCCATCACGACACGTTCGAGGAGTTCACCCTGCCGCGGCGCTTCGACCTCGTGTACTCCGTGTTCGACGCCCTCAACAACTTGCTGGACGAGGCGGCCTTCTCGCGTTGCCTGACCAGGGTGCGCGAGCACCTGGTGCCGGGCGGGGTCTTCATGTTCGACGTGAACACCCCGGCCGGCCTGCGAGAACTGTGGCAGGGTGGCGTCTCGGAAGGCTGGGCGGACGACGTCTATTACCGCTGGACGCACTCCTACGACGAGGCGACGGGGCTCGCGACGGTCGAGGCCTACTGCGACACGAGCGCCGACGCGTCGGCCCAGAGCGGGTTCACGGAAGTACACCAGGAGCGGGGCTACGCCGCTGCGGACCTCGTGCGCCTGCTCGCGGCGGCCGGCTTCGAGGACGTCGCGGTCATCGAGTACCCGGATGGCGAGCCGGCGAGCCTAGACGCGGAGCGCGTCTGGGCCGTCGCCGGCTCGCCCTAGGCCTCACTTCAGACCGGCCTGCTCGCGCACGATGCGGGCGACGTTCGACATGTCCTCGTCGCCGAAGCCGCGGGCCACCAGGCTCGTCTCCAGCTGCTCGACGTAGGCGGCCACCGGCATGCTCACGCCCAGGTCGCGCGCGGACGCCAGCGCGATGCCGAGGTCCTTGCGGTGCAAGCGGGTCCTGAACCCGAGGGGGTAGTCGCCGGCGAGCATGTTCCTGGCCCGGTTCGCGAGCACCCACGAGCCGGCCGCGCCGCCACCGAGCGCCTTGAGCGCCGCCTCCGTGTCGATGCCGGCCGCCATCGCCAACGCCATGCCCTCGGCGACGGCGGCGTACGTGCCTGCGATGATGACCTGGTTGACGGCCTTGGCGACCTGCCCACTGCCGACGGGGCCGACGTGCGTGATCGTGCGGCCCAGGTGCTCGAGGGCCGGCAGCACGAGCTCGAGCGCGGCCGCCTCGCCGCCCACCATGATCGACAGGGTGCCGTTCTTGGCCCCCTCGCTGCCGCCGGAGACGGGGGCGTCGAGCATCTGCACGCCCCGCTGGGCGAGGGCGGCGGCCATGCGCCGCGTGGTGGCCGGGCTGATGGTGCTCATGTCGACGAGCACGGCCCCGTCAGCCAACCCCTCGAGCGCGCCGTGGTCGCCTATCACGACGGCCTGCACGTCCGGGGTGTCGGACACCATCGTGAACACGACGTCGCGCTCCTGCGCGCACGCCTTCGGGCTCGCGGCCCGCTTGGCGCCGAGCGCGGCCAGCGGCTCCTCGCGCTCGCGCGTGCGGTTGTGGACCGTGACCTCGAAGCCCGCCGCCAGGAGCCTGGCGGCCATGGGCGCGCCCATGGTGCCGAGTCCGATGAAGCCGATGCGCATGTCGTCGTCCTCCAAAGCCGCCGGCCCCGACGGGCGCTCGCGGCGTTCAGGACGAGGTTACCTCGCTCACGAGCCCGGTGTCCCGCCAGATGGCTTGTAGCGCCTCCGCCGTCCTGCCGGCGACGACGCGGTTGCGCCGCGCCACCTGCTCGCGCTTCGGGTGCGGCTTGAAGTCGCTCGGTCCGTCCGTCCACCGATCAGGGATGGGGGCCTCCGGCAGCCGCGAGCGCCACTGCGCCTGCCAGGCGCCTGGCAGCTCGGCGGGCAGCTCACGCCCCGTCAGCGCGCTCCAGAGCTGCGCCCACGCGCGCGGGACCGTGCGGTAGGGGTCGTACCCGCCGCCGCCCGTCGCGACGATGCGCCCACCGGTCAGCTCGTCGGAGAGCGCCACGACCCTGTCGTAGGCTGCCCGCATGCCGGTGAGCGTCAGCGAGAGGTCGGCCAGGGGGTCGTAGCGGTGGGGGTCGGCACCGGCCTGCAGGAGGATGACGTCCGGCTTGAACGCCCGCAACGCGGTCGGGACGACGACGTCGAACGCCTCGAGGTACGAAGCGTCCTCCGTGAAGGGCTCGAGCGGGACGTTGACGGAGAGCCCCCGCCCGGCGCCCTTGCCCGTCTCGTACGGGTGCCCGGTACCGGGGAAGAGGTAGTGGCCGGACTCGTGGAGGCTGACCTTCAGCACGTTCGGGTCCTCGTAGAGCAGCCACTGGACCCCGTCGCCGTGGTGCGCGTCCAGGTCGACGTAGGCGACCCTTAACCCGTGGCGGTCGACCGCGCGCCGGATGGCCACGGCGAGATCGTTGTAGATGCAGAAGCCGGACGCCCGGTCGCGCAGCGCGTGGTGGAGGCCGCCGCCCAGGTTTACGGCGCGGTGCGCCTTGCCCGTCGCGACGAGCTCCATCGCCGTCGCGGTGCCGGCGCAGACGAGCGAGACGAGCTCGTGCATGCCGCGGAAGACGGGGTTGTCGGCCGTGCCGAGGCCGCGCTGCCTGGCCCGCGCTACGGTCTCGCCTCTGGACAGGGCCGCCACGTCGGCCATGTACTCCGGGTCGTGTACGGTGAGCAGCTCGGCCTCCTCGAAGTCCGCGGGCGGCACGACCTCGGACGGCGCCAGGACCCCGGCGTGCTCGAGCAGGGAGCGGGTCAGCTCCATCCTCACGGGCTTGAACGGATGGTCGGGGGCGAGCTCGAAGCGCGCCGTGCGCTGGTCGTGCACGAGCAGGACGCCGGGCCCCGGGGAGCTCACGCTTCCGGCGCCTCCGGCGGCCACAGCACGTTGTACCCGAGCCCGCGCAGGTGGGCCGCGAGGCCGTGGCCGTCGACGGTCGCTATGCGCATCACGAACGCGACCGTGTCGGCGTCGGGATCGGAACGCGAGGTCATGACGCTGGAGACGTTCACGTTGCGGCTCGCCACCCGGTCGAGGAGCCCGGCCAGCGCGCCCGGCCGGTCGACCAGCTCGACCTCGAGGCGGCTCGAGGCCCCGCGCACGCCGGACATCCTGATGAGCGCGTCGAGCATGTCGATGCCCGTGACGATGCCGACGAGGCGCCCGTCCTCCATGACGGGCATGGCGCCGATCTTGTTGTCCCGCAGGACCTTGGCCGCCTCCTCGATCGGGTCGTTAGGGTCCGCCGTCAGGACCGGATGGACCATGAGGAGCCTGACGGGGTCGCTCGCCCGCACGCCCGGGGGCGCCTTCGGGTGGTCGGCGCCGACGAGGCGCACGTCGCGATCGGAGACGATGCCGACCAGACGGTCGGAGGCGCCGCCGCTCGGCTCGGCCAGGATGGGGAAGTGGCGGATGTTGCGGAGCTCCATCAGGGCCTGGACGTCCTTGATGGGCGTGTCAGGGCCGATGGCAACGACCTTGTGGGACATGATCTCGTTAACGAGCATCGGCTGGCTCCTTCATCATGGGATGCTACCAGGGGGTTCGTGAGAGGCCGGGGATGCCCTTGCGCAGGCGATGAAACTCGGCCGCGACGCGTTCGTCGACTCGCGGGCCGACGCGCGCCATGAGGGCGTTGGCGGCGCTGCTGCGGATCTCCTCGTCGCTCGTTGTGAAGGTCTCTAGCCCGACGGAGCGGTAGAGGCTCTCGAGCATCCGGCGGTAGGCGAGGTCTGTCAGGCCGCTCCTGGCGAGGTCGTAATGCCAGACGTAGAGGGTCGCGAAGACGACCGTCGCGTCGAAGCGGCCGCCGGCGAAGCTGGCTTCCAGCAACCTTGGCGCGAGGCGGTGGCCGCGGTACGCCGGAGCGACCTCGATGGCGCCGAGCTCGATCAGCTCGCCAGTCGCGTCGGCGCCCCACGACTCGATCTCCGTGGGCGGGTGGAAGGCGACGTAGCCGACGAGCGTCGCGTCCGCGAGCGCCGCGACGACGCACCCCTTCGGGTCCGCGGCGATGTCGACGAGGGCCGCCAGCTGCGCGTCGGGCGAGCGGAAGCGGTCGAGGCCCGGGTGGGCGCGCAGGCCGCCAAGCTCCGTCGGCGGGACGCACGCCACGATCCGAACCGGCCCGTCAGCACGCTGCATGCGCGGTTCAGGCCGACGCGCCCGGCGCGCCCGCGAGCGCCCGCGCCTTGCTGCGCCAGGCGGCGACGAGCGCGTCGGGCAGACGCGCCGGCGTTGACGGCCCGGTGCCGTCGACGCCGAGGAGCGCGCGCAGGCGCCGGTGGGACTTCCAGCCGTCGCCTATGCCCCGTTCGTCGGCGGACTCGCCGAAGGCCCGGAGCAGACCCTCGTGGTACGGACTCAGCGTGGCGTCGTCCAGGCTGGCGGACAAGGTCGCTGCCGCCCCTTTCGCGTCGCCGAGCGCCAAGTGGGCGTCGACGGCGTAGCTCGCCAGCTGGGCGCGCAGCCCGGGGTCGCCTCCCTCGAAGGGCGCGTCCGCGGCCGGCGCGGCGCTTAGCGCGTCCGCGGCGGCCTGCACGTCGGCGAGGACCGCCTTCGCTTCCAGCAGCCGCAAGTGCGCCGCCGCCCTGGCGCCGAGGACCCGCGCGCGCGAGTGCTCGTGGTCGGCGTCGCGCAACCCCTCTTCGGCGACCCGGAGGGCGGTCGCGCCGTCGACGGCGAACTGGCTGGCGAGGAGTCGCGCGTCCAGGCGGAGCCCGCGGTGGGAGGCCTGGTCGTCGCTGGCCGCCAGGACCTCGTCTATGCGCTGGCGCGCGTGGCGCAGGTCGGGTCCGTCGAGCCCGTCGCGCACTACGGGGAATGGTCGGCGGTAGGGGACGGCCAGGCCGCGGCAGGCGTAGGCGATCGCCAAGGTCAGCGTGCCCCGCAGCGCCCGGTACGGGCGGGAGTCGCTCCCTCCGGCGTGCTCACGGAAGCCGGCCAGCGCCCGCGTGACGGCGTAAGTGCCCTCCTCGAAGTCGCCGAGGGCGAGGGCGGTCAACGCCCACTCGGCGTCCACCTTCGCGAGCCGGACGGCCGTCTCCGCCTCGGTCAGCTCGGCGCCGTGCAAGCGCGCCCGCGCCGCCTTGAAGTCGGTGACCGATCCGATCAGGTCGCCGCGCACCCTCGACAGGGACGCGCGGCGGGTGAGGTAGCGCGCCTGCTCCTGCGCCAGGGCCTCGGAACGGTGGGCCAGCTCCACGGCGAGGTCGAGGGCGGCCTTGGCGGTGTCGAACCGTCCAAGGCGCATGGCGATGTCGCCGCGCTGGTACTGGACGCGGGCGCGCACGAGGTCATCCGTGCCCTCCACCGCGTCGAGGCGCGCCAAGGCGCCCTTCAGGTCGCCGCGGTCCTTCGCGATCATGCCCTCCCATACGCCGGCTTTGACGGCCGCCAAGCGCGCCTCGCGGCCGGTCGAGGTGACGCGGGCGAGTTCGCCCCGCACCGTGGCGGTGATCAGCTCGGCCGCTGTGGCCAGGTCGCCGCGCCATCTGGCGATGCTCGCGCGCGCCAGTGCGCTCTCCGCGCGCGCCAACGGGTCGCCTGTGTCCGGCGCGGTGTCGAGGAGCACCTCCGCGCGTTCGAAGCGGCCGGCGAGGGCCTCGCCTTCCGCGCGCTTGACAAGGGTCCAGGCTCGCAGTGCAGGGTCGTCGGAGGCGGCGGCCGCCTCGAACGCCTTGAGCGCCTCCGGGTGTCCGTAGGCGCCGAGGCGCACGTAGTGCGCCGCCACCTGCTTCGCCACGGCGTCGAACTCCGGCCCCGCGCTCAGCTCCGTGACGGCGGCCTGCCAGACCTGGCGAACCTGGGCGTGCGAGACGACGTGCGTGGCCAGCCGTTCGGTGAGCGCGCGCCAGTCGCGGGCCTCGAAGAGGTGATGTAAGTGCCGGGCGGCGCTCGTGGGGTCCTGCCCGGCGGCAGGCGCATACAGGGCGGCCGCGGCGAGCTGCATGCGGCGGTGCACCGCCGGCTCGTCCGTCGCCAGCCGCGTCTGCAGTGCGCGAGCGAGCTGGCGCGAGAAGACGCGGTAGTGGTCCGGCTGCCCCGGCACCGGGTCGAGGAACGAGAGCTCGAACGACCCGAGGGGCCTGGTCACGTCCCGGAGTCGCTGCAGCGTGCCGGCGGCGAACGCCGGCTGCTCGGGCGGCGAGAGCACGGCGATGGCGGCGAGGAAGGCGCGCAGGTCGGAGTCGCCCGCCGTGACGAGACCGGAGAGCTGCTCGATGTAGCGCTCGTCGGGCTGCAGCCCGACTTCCTGCGGGGCGCGGGCCTGCGCGAGGAGCGTCAACGTCCGCAGCTCCTCGAACGACCGGCCGGCGCGCTGCACGATCTCTTCCTGGCGCCCGGCGCTCAGGTCCGGCACGCGCGCCTTGACGAAGCGGCGCGCCTCGGTGACCGTCGGGGGGGTGAGGCGGATGGGGTCGGCGAAGTTGCCGAGGCGCTGCATGGCGCGGGCCGGGAGGTCCGTGATGGTCACGAACAGCATGACGCGCTGCAACCGCGCCAACGGCTCGAAGAGCGTGACCCACAGCCACTCGACGGCGCTCACGCGCGGCACGTCGGGGTTGGCGAGGCGTAAGGGCACGAGCCCGAGGCTGTCCTGGTTGGCGAGGGACTGCGACACGTGTAACAGGAACAGGATCGGGGCCTGGCGCTGGCGCACCGCCTCGAGGACGACGCGGGCGAGCTCGGCCTGCGCGTCGGCCTGCACGGCGAAGGCGCTGGCGGTCGCGATGCGCACGAGACGCGACTCCATGACGTCGGTCGGCACCCCCAACTCGGTGGCGAGGCGGACGAGGGAGCCGGCGAGGTCCGTCCCGCCGAACTCGAGGCGGACCACGTCGAGCCCGCCGTCGAACAGGGGCTCTACGCCCTGCCGGACGTAGTCGGTCAGGAGCGTCTTGCCGGAGCCGGGCCGCCCGGTCACGAGCACTTTGGGCATCTCGCCGGCCCTGATGCCGCCGATCATCGCGCGGTACGCCCTGCGCTTGTCGCGCCCGAGGAGCTGGAGGACCTCCTGCTCCGTACCAGCGGTCGGGGAGAGCGCGGCCTGGAGTTCCGGCAGGTCGAGCGGCGCGTTGCCTGCCTCGCGCCAGAGCCCATCCAGGATCACGAAGAGGGCGCGCTTGTCCGGCAGCCTGCCCTTGTCGCGGTAGATGATGTTCCTCACGACGTTCGGGTTGGCGCCGTGGGCCTCCATGGCGCTACGCAGCCAGTTGATGCTCCCGACGACGCCGTGCTCGTCCCGCCGGTGGCCGACGGCCTGCCGGACGTTCTCGAACAGTGGGCGCCAGGGGCTGACCGGCTCTGTCGGCGACGCGGTCCGCATGTGACTAGTTTACCTGGCCGTCGACATCCGAGTACACAGCTCCGCGGCGGCCGCACCTAGCGTCACCGCCGGGACCGGCGTCCCGCGCGGCCGGTGTTAGACTCTCGCCCATGAGCCTCTTGAGCAAGGCCGCTTCCGGCGCGCGCCTGACACCGGACGAGGCGCTCGAGCTCTACTCGTTGCCGCTCTTCGACCTGGCCGCGGCGGCCGACTCCGCCCGCGCGCTGCGCACCGACCCCGAGACCGTCACGTACCTGATCGACCGCAACATCAACTACTCCAACGTCTGCTCCGTCGGCTGCGCCTTCTGCGGCTTCTACCGCACGCGGCGCCAGGCGGACGCCTACACGTTGAGCTTCGACGAGATCTCGCAGAAGATCGTCGAGCTGGAGGCCGTCGGCGGGAGCCGCATCCTCATGCAGGGCGGGGTGAACCGCTACCTGCCGTTCGACTGGTACCTCGACCTCATGCGCCACCTCAAGGAGCGGCACCCGACCATCCGCGTCGAGGCGTTCAGCCCCGAGGAGATCAAGGGCATGGCGGGCCTCACCGGCATGGACACTCGGGAGGTGCTCGTCGCGCTCCAGGCCGCCGGCTTGGACGGCCTGCCGGGCGGCGGCGGCGAGATGCTGGTCGACGAGGTGCGCCACGCCAAGCACGTCTCCCCGGGGCGCATCTCGGCCGACGAGTGGATCCGCGTCATGAGCGAGGCCCAGGAGCTGGGGCTGTACACGACAGCCACGATGGTCATCGGCTTCGGCGAGACGCACGCCCAGCGCGTCGCCAGCCTCATGCGCGTGCGCGACCAGCAGGACCGCGCCGCCGCCACGCACGGCAACGGCTTCTCGGCCTTCATCTCCTGGACGCTCCAGACGGAGGGTGTGCGCATCCACGGCAAGGCGCCGGGCGCCGGGGCGCACGAGTACTTGCAGAACGTCGCGGTCAGCCGGCTGCTCCTCGACAACGTGGTCAACTTCCAGGCGTCCTGGCCCACCATGGGCTACAAGGTGGCGCAGACGGCCCTCTACTTCGGCTGCAACGACTTCGGCTCGACCATGCTCGAGGAGAACGTCGTCTCGCAGGCCGGAGCCAAGCACAGCAACACGCCCGAGAGCGAGATCGTGAGGCAGATCGTCGACGCCGGCTACCGGCCGGCCCAACGCGACTCGCTCTACAACGTCCTCCGGCGCGTCGACCCGAGCGAGTTCGACCTGCCGGCGCTCCCGAGCACGCCCTCCGGCCAACCCCGCGTCGCCGAGGCCCTGACCGCGCGCTGATGGCCGTACGCCCCCTGCCCGAGGTCATCGGGGGCGCCGGACGGGGTTACGGACGCATGGTGGCCCACGCCCAGGTCGTGTACGACGGGCTCGGGCTGCCGCGCGAGGACGGCGCCGTGACGGTGCAGCTGGCCCCGGGCGTCGCGAGCGTCGTGCGAACGAGCACCATGACCGAGGCGCGCTCGACCTACCCGGACGCCCAGGTCGTCGAGTGCGGCTTCGCCGTGTCGCCGCCCGTCGTCAACGCTCACACCCACCTCGACCTGACGACCATGTCGCACACGCCCGGCCCGTACACCGGCTTCATCGGGGCCGTCGTAGCCCACGCGCGCGGCGGCCACCGGGGTGTGACGGCCGCCAAGCTGGGGGTGGCCGAGCTGAGCGCGGCCGGCACCCGCGTGATAGGCGACATCGTGACTGATGCTGCCACCATGGAGTACCTGCTCGGCCAGGACGCGTTGACGGGCGTCGCCTACTGGGAGGTCTTCGCCCCGCGCCCGGAGGACGCTGACGCGGTGTTCGCCACCACCGTCCAGACGTTGGCCCGCTTCAGGGCGCTCGAGCGCCGCGGCGGCATGCGCGTCGGCCTCTCGCCCCACACGCCGCACACCGTGAGCGCCCCCCTGCTGGGCAGGCTCGCCGCGTACGCCGCCGCGGAGCGGCTACCCCTCGCCATCCACGTCGCGGAGAGCCCGGCCGAGCTCGAGCTCCACTTGCGGGGCAGCGGGGCGCTGGCGGAGTCGCTCGCCCGGGCGGGCTTCGCGTTCGCCGCCACGGGCGTACGCCCCGTGCGCTACCTCCACGACCTCGGCGTCCTCGCGGCCGGGCCGACGCTGGTCCACGGCGTCCACGTCGACGACGACGACGCGCGCCTGCTGGTGCGGGTAGGCGCCGTGGTCGTGCACTGCCCGCGCTCCAACGCCGCGCTCGAGTGCGGCACCTTCCCCTGGACCCTCTACGCGAAGCACGGCGTGGAGGTCGCGTTCGGCACGGACTCGCGCGGGTCGAGCCCCGACCTCGACGTCACCCACGACGTGGCGGAGGCGCTCGCCGTCCAGGGCAAGAAGCTCAACCCCCGCGCCGCGTTGCGCGCCGCGGTCAAGGGGGGGTACAAGGCCCTCGGTATGTTGCCCCCGCGCGTGGTGCGCGGCGCTCCGGCCGCCGACCTCGTGGCGTGGGGTTGAGCGTGTCCAGCCGGCTACATGCGCGGGGCGGCCGCGGCAAGTAACCTAAGCGGCATGCCCTCGGCGCGCCGCCGCAGGGGCACTCAAGTGGTGTGCACCCGCGAGCACGCTTGAGGGAGGAGAACAGAGAACATGGCCAACTCGCTCGAACTCACCGACGGCAACTTCGCTTCCGAGACCGGCTCCGGCCTCGTCCTAGTGGACTTCTGGGCCCCGTGGTGCGGGCCGTGCCGCATGGTGGGACCGGTCATCGAGGAGCTCGCTTCCGACTACGCCGGCAAAGTGAAAGTGGGCAAACTCAACGTCGACGACAACATGCGAGTGGCGCAGGAGTACCGCGTCATGAGCATCCCGACGGTCATGCTCTTCAAGGACGGCAAGCCTGTCGAGGTCATGGTCGGCGCCCAATCGAAGGCCAACTACGAGGCGCGGCTCAAGAAGCACGTGCCCGTCACCGCCTGAACGCGCCAGCGTCCTTGCGTTGGCGACGTGCCGCGGGCGGGCCCGGCGCGCTCCGGGCCCGCCGTCTTGGCTCACTAGGTCGGCGCCCTCATCCGGGGGTGAAGCGGCTCACACCCCTTGGCGACACCCGCCAGGCCGTGCTCGCCAGGCGCGACGAACGCAGCACGAGCACGTAGCTGGAGCCGTCGGTGGCGAACTCCTGCAGCGTCCACCTGGCCCCCTCGGGCAGCTTGACGTCGATCAGGGCGTTGGTGGTGTAGACGCCCGTCTCCAGGTGCCCGAGCTCCATGCGGTGGTAGAGGACCTGGGCGGTGCGTTCCAACTCCGCCGCCACGGGGTCCGTGGAGGCGCCCGGTCCGAAGGCGGTCGGAGCGCAAGCGCCCAGCAGCGCCACGAGCGTCAGGAAGAGTAGCGACCTCGCCCAGCCGCCGGTGCCGGGCGCCGCCCGGGTCCGCCGTACCGCCGTGCCGGGGCCCCCTGCCCCGCTTGCTCCCGATGTTGCAGTTCGCGCTCCCATGGCCTCATGTTACCGGCGCGGGTGGGATGCGGGTGAGCGCCCGCGCTCCGCGCGGGTAGGCCCACGCTCCGCGCGAGTGGGCCAGCGCTGCGCGCGATAGCACCGGGCCCTCAGACGCGCGAGTCGAGGACGGGGGCGAGACCCATGCGCACCAGGTAGCGTTGCGAGCCCGCGCGCCGCTGGTAGCGCTGGACGAGGGCGAACATCTCCCGTTGGAGCTCCTTGGCGTCGGCGAAGTCGAGTTGAAGCTGGTCGCGCCAGAGCGACAGGGTGGCCGGGGCGTCTGGCTCCAGCGTGGTGGCGTTGGCGTCTGGGGTCACGGCCGTCTGGACCTGCAGGTGGCCGCGCTCGTCCCGGTAGAAGCGCGTGCCCCAGTCGCCGAGGGCCTCGCGCCGGCCGCGCACGACGTTGCGCCTGAGCAGGCGCTCCCAGTAGGTGTCGCGCTCGGCCAGCGCCGCTTCGAGCGACTCGGCGTGCGTCGCCTCGAACGGCACGAAGAAGACGTCCGCGGTGGCGCGGTAACGCTTGACGGCGCGCCCGGCCCTCGGGACCACCTCCGCCACCTCGAGGAGGCCGAGCCGCTCGAAGCGCTGCACGCGCCGCAGCGTGGTGTTGGCCTTCTCGCCGACCTCCTTGGCCGCCTCGCTGACGCTGAGCGTCCGCCCGAGGAACGGGGCGACCTGACGCAGGGTAGTCGGGTCCGTGAGGGCTTCGGCCGCGCGCTCGTCCGTGACGATCAGCGTGCGCGCCGTACCGCCATGCCTTGCCGGTGGGGCGTCGTCGTAGGTGGACGTGGCCGGGTTCCTATGTGAAGGTAAGGCTGTCATATCACATAGACTAGCGCCAAACTTGGTTCAGCGAGCGCGCGTGAGCAGCGCGCCACCTGAAGCCGTGACCACCGCTAGGGAGCACGACATGACCAACACGACCAAGAACGACACGTTCGGCGCCAAGGCCCTGCTAGACACGGGCTCGGGCGAGGCCTACTTCTACCGGCTCGCGGCCCTGCAGGAGCAGGGCTTCGGGCGCATAGACAGGATGCCCTTCTCGATCAAGGTCCTACTCGAGTCGCTCGTGCGCAACGAGGACGGCTTCCTCGTCACCCGGGCCGACATCGAGCGCCTGGCAGCCTACGACGCCAAGAAGCGCTACGAGGACGAGATCCCGTTCATGCCGGCCCGCGTCATCCTGCAGGACTTCACGGGCGTGCCGGCCGTCGTCGACCTGGCGGCCCTGCGCAGCGCCATGCGGCGCATGGGCGGCGACCCCGACAAGATCAACCCGCAGGTGCCCGTCGACCTCGTCATCGACCACTCCGTTCAGGTCGACGAGTACGACGACCCCCTCGCGCTCCTCCACAACTCCCAGATCGAGTTCGAGCGCAACATGGAGCGGTACGAGTTCCTCCGCTGGGGCCAGTCGGCGTTCGCGAACTTCAACGTCGTCCCGCCCGCCTCCGGCATCGTTCACCAGGTCAACCTCGAGTACCTCGCCCGCGGCGTCCTCTCCAAGCCGCTTGGCGACAAGGACGTCGTGTTCCCCGACTCGCTCGTCGGCACCGACAGCCACACCACCATGATCAACGGCCTGGGCGTCGTCGGCTGGGGCGTCGGCGGCATCGAGGCCGAGGCCGTCATGCTCGGCCAGCCCTACTACATGGTCATCCCGGAGGTCGTCGGCTTTCGCCTCCAGGGGAAGCTGCCCGAGGGCGCCACGGCCACCGACCTGGTGCTCGTCGTCACGCAGATGCTCCGCAAGCATGGCGTGGTCGGCAAGTTCGTCGAGTTCTTCGGACCGGGCATGGCGACCATGACGGTCCCTGATCGCGCCACGCTCGGCAACATGGCCCCCGAGTACGGCGCCACCGTCGGCTTCTTCCCGGTCGACCAGGAGACGCTCCGCTACATGCGCCAGACGGGCCGCATGCCCGACGAGGTCGAGGCGCTCGAGCGCTACTGCCGCGCCAACGGCATGTGGCACGACCCGGCCGACCCGGAGCCAGAGTTCTCCGAGGTCCTGGAGCTGGACCTGGGCACCGTCGTGCCGAGTGTGGCCGGACCGAAGCGTCCGCAGGACCGCATCGAGCTCAAGGACATGCAGACCCAGTTCCAGGAGGACCTGCGGCGCCCCGTCGACAAGCGCGGCTTCGCCTTGGGCGCCGAGGCCTTGGAGCGCACCGGCCACCTCTCGTTCCGCGGCGTCGAGAAGGACCTGAGGCACGGCGACGTCGTGATCGCCGCCATCACGTCCTGCACGAACACGAGCAACCCGTCGGTCATGCTGGCGGCCGGCCTGGTCGCGAAGAAGGCCGCTGAGCGCGGCCTGCGCGCCAAGCCGTGGGTGAAGACGAGCCTGGCCCCCGGCTCGAAGGTCGTCACGGAGTACCTCCGCGACACGGGGCTGCTGCCGTACCTCGAGCAGGTCGGCTTCTACGTCGTCGGCTACGGCTGCACGACGTGCATCGGCAACTCCGGCCCGCTGCCGCCCGCCGTCGTGAAGGCGGTCGAGGAGGGCGACCTCGTGGCGGCGGCCGTGCTCTCCGGCAACCGCAACTTCGAGGGGCGCATCAACCCGCACGTCAAGGCGAACTACCTTGCGAGCCCCCCGCTCGTGGTGGCGTACGCCCTCGCCGGCACGGTGGACATCGACATCGTGAACGGCCCGCTCGGCGAGGACGAGAACGGCGACCCCGTCTACCTGCGCGACCTCTGGCCGACCTACGCGGACGTGACGGAGCGCCTCGAGGCCGCCATGAACCCCGAGACGTTCAGGCGCATGTACGACGGCATCGAACGCTCCAACGAGGCCTGGAACGCCATCCCCGTGAAGGGCGGTCAGCTCTTCGACTGGGACGACTCCTCCACCTACATCCAGGAGCCGCCGTTCTTCATCGACATGCCTGAGAACCCGACGGGCATCACCCCGATAGCGGGTGCGCGGGTGCTCGTCAAGGTCGGCGACTCGGTGACGACCGACCACATCTCGCCCGCCGGCTCCATCGCGCTTAACAGCCCGGCCGGCAAGTTCCTCACGGAGCACGGCGTGACCAAGGCCGGCTTCAACTCGTACGGCTCCCGGCGCGGTAACGACAGGGTGATGACCCGCGGAACGTTCGCCAACATCCGCCTCAAGAACCAGCTGGCGCCCGGCACCGAGGGCGGCGTAACGACCGACTTCACTACCGGCGAGGTCACGAGCATCTTCGAGGCGAGCCGCAACTACATCGCCGCCGGCATCCCGACCATCGTCATCTCGGGCAACGACTACGGCATGGGCTCGAGCCGCGACTGGGCGGCCAAGGGCACCTACCTGCTCGGCGTCAAGGCCGTCATCGCCAAGAGCTACGAGCGCATCCACCGCTCCAACCTCGTCGGGATGGGCGTCCTGCCGCTGCAGTTCCTCGACGGCCAAGGCCCGGAGACGCTCGGGCTCGACGGCAGCGAGACGTTCGCCATCGGCATCGACGGGAACGTCGCGCCGCGGGCGCGGCTCGCGGTCACCGCCACCAAGGCGGACGGCACCAAGGTCGCGTTCGAGGTGGCCTGCCGGCTCGACACGCCCGTCGAGGTCGAGTACTACCGCAACGGCGGCATCCTGCACACGGTGCTGCGCAACCTGCACCGCGCCGTGACGGGCGCTACGGCCTGAGCGCCGGCGCGCCGGCCTAGCCCTACTTGGGGGCGACCGGAACCGGCCGCCGGACGGCGGCGCGTTGGGGTGAAACCCGCCGCGCCGCCGCCCGAGGGCCGGTATACTCCCACCATGCGCGGTTTCATCGGGTTCATCGTCGTCCTCGCCATCGTCTTCTTCGCCGTTGGGGAGACGCGGGGTTGGTACCTGGGCATCCCGAGCCAGACGCCCGTGTTCGTGTACAAGAAGGACTTCACGTCCACGACGTCGCGCAGGACGACACAGAGGACCGACATGCCCGTGCGCTTCACGGGCGACGTCAAGCGCGGCTCCGTGACCATCGAGGTGCGCTACCAACGCCCGACGAGCTTCCAGACCTCCCAGGCGGCGGGCCCGGAGACGAAGGTCTACGAGGTGACCTACTCGGCCGGCCAGAGGGCGGCGCTCGACCGCGTCTTCGAGAACGGCGGCGGGGTCTACACGGTCTTGGTCCGCTACCAGGACGCGACTGGCCTCTTCACGCTCACGCTGCCGGGGGGCACCGACCTCTAGCGCGTCTTGGCGCGCTCGGCGGCCAGCTGCGCCCACTGTTCGCGCGTCACGGCGTCGAGGACGTTGAACTCGCCCGCGTTGTACACGCTCTCCCCGCCGTCGATGTAGACGAGGTCGCCCGTGATGAAGCCGGCCTCGTCGGAGAGCAGGAAGCTCGCGAGGTTGGCGAGTTCCGTATGGTTCCCGACGCGCCCTAGCGGCACTTGGTCCGCGAAGAGGCGTTCGATCTCCGGCGTCGGCATCAGGCGACTCCAGGCCCCCTCGGTGGGGAACGGCCCCGGCGCGATGGCGTTGAGGCGGATGCCGTACTTGCCCCACTCTCCCGCCAGTGAGCGCGTGAGCGAGACGACGCCCGCCTTGGCGACTGCCGACGGCACGACGTAGCCAGAGCCCCGCTCGGCGTAGGTGGCCGCGATCGAGAGGACGGCTCCCTTCGCCCCGGTCGCTATCCAGCGCTTGCCGAGCTCGAGCGTCGTGTATACGCTACCGTGCAGCACGATGCCGAGGACGGCGTCGAACGCGCGATGCGACAGGGACTCGGTGGGGGAGATGAAGTTCCCGGCGGCGTTGTTCACGAGCGCGTCCACCTTGCCGAACCGCGCGAACGCGGCGTCGAGCGCGGCTCCGACGGCCTCCGGGTCCCTGACGTCGAGGGCGACGGGGAGCACGGCGCGCCCGAACTCGGCCGCGAGCCGCTCGGCTTGCTCTTCGAGGAGCTCCAGGCGGCGGCTCGCGATCACGGCGTTCGCGCCCAGCTCGAGGAAGCGGCGGGTCATCGCGAGACCGAGCCCGCTGCCCCCACCCGTTACGAACACGACCTTGTCCAACAGCAAGTCAGGCCTGAACATGCCCTATGGTCGCACGCTTCACCCGCCGGATGGCGCCATGACGCCTGGCCGGCGGGAGATGCGGCGGCGCGGAACCGGGCACGCCGGGGCGGTGTGGGCTATCCCTTGCGGCGCCCGGGGGCGCAGGGGTCATACTTGGCGAGCGATGCCCCTTCACTACCTCACTGCCCGGCGACCGCCTCCCGCCTCCGTGCTCTGCGTCTGCCTGGCGGCGCTCCTGGCGTGGTCCGGCGGCTCTTCCGCCGCGGCGCAGACCTACGTGGCGGCGCCGACGCCCGTGCGGGTCCTGCTGGCCGTGACGGAGAGCGTCACGGTGAACATGGGGGGTGCGCACTCCGGCGTGGTCGACGACAGGGGAGGGTTCTTCACGCCCGGGCCGCTGGCCTGGCCCGTCGGCGCCCGGGACGGCCATCTCGTCGTCGACGATCGAGAGATCGGCACGTCGCTCGTCCTCGCCGCCGAGGGTGGCACCCTCGAGGTGTCCGGGACCCACTACCGGGGCGCGATCCACCTCAGCGCCGTCGGCGACGAGGTAGAGGTCGTCAACGTCCTCGATCTGGAGGCGTACTTGCGGGGCGTCGTGCCGGCGGAGATGGCCGCGTCGTGGCCCATGGAGGCGCTCAAGGCGCAGGCCGTGGCGTCGCGCTCGTACACCCTCGTCTCGCTCGACCCGGAGGCCCGCTACGACCTATGCGCCACTACGGACTGCCAGGTGTACGGCGGCGTCGAGGCCGAGCAGCCGCGTACGGACGACGCCGTCGCGGCGACGACGGGCGTCGTCGTCACGTACGACGGCGCCACGGCCCGCACCTACTACTATTCGGACTCTGGCGGCATGGGCGCCTCGAGCAGGGAGGTGTGGGGCACGAGCTACCCCTACCTCGTGGCCGTGCGGGACGCGGCCTCCAGCACGCCGCACCGGGCCTGGACGGCGCGACTCGACGGCGCCGCGGTCTCCGCCAGCCTAACGGCCGCCGGCCGCGGCGTCGGGACGGTCACCGCGCTGCGCGTGCTCGAGACGAGCGAGTCGGGTCGCGTCGCCGCGCTCGAGGTCGCCGGCACCGGTGGCACGGCGGTCATCCGCGGCAGCCAGCTGACGAGCCTGGCGCGCGGCTGGGGGCTGAAGTCCATGCGCTTCTCGATGCAGGGGCCGTTGAGCGTGCGCGGCGACGGGTGGGGCCACGGCGTGGGCATGAGCCAGTACGGCGCCAGGGCTCTCGCCCAGGCCGGCTACGACTACGGCCGCATCCTGGCGTACTTCTACCCGACGACGACGTTGACGCGCTTCGTAGCGCAGACCCCCTGAGCCGCTACTCCTGAGCCGCTACTCCTGAGCCGCTACTTGGTACCCTTGACGGATGAGCTTGCGAGCGGCAGCGCCGACGCGACGCCCGACGGTGGCACGGTCTTGAACTACGCGGCCCTCCTCGGCCTGCTGGTGGCCGTAACGTTCGCCCTGCCCATGCTCGCGCGCTTGGCCGTGTCTCTCGGGCTCCATCGCGACGCCGGCGTGGTGGTCAGCCTCGCCGTCGCGCTGCTCGCGGCGCTCGGCTGGTTCGCCCGCGCCCGCGCCGCAGCCCGCAAGCGTGCCGGAGAGCGGGACGCGTGAACGCCGCCGCCACGGGCGCGCGGCTGACGCTCGTACCGACGCCCATCGGCAACCTGGCCGACGTCACACAGCGCGCCCTCGACGTCCTGCGGGCCGCGCAGGTCGTGGCGGCCGAGGACACCCGCAGGAGCCGCGTGCTACTGGACCGCTACGGCATCACGACGCCACTCGAACGGCTCGACACCCACACCATCGCGAGCCGGGCGCCAGCACTTCTGGAGCGCTTCGAGCGCGTCGCGTTCGTGACCGACGCCGGCACGCCGGGCATCTCCGACCCCGGGGCGGAGCTGGTGCGGCTCGCCATCGAGCTGGGCATGGCCGTCGAGGCGCTTCCCGGCCCGACGGCGTTCGTCCCCGCCCTCGTCCTCTCGGGGCTCCCCACGGTGCGCTTCACCTTCGAGGGGTTCCTGCCCCGCAAGGGCGGCGAGCGCGGTAGCAGGCTGGAGGCCATCGCGGGTTCCAGCGCCACCTCCGTACTGTATGAGGCGCCCCAGCGCCTCGGTGCCACCCTCGCCGACCTGGCCGAAGCGTGCGGTTCCGACCGCCAGGCGAGCGTGAGCCGGGAGCTGACGAAGCTCCACGAGGAGACGCGCAGGGGCAACCTGGTCGAGCTCCTGGCGCATTACCGCGGCAACCCCGCCCGCGGCGAGGTCGTCGTGGTCGTCGGGCCGGCGCCGGAACCCGAAGCGGACGCGCCCGGCGCGTCCGCGCAGGCCGCCGCCCTGGCCGGCGCCGGGGTTCGCGGTAGGCTGTTGCGAGAAGCGCTGCTCGCCCTGGGCGTGCCTAGGAACGAAGCGTACCGCTCGGCCCTCGCCTACCCGGACACCGACCCTTGAACAGGCCGCTCCGGGAGTTCGGGCATGCCTAGCCACCGGAAGGTCACGTAGTGAACGACACCACCACGCAGCCTCACGCCTCAACCGTCGAGGTAGGCGGACGCTACCTCGGCCTCAGCGCCGTCGCCAGGCTCATGCTCTTCGCGCGCTCGCCCGGCCCGGCCGTGCTCCTGACCACGAGCGACCGCGCGGCCGTGTTCGACGACACGCACGTCTTCGGAGCCCTGCGCACCGTCGACCCGACCTTGAGCGACTGGCTCGAGCGCCGGGAGAAGGTCGTCATGACGCTCGGTCACGCGGTGATGCCGTTCCCCGAGCGGCCGGAGTCGTTCGCGCTCGAGCTCGTCGAGGGGCGCAGCTACCCGCGCGAGGAGCTGCTCACGCGCCTCGTCGACTACGGTTACGTCAGGGACGCCGCACCCGGCTTCACCGTCAGGGGCGACACCCTGACGGTCTACCGCGAGCCGCTGGCGGAGCCCACCGGGGCCGCTGCGGAGGGCGACGACGATGACGTCGTCTTCCCGGAGGCGCCTCCCGGCAGCGTGCGGCTCGAGTTCTTCGGCGCCGAACTCGACGCGCTCTTCCTCGCCGGCGAGCGGGCACAGCGCGTGGTGATCGCGCCCCGCGCCCTCGACGAGGTGAGCGCGGGCGGCTTCACCACGCGCCTGCTCGCCACGCTGCCCGGCACCGTGTTCCTCGACGCGCCGGAGCTCTACCCCGGCGACCTGCCTGGCGCCACCAACGAGTGGCTCTGGGGCCACCTGGCTGGCCGCGACGTCGTGTCGTTCGGCCGCGACCCGCTGGCCCTGGAGGAGCGCCGCGCCGGGGCGGAGGCGCTGCCCTACTACCGCGGCAAGCTGAGCGACTTCACGAGCGACCTCCACGTCTGGCTGCGCGACGGCTACTCCGTGCAGCTCCTGCTGAAGTTCGAGCGGAGCGGCCGCTACCTGCGCGAGCGCGTCATCGACGCCTACGAGTCGCACTGGCGCAACCGCGTCGAGCATCACCCGGGCCAGGTGTCGCTGGCGATCGCGCCAGGCGTCCAGGGCGGCTACAAGGACGAGGGGCGGCGCGAGGTCGTCCTCACCGAGGAGCTCCTGTACGGCTACCAGGGCGGTCGCAAGGCGACGAAGCTCGCCGGCAAGCGCGTCGGCGACGCCTCCCAGCTGACCGTCGGCGACTACCTGATCCACCCCGACCACGGCGTCGGCCGCTTCGTCGCCCTCGAGGCGCGGCAGGTCGTGGGCGTCGTGCGCGACTACCTCCAGCTCCAGTACGCCGGCGAGGGCAAGCTCTACTTGCCGGTCGAGCTGCTGCCGCTCCTCAGGCGCCACCCAGGCACGACCGACGACCCGCCGCGGCTCTCCACCCTCGGGACCAACGAGTGGGCGCGCGCCAGGGAGAAGGCGCGCGCGAGCGCGGAGGTGTTGGCGGCCGAGCTCATCAAGACCTACGCCAAGCGCCAGGTGAGCAAGGGCACGGTGTTCCCGGCCCAGCCCGAGTGGGACTTCCTCATCGAGCGCAACTGCCCGTTCACGCTCACGCCCGATCAGGCCGAGGCCGTCGAGGCCGTGTTCGCGGACATGGCGCGCGAGGTGCCCATGGAGCGGCTCGTCTCGGGCGACGTCGGCTTCGGCAAGACGGAGGTCGCGATCCGGGCGGCGCACCGTGCCGTCGGCAACTCGGCGCAGGTCGCCGTCCTCGTTCCGACCACGGTGCTCGCGCGCCAACACTTCGAGACGTTCAGCGAGCGTTTCAGGGGCCTGCCCGTGCGGGTCGAGATGCTCTCGCGCTTCTCCACCGACGCGGGCGCGCGGGCCACGCTGGCCGGCCTCAAGGACGGCAGCGTCGACGTCGTCGTCGGTACCCACCGGCTCCTCAACGAGGCCATCGAGTACAAGAACCTCGGGCTCCTGGTGGTGGACGAGGAGCACCGCTTCGGCGTCGGGCAGAAGGAGCGCCTCAAGAACCTCAAGGCGAACCTCGATGTCCTCTCGCTCTCCGCCACGCCCATCCCGCGCACGCTCTACATGAGCCTGGTCGGCCTGCGCGACGTGTCGCAGATCATGACGCCGCCCGAGGGGCGCAAGCCGATCCAGACGGTGCTGCAGCCGTACGACCCGATGGTGGTTCGAGAGGCGGTCGTCTTCGAGCTCGAGCGCGGCGGCAAGGTGTTCTATATCCACGACCGCATCGGCTCCATGAGCATGCGCGCGCGCACGCTCGGGCAGCTCGTGCCCGAGGCGCGCATCGGCGTCGCCCACGGGCAGATGGGGGAGACTGAGTTAGAAGAGATAATGCTCGGTTTCGAGGAGGGCGCCTACGACGTGCTCCTCTCGACGACCATCGTGGAGTCCGGCCTGGACATCGCGGGCGCCAACACGCTCGTCATCGAGCGCGCCGACCGCCTGGGTCTCGCCCAGCTCTACCAGCTCAGGGGGCGCGTCGGGCGGCGGCAGACCGAGGCGTGGGCCTACATGCTCTACCCCGGCAGGCTGACCGAGCAGGCCCAACGGCGGTTGTACGCCATCGCCGAGCTCAACGACCTCGGCTCCGGTCACCTCCTGGCCGAGAAGGACATGGAGATCAGGGGCGTCGGCAACCTGCTCGGGCCGGAGCAACACGGCCACATCAGCGCCGTGTCCCTCGAGGTGTACACGGAGATGCTCGCCGAGGAGGTCGCCAAGCTCAAGGGGGAGCTGCGTGCGGCCGAGGTGCCCCAAGTGACCGTGGACCTGAGCGTCGACGCGCGCCTCAGCCCCGCCTACATCCAGGACGACGCCGTGCGCATCAACTACTATGGGCGGCTGGCCAGCACTGGCGGCCTCGCCGAGGTCAACCGCATCGCCAAGGAGCTGCGGGAGGCGTACGGGCCCTTCCCGCCCGAGGTGCGCTCCTTCATCGAGCTCACGCGCCTCCGCCTGTTGGCGGGGGCCAAGGGCGTCGTCACCATCAAGGAGCACATGACGGACGTGCAGGTCGCGTTCGCCGCGGACGTGGAGGCCATCGACTACGACGCCAAGCGCCTCAAGGCGCTGCCGTTCCAGGTCGAGCCAACGCGCTACCCGCCCGGTTTCAGCGTGAAGAAGCGGGGCCTGAAGGACGTCGAGGTGCCGGGGGCGCTCCTCGAGCTCTTGTACCTGGTCGGCTAGCGACGAGGCCCACAAGGAGGCGCCCCGCGGCCTTGACCGCGGGGCGCCTAGTGCTAAGCGTCGAGCTGGTGCTTAGAAGTGGTAGTTGAAGCCGAGGCGGCCCGTGACGCCGAAGCCGAAGGTCGGGATGATGCCGATGGCGGGGCCGACTTCGAGGAAGACGCCGCCCTGCGGGAGGCCGGCGCTGGCCAGGCTGAACTCGCCGCCGACGAAGGCGTTGATGCCGAGGGCCAAGCCCGAGCCCACGCCGAGGCCGACACCGCCGCCGACGTAGACCTGGATGGGCGTGTCACCCATGTCGACATCGAGGTCGTAAAGGACATCGGCGCCGATGGCGAAGCCGGCCGTGCCGATGTAGTTGTAGCCCGCGTTGAGGCGGACAGCCAAGTTCGGTGCGATGTCGTCGACACCGAAATGCAGCGCGGCACCTGGGTACCCGGCGCTGACGCCGGCCCACATACCGCCTTGCGCGAAGGCTGCACCGGCACCCAGGGCGGCGACGGCGATCAGGCTGACCAAGAACTTGCGCATTCGAACCCTCCAAACCGATCTGAGAAGACTAGGATTACGTTCTCCTCGCCTGACCGGTTATATCACGGGTCTGTGAGAGCGACAAGTCGGGGTTTTCACTCACAATCCGATGGCAATCGGGTTTTCCGCCGGTGCGTAGCGCCGGCGGGCGGCTAGGGCTCGCGGTCGCCGCCGCCGAAGCGCTCCGCGGCCCTGCGCCTCGCGTCCCGAACGAGAGGAGTGGCCGCGTTGCACGCAGGGAGCTCGCCGCCGTGCTCGGCGCGGTACTCGTCCAGGAGGCGCGCTTCCTCGGCCTGGGGCACGCGGCTGTACTCGTAGCGCCAGTAGCAGGCGTGCTGCGCGACGCAGCCGCCCTTCGCCAGGTGCTGCCTGATGCGGTTCGGCACGTCGCGCGCCGACTGGCCGATGTAGAGGGTGCGTTTGGTGGCGTCGGCCAGCTCGTAGACGCCGGGCATGGCGTCCCGGCCGCGCGGGGCCGGGAGCCGCTCGAGTGACCGCCAGCGGGCGGCTAGCGCCAAGCGCTCCTCACGGCTCGTAGCCGAGTTCGCGCAGGGCCTCGCGGTCCTCGCGCCACGACGCGCGCACCACGACCTCGAGCTCCAGGTAGAGCTTCTCCTGAAGGAAGATCTCGAGCTGCTTGCGCGCCATCTTGCCTATCTCCTTGATCATGGCGCCGCCCTTGCCGATGACGATGCGGCGGTGCCCGACCTTCTCGACCCAGATCTCGGCCGCGATCACGCTGGGCCGCCCTTCCTCGGCGTCCTCCCACGCCACGACCTGCACCGCGACGCTGTACGGGAGCTCCTCGCGCAGGTGGATCATGGCGGCCTCGCGGATGAGCTCGGCGGCCCACTGCTCGCGCGACTGGTCGGAGCGGATGTCGGTCGGGAAGTAGAAGGGCCCCTCCTGGATGGCGTCGAGGAGGTCCTCGCGCAAAGCGTACACGGCCTTGGGGTCGTTGAGGGCCGAGATCGCCAGCGCGCGGCGCGCCTGCGGCGCCAGGTCCTTGTAGAGCTGGAGCGCCTCCTCCGGGTACTTGGCCGCGTCCACCTTGTTGCCGACGATGATCAGGGGCGTGGCCGGCCCGAGCGAGCTGCCGAGCAGGCGCGCGACCGACTTGTCCTCGTCGTTGGGCGGCCTGCGGAGGTCGACGACCCAGAGGACCGCGTCGACGTCGACGATGGCGTCGCGCACCTCGCGGTGCATGGCCTGGTCGAGCGCGCTGCCGCCGCCCTTGTGGAAGCCCGGGGTGTCGACGAACACGAGCTGGCGGTCCTCGGACGTGTAGATGCCGCGGACGCCGCGCCGGGTGGTCTGCGGCTTGGGCGTTATGGGCGCCACCTTGACCCCGAGCAGCGTGTTGAGGAGAGTCGACTTGCCGACGTTCGGCTTGCCGACGATGGCGATGAAGCCGGAGCGCGTGACCGGCCCCTCGGCGCCCGGCGCGTCGCCAGCGGTCTCGTGGTTCGTGGTGTCGCTCAAACGCGTGGTTCCTCTCGTGGCTTCTGCAGCCTGACTCGATGTTAGTGCGTAACTCGGCCGAGCGCACGTCATGGCGGCGCCGCCAGCCGCCGGCGATCCCGCCCTCACGCCGCGCGCAGGCGGAACGCCAGTCGCAGGGCCGGGTAGCTGAGCAGCGACAGGACCAGGAGCCCGAGCGCGAACGGCAGGGGCCCGCGGTCGGCGAACGCCGCTATGAGGCTGCCGAGCGCGGTGCCGAGCGAGAGCTGGGCGAACCCCATCAGCCCGGACGCCATGCCCGCCCGCTCCCGGTGCGGGTCGAGGGCCACCGTGGTGCCGTTGGCGAGAGTGAGGGAGAACGACATGAAGAAGGCCATGAGGTTGAGCGTGAACAGGGGCAGGGTCGCCACGCCCAGCCCGACCTGGGCGACGAGCACCGCGCTCACGACGACGAACAGCGGCACGGAGAAGCGCAGGATGCGCTCGGGGGAGGCCATGCGCAGGAGCCTCACGTTGAGCGGCTGAACGAGGAAGGTCATCGAGGCGATCACGGCGAAGACGAGAGCGAAGCCGCCCTCGTCCAGGCCGAAGTGGTTGATGAAGAGCGTCGGCGCGGAGAGCAGGTAGGCCATGAGGCCGCCGTAGACCAGGGCGAGCACCACGACCGTCCAGGCCGAGACCGGGTCGGTGAAGATCGACTTGGCGTTGCGCCAGATGCCCGGGAGGCTGAGCGCGCCCGCGTCCTTGCGGGGCGCGGTCTCCGGCAGGACCAGCCACACGAGGAGTGCCAGCACGACCGCCACGAGCACGAGGAAGGCGAAGATGGCCTGCCAGTGTCCGAGCCTGAGGAGCATGGCGCCGACGGCGGGGGCCAGGAGCGGGGCCGCCCCGAAGAAGATCATGGCGAACGACAGCATGCGCCCGAGCTCCCGCCCCTGGTAGAGGTCGCGGAGCACGGCGCGCGAGAGGATCGGGCCGGCGGACGCTCCGAGGCCCTGCACGAAGCGGCCGAGGAGGAGGGCGGTGAGCGACGGGGCCACCCAGGCGATCAGGCCGCCAAGGAGGTAGACGCCCAGGCCGATGAGCAGCACGGGGCGCCTGCCGAAGCGGTCGGCGAACGAGCCGACGATGAGGTGGGGGAGGGCGTAGCCGAGCATGAAGACGCTGACGACGCTCTGGATGGCGGCGTCCGAGACGCCGAAGTGTGCCGCCATGGCGGGGAAGGCCGGCAGCATGGCGTCGGTCGCCAGGGCGCTGACGGTCATGAGGGCGCCGACCACGACGAGGAGGGTGAGCGGGGCTATGCCCTTGCGACCGCTGCGCGAGGCGTCGGGGTCGGCCGCGGCACGCTTAGAGCCCCGGACGGCAGCCCGTGCCGACGCGGGCTCGGGTCGGGAGGCGGTGGGTGCGGTCGATCGCGCTGCGGTGTCGTTCAAGGCCTTGTCGCCTCCCACGGCGGGCTGACTAACGGTGCACGAGCTGCTTCTCAACCGTAGGCGCGTAGGTAACCTGGACGCTTACGGCAGTAGGACACTTCGTAGAAGAACACAGGGCCACCGGCGGGTGACCCTGTGAACGGTGTTGGTTGCGGGGACAGGATTTGAACCTGTGACCTTCGGGTTATGAGCCCGACGAGCTACCAGACTGCTCCACCCCGCGTCGAAAGCGGGCGTCCTCCCGGCCTCGGGGCCGTCGGCGACGCAAAAGCAAGTGTACTAACCCGGGCCGGCGGGTGTCAAGGTGATACGAGCATGCGGCCCCGGTTCTCTTGCCTCGCGGATGATGCGTCGCCTTAGGACGGCACCAACCGGTTCCCGGGTGATGGGCGCGCCACTCAGTCCAGCTCGACCCCGCCCGCCGCGAGCAGCGCCGCCGCCTCCGGCAACCGCGCCCGCAAGCCCCGCACCTCGTTCCCTTGGAGCGAGAAGACGTAGTTGCGCGCCGTGCGCAGGTCGGTGGCGCGCAGGTCGTTGCGCGTGAGGACGCACCTGGCCAGGTCCGAGCCGCTGAAGTCCACGGCGCGCAGATCGCAGCCGACGAACTCGGCTTCGAGGAAGCGGCACGACGTGAAGGCGAACTCCCTGAGGTCCATGCGTTGGAAAGAGGTGTAGCTCAGGTCGCACTCGTCGAACCTGGCGCTAGGCACGATGGGCAGCTGGCTCAGCGTCTCGAAGTGGGCGCCCGTCAGCCGGCAGGTGGAGAACTCGAGGGACTGGAAGACCGCGTCGGTGAGGTCGCAGAGCGCGAGCTCGCAACCGACGAAGCGGCAGTCCGAGAGGTTGGCGCCCTTCAGGGAGACCTCGGTGAGGTCGCACGAGGCGAACTCGCAGCCGATGACGATGGCGCCCGTCAGGGGGAGCTCGGCCGGGGAGAGCCCGACGAAGCGCTGGTCCGCGTAGCGCAGCGGCTCCTTCGGCGGTCTCATCCCCCGTAGCACTGCCGCGTCGCCTCGATCGAGGTGCGCACCAGCTCCTCGAGGACCGCCACGTCGACGTCGGAGAGACGCTTGATGTAGAGGCACCCCTTGCCGGCGTTGTGCTTTCCGAGTCGCTGCAGGTCGGCGTTGCCTTCCGCGAACCCCGGCGTCAGGTAGACGACCGTGTTGCCCTTGCGCGGCGCGAAGCCTGCCAACGGGGCGTCGCCCTCGTGTCCGCTCTCGTACTTGTAGTGGTACCG
>CAUJFI010000024.1 GCA_963170125.1 Deinococcota bacterium | reverse complement strand
CGCCATGGCGCGCAGGCAGCCCGCGTACAGGACGTTGTCGTACAGCACGTTGTAGCGCACGGCGTAGAGGTCGGCCCAGTCGCCCGCCTCGGGCACCTCGAGGAGCCCGCATGCGTTCATGTCCTGGTAGCGGAGCCACTCCACGGCGCACACGAGGTGCGGCCACTGCCGTGCGATGAACCCGGCGTCGCCCGTCGCCTGATAGGCGAACCAGTGCCCGAGCACGAACCAGAGGTTGGCGTCGGTAGCGCCCGCGTTCTCGGTCGTCACGGAGTTCGTGCGCGTGTCGAAGTTCAGGTGGATCATGCCGAGGGGCGTCTGCGTGCGCGTCAGTGTCTCCAGCGACCTCAGGGCGCAGGCGACGAGCTCCTCGTCTTTCGAGGCGAAGGCGCCTAACGCCGTGATCGGCGCGTCGCGCGCCCACACCTGCGGGTAGCCGCCCGGGAGGGCGGAGGCCTTGAACCCGACGGGCGTCACGCAGCGGCGCAGCACGTCAAGCGCCCGCGCCCGGGCTTCGGCGCGGGCGGGCGCGGCGAGCCCTCCAGGCGCAGCGGTGCGTTCCAACGCCTCCGTGTCTGCCACTCGGGCCGCCAGTGGCGTGCCGTCGTCCATCTACCTGCCTCCGAGTCCGGTCAGGGCGATCCCCCTGATGATGTAGCGCTGCGCGAAGATGAACACGATGAGCACGGGGGCGAGGGCGATCACGGCGCCCGCCATGAGGAGCGTCCAGTCGGTGTTGTACTGGCCCTGCAGGGTGCGCAGGCCGACCGTCAGCGTGCTCATCCCCGTCGACTTGGTGACCACGAGGGGGAACAGGAAGCTGTTCCACTGCCCGAGGAACGTGAAGATGGCCAGCGCCGAGAGGGCTGGGCCCGCGAGTGGCAGGATGACGCGCGTGTAGATCTGGAAGCGGGTCGCGCCGTCCACCACGGCCGCAGCCTCTAGCTCGGCCGGGATGGTGAGGAAGTACTGGCGCAGGAGGAACGTGCCGAACGCGCTGAAGATGCCCGGCACGATGAGCGCCCAGTACGTGTCGATCCAACCCAGGTACCTGAGCAGGATGAAGTTCGGGATGAGGATCACCTGGCCGGGGATCATGAGGGTGCCGAGGTAGGCGAGGAACAGCGCGTCGCGGCCAGGGAAGCGCAGCCGCGCGAAGGCGTAGGCGGCGAGCGAGCACGTGATGAGCTGCAAGACGGTCACGGTCGTCGCCACGACGGCGCTGTTGAAGAAGAACCTCCCGAACGGGAGCACCTTGAACACACGCGTGTAGTTCTCCCAGTGGAACGTCTCAGGTATCCAGCGCGGCGGGTACTCGAAGACCTGCCCGACGCCCTTGAGCGACGTCGAGAGCATCCAGACGAACGGGGCGAGCATGAAGATGGCGGCGGGGATGAGGAAGATCACGAGGAGCCACATGCCGATGCGCCGCTTGCGCCGCGCCCTGGACGGGCGCGCTCCCGCTCCGCGGCTGCCCGCACCCCGCGCGTCGGGCGCGGGCGTGCCCACCCCGCCCGCCGCGGCGCTACTCATAGTGCACCCACCGGCTCTGCAACCGGAACTGGACTACGGTCACCACGAAGATGATGGCGAAGAGGACCCAGGCCATGGCCGCCGCGTAGCCCATCTTGAAGAACTGGAAAGCGTTCTGATAGATGTTGTAGACGATCGTGTTGGTCGCGTTCGCCGGCCCGCCACCGGTCATGATGAACGCCTGGTCGAACACCTGGAACGAGTTGATGATGTTGATCACGAAGACGAAGAACGTCGTCGGCGTCAGCATCGGCACGGTGATGAACAGGAAGCGTTGGAAGGGTCCGGCGCCGTCGATGCGCGCTGCCTCGTAGAGGTGCTCCGGCACGCCCTGCAGCCCGGCGAGGAACAGGACCATGGAGAAGCCGATCTGCTGCCAGACGCTCATGATCATGACGGACGGGAGCGCCCAGCGGGTGCTGGTCAGCCACTGCGGCGGGTCGGACACGCCGAGCATGAACAGGAAGCTGTTGAGCACGCCGAAATCGGCGTTGTAGATCCACCGCCACACGAGCGCGATGGCGACGGCTGACGTCACGACCGGCATGAAGAACGCCGCGCGGAAGAACAGCGTGCCGGGCAGCCCCTGGTTCAGGGCCATCGCGACGAGCAACGCGAGGATCATCTGGACGGGCACGGTCCCGAGCACGTAGACGGCGGTGTTGCCGAGGACCTTGCGAAAGAGCGGGTCCTGCGCGAGCGTCACGAAGTTCTTCAGCCCCACCCACTTGGGTGGCTGCAGGAGGTTCCAGTCGGTCAGGCTGATGAGCAGCGCGGCTATGACGGGCAGCAGCGTGAATATCAGGAAGCCGACGAGGTTGGGGAGGAGGAAACCGTAGGCCGCGATGGTCTCGCGGCGCCGCAGCGTTCCACCTCGCGGCCTGCTCGGGCGTTCCGTCCGGGTTGGCACTGACACGGCCATGCTGCGCCTCCTCGGGCTGTCCTTGCGGCGGTCAGAAAAGGGCTAGATAAGGGTCAGATAAGGGCTACTTCCCTCGCCGATAGGGTGGGGCCTCTGGGCCTCCGGGCCGCCCCGCCCGGGAGCGCCCTTCGGTCGCGCGGGCCGCGCCGCCCCACCCCGAAGGGTAGGACGGCGCGGGACGCGGGCTTACGTCGGGACTAGTTGCCCGCCTCGGCGAGCTTGGCGTTCACGAGCGGGGCCATGGCCGCCAGGGCCTGGGCCGCGGTCTGCTCGCCGTTCCAGACGAGGTCGAGGCCGGGCGTGACTATCGTCTGCTCGATCTCGCGCCAGGCCGGGAACTGCGGGCCGAGCACGCCGTTGGCCGTCTCGGTCATGAACACATTGCGGTCGACGCCTGCCGGACCGGCCGACGCGAACGCGGCGCCCGTCTCCGGCGAGAGGT
>CAUJFI010000023.1 GCA_963170125.1 Deinococcota bacterium | reverse complement strand
AGAGCAACCGCTGGCCTCGGGGCTCTGCTCCCGAGGCCAGCGGCCGCGTCAGCCGGCTGCTAGCGGGCGATCCAGACTTCTTGCAGCAACGGCGCGCCGATGGCCGTGAAACGCAGGCCCTCGACCCGCTTGTTGGCCGCGCTGAACGTCTCCTGCACGTACACGGGCGCGAGGTAGGCGTTCTCGTTCATGAGGCGCTGGATGTCGTGGAAGACCAGCATGCGCTCCGAGTCGACGAGGGTGGTGCGGCTGACGTCAAGCAGGCGGTCGAGTTCGGGGTCGTTCACTGCGCCCAGGTTCAGGCCGTTGGGGTGCTGCGAGGAGTGGGCGAGGAAGTAGAGCACGTCGGGGTCGTCGTAGGTCCAGCTGAGCGGCGCGATCTGGTAGTCGCCCTCGATGATCATGGGCATCTGCAGCGAGCGCTCGTAGCTCTCGACGGTGGCGTCGACGCCTATCGCCTTGAGCTGGTTCTGGAGCAGTTCAGAGGCCAACACCATTTGAGACACGGTGTACGCGACGATCCGGATGGTGAGGGGCTGCCCGTCCTTGGCCCGTACCCCGTTCGGCCCCATGGTCCAGCCGGCGGCGTCGAGCAGTGCGCCGGCGGCTTCGCGATCGAAGTCGTAGTCGGTGGCCGCGCTGTCCGGGTCGTACCCGGGGAGGGAGGGAGGCAGGACGCCGGTGGCCGGGATGCCGTGCCCATCGACTACCCGGTCGATGAAGAACTGCTTGTCGATGGCGTGGTTGAACGCCTGCCGCACCCGGATGTCGGCCATGATGGGATCGCGCAGGTTGAAGATGAACTCGAGCCCGATGCCGCTGCTGAGGCTGGAGTAGACGTTGAAGTTGGGGTTGTCCTGGAACAGCGCCAAGTCGACGGCCGGCACGTCAGCGTAATCGACTTCGCCCGCTTCCAGCGCCGCGACGAGGGTGCCCTGCTCTGGCAAGTACCGGAACTCGATCTCATCGGGGTAGGGGGCGCCTTGGTTCTTGAGGTAATAGGGGGCCCAAGCGAAGTCCGGGTTCCGTTCCAGGGTGATGGAGTAGCCCGCCACCCACTCCTTGAAGCGGTAGGGCCCGACGCCAACGGGCGCGCGCCCGTAGTCGGCGCCCGCTTCCTCGACGGCGCGCCGTGAGAGCGGCTGGAGGTAGCCGGAGTTGCTCAGGTTGCGCAAGAAGACGGCGCTGGGTTCCTTGAGGTGGACGACGAGCGTGTAGTCGTCGGGCGCCTCGACGCTCTCCACCCCGGCCAGCATGTCGCCGGAGACGGTCGCCTCGGTGGCGGGGTCGAGGGCGCGCTCGTACGTGTACTTGAAGTCGGCCGCCGTCAACGGGTCGCCGTTATGGTACTTGACGCCGGGGTGGATCTTGAACGTGAACGTCAGGCCGTCTGCCGACTGCTCCACGGAGTCCGCCAGGCCCGGCCCAAGGGCGAGGGTGTCAGGGTCGATCGTCATGAGGCTGCCGCCTACGAGTGACAGCACCTCGTCGGCGGCGGACTCGCCGGTCTTCTGCGGATCGAGGATCGAGGGGGCGCCGCTACGTCCGACGACGAAGCGGCCGCCGTACTCCTGCGCGAGCACCGTGCCCGCCATGACGGCAGCCAAAGTCAGCACCGTGGCGAGCCGGAACGCGGTGGCGACCGACCTCGAGCGACCTGCACTACGTGAAGCCTGCATGCACTCCTCCTTACGAGAACAGCCTTGCTCGATGCTTGGCGACTTTCGGGTTCCTCGACGCCCGCCGACCGTTGCAAGGGTTATTGCCGCAATGATAAACTCTGAGAAGAACTTTGCCAAGCCGCCTAGGGCCGTTCCGCCTTCACGCTCTGGGCGTGCGGCCCGAACCGCTGGCCACCGCGAGCGATGGGATCCCAGGCCTTGACCGTCATCGACCAGATCCGTGAGCACTACCCGGCCCTCAGCCCCACTGAGCAACGGATCGCGAGACATTACCTGCAGCACGGTAGGGTGATGGTCTTCGCCAGCGCCAGCCAGGTGGCCAGGCGCCTCGGGATCTCGACCTCCACCATAGTGCGCTTCGCGCAACAGCTCGGCTACTCTGGTTACGTCGAGCTGCAAGAGCGCATGCAATCCGAGTACGACGCGGCCCGCCGCCTCGTCAGCGTGAAGGTGGCGCGCGAGGACCTGATCGAACACGTCGTCAGGCAGGACGCCGAGAACATCGCGAGCGTCTTGCGTAACGAGGAAGCCTTGATCAGCGCCGGCATCGCCCTGGCGAACGCGCCGCGCGTGTGGGTCACGGGGAGCCGCTCCAGCGGCGACCTGGCCAGCATCGCGTGGCGCCTCCTCAACATGGTGCGGCCGAACGTCACACTGTTGGACCCGAACGCCGCCGACGTGGCCGACCGCATCATGGACTTAGAGCCAGAAGACGTCCTGCTGGTGTTCAGCATGAGCCGTTACGCCCAGGAGATGGTGCAGCTCGTCGAACTCGCGCCCCCTAGGGCCGGCACGGTCCTGGTGACCGACGAACACGTCTCGCCCCTGCTGCCGTTCGCGGATTGGCCGATCAGCGTGGCCACGCAGCCTGCCGCCATGTTCCGGTCCCTCACGGCCGTCATGACGGCGCTCCAGGCGCTCGTGGCCGCTACGGCCCGCGAGATCGGGGACGAGCAAGTCGACGCCCGCCTCGCGAAGGCGGAGGAGTTCTGGGCGAGGTTCGGGACCTTCTCGTCTCACTTGGGTCGTCGGTAGCCAACACCACTGAGGAGGAAGTAGTGACCAACATGGGCTTGTCACCGCTGCGCGGCCTGGCCGCGCTTCGCGACGTGAAGACCAGGCGTTTCTCGAGCTTCGACGTGACCGGCGGCAACGATGACCGCCTGCACATCCAACCCGGCGAGACCGTGACGATCGCGAAGACGACGGGGGCCGGCATCGTCACCCACCTGTGGGTGACCATCAGCTGCCAGAGCCCCAACTACCTCCGCAAGATCGTCCTGCGCGCGTACTGGGACGGCGAGGAGCATCCCAGCATCGAATGCCCCATCGGCGATCTCTTCGGCATGGGCCACGGGCAGACCCGCAACTTCGCCAGCTTGCCCCTGCAGATGAGCCCGCAGGACGGCAAGGCCTTCAACTGCTACTTCCCCATGCCGTTCGCGAACGGCATGCGCTTCACCATCACCAGCGAGTGCGAGCACCAGGTGCTCTTCTACTACTACCTGGACTTCGAGGTCCATGCGGCCCTCCAGCCCCAGCTGGGGCGCTTCCACGCCCAATGGCGGCGCGCCATCCCGGACGGGGAGGACCCGAGCGGCATGAGCAGCGAGGAGTTCCTGTTCATGGGGAAGAACTCGGACCCCGCCAAGAACTACACGATCCTCGAGGCCGCCGGGCACGGCCATTACGTGGGGTGCCTGCTGTCCGTCTACTCGCTGAGGCGCTCGCGCGAGTGGGACTGGTACGGCGAGGGCGACGACATGATCTTCGTCGACGGCGAGCCCGGCCTCATCGCCCCGAAGTTCGCCGGCATGGAGCCGGACGCGTTCGACCCGGGCCCCATGCTCGCCGCCAAGCCCGAGTCCGCGCCAGGCGCCAACGACCAGTGGCCACCCACGCTGCACGGCACCGGCACGGAGGACTACTTCAACACCGCCTGGTGCCCGACGGAGGAGTACGCGGCCCCGTACCACGGCATCATCGCTGCCGGGGGACCCAACTGGACGGACCCCGTGACCCTCTACCGCTTCCACATCGAGGACCCGGTCGTGTTCAAGCGCAACATCCGAGTCAGCATCGAGCACGGCCACAAGAACCGACGCAGCGACGAGCTCTCGAGCGTGGCCTTCTGGTACCAGGCCGAGCCCCACCTGCCGTTCCCGGCCCTCCCCGCCGCCGCCGACCGCCTTCCCGCGTTCCGCCGACCGTTCGAGCAGAGATGAGGCGGGGGCGATGACGGCCGGCCATGGCAACCCGAGCGGCCGGATCCGCGAGGTGCACCTCGTCGCCAGCGGCGACCTGAGGTTGGCCGCGAACCAAGCGGGCTGGCCCGCCCAGCAGGCGCTCGAAGAGGCCCTGGGACGGGCGTTAGCCGCCGAGGACGTGAGCGTCGTGCGCGCCCACGCGTTCGATCCGGGCGAGGGCCACGGCTTCATCAGCAGCCAACGCATGGGCATGGACGTGTTCCAGAACGTGCCCACCGGTGCCGCCGTCGTGGTCGCGGAGGCCGTGTGGCAGTACAGCCACCACGTGTTAGCCGGCCTGCGCGCCCACCGCGGACCCATACTCACGGTCGCCAACTGGAGCGGCACCTGGCCCGGGCTCGTGGGGCTCCTCAACCTGAACGGTTCCCTCACGAAAGCCGGCGTGCCCTTCAGCAGCCTGTGGAGCGAACGGTTCGAGGACGCGGCCTTCTTACGCGGCCTGCGTGAATGGCTGGACACGGGCCGCGTCACGCACGACCAGAGCCACGTGCGCCCGCTGAACGCCGCCGCCCTCCCTCCGCAGGCCGTCGAGCTTGGCCGGCAGGTGGCGGCCGACCTGAAGGCACGCATGGTCATCATCGGCGTCTTCGACGAAGGCTGCATGGGCATGTACAACGCCATCATCGACGACGAGTACCTGAACCCGCTCGGGATCTACAAGGAGCGCCTGTCACAGTCGGCGCTGGTAGCGGCCATGCGGAGCGTGCCGGAAGCCGAGGCACGCGCTGCGCTCACCTGGCTGCGGGGTCGCGGCATGCGCTTCGACTTCGGCAGCGACCCGACCACCGACTTGACCGAGGAGCAGGTCCTCGAGCAACTCAAGATGTACGTCGCGGTGGTGCGCATGGCGCACGCCTTCGGCCTGGACGCCGTCGGCATCCAGTACCAGCAGGGCCTCAAGGACATGGTGGCCGCGAGCGACCTCGTGGAGGGGCTGCTCAACAACGTCGACCGGCCACCCGTCAGGCACGCCGCGACGGGCGAGGAGCTCTACGCCGGCCAAGCCCTCCCCCACTTCAACGAGGTCGATGAGGGCGCCGCCGTCGACGCGCTCGTCACCAACCGCGTGTGGCGTCGGCTCGGCTTCGACGAGGCCAACACGCTCCACGACCTCCGTTGGGGCGAACGCTTCGCGGCCGACGACCTCGACGCCTTCGTGTGGGTCCTCGAGATCTCCGGCGCCGTCCCGGCCTCGCACTTGAGGGGCGGTTACGCCGGCGCCACCGGGCTGCGCCAGCCGGCCGTCTTCTTCCCACGGGGCGGCAGCACGCTCTCCGGCGTGGGGAAGGCCGGTGAACTCGTCTGGAGCCGCGTCTACCTCATGGGTGGCCGGCTGCACGTCGACCTGGGCCGCGGCCGCGGCGTAGACCTGCCGGACGCCGAGACCGAGCGCAGGCGCGCGGCCACGAACCCCGAGTGGCCCATCCTCCACGCCGTACTCGACGGCGTGACGCGCGACCAGATGATGGCGCGCCACCGAGCGAACCACCTCCAGGTGGCGTACGCCCCGACCGCGAACGACGCGGACCTGGCCTTGGCGGCCAAGGCCGCCGCGTTCGACGAGCTGGGCCTCGCCGTCCACCTCTGCGGGCAGGTGGGTGTCGGCTG
>CAUJFI010000022.1 GCA_963170125.1 Deinococcota bacterium | reverse complement strand
GATAGCGCCCCGTATCCTCTGTAAATTGGGTGGCTCTGCGACTTTCTCGTGAGAGAAGGGAGCCATCGCTCCTCCAAAATGGGAAGTGGACACAACCCTGGAACGGAGTGAACGATGACTCAACTGAAGGATAGTGCTTTGACGACGCGCCTGCGTGAGGCGTTGGTGGATCAACCGGACTTCCTGCGTGACGTCGTGCAGTCGACGCTGCAGCGGCTGTTGGAGGAGGAGATCACGCTGCACCTGAACGCCGATCCGCACGAGAGAACCGAGGAGCGGCGCGGGTATAGGAACGGTTACCGGCCCCGGCAGCTCAAGACGCGCGTTGGGACGCTGCACCTGCTGGTGCCGATGGACCGGGAGGGTACCTTCAAGACGGAGCTCTTCGACCGGTACCAGCGTAGTGAGAAGGCGCTGGTGCTGTCGCTGATGGAGATGTACCTCGAGGGGGTCTCGACGAGGAAGGTCAAGGACGTCACCGAGGTGTTGTGCGGCACGAGCTTCAGCAAGAGCACGGTGAGCCGCCTCGCCGGCCAGCTCGATACCGAGTTGGCTGGGTGGCGGGAGCGGCGCCTGGAGGCGGTGGCTTACCCGTACCTGATGGTGGACGCGCGCTACGAGCACGTGCGCATCGATGGCCGCGTCGTAAGCCAGGGCGTGCTGGTGGTGAAGGGCGTCAGGGAGGATGGGCAGCGCGAGCTGCTGGCGGTGGACGTGGCGGACAGCGAGAGCGAGGCGACGTACGATGCGCTCTTCCGCAGGCTGAAGGAGCGCGGCCTGCACGGCGTGCAGCTCGTGACCAGCGACGATCATAAGGGCTTGGTGGCGGCGATCCAGCGGCACTTCCAGGGCGTCTCTTGGCAGCGTTGCCAGGTGCATTTCCTTCGCAACGCGCGCGGCAAGGTGGCGAGGAAGCACCAGGCGGCGCTCACGAGTGACCTGAAGGCGATCTACGCCGCGCCGGATCGGGAGTGGGCGTTATCGCTCGCGCGGGAGGTGGTGGAGCGCTGGAGCGCCTCTCATCCGGCGGTGGCGGCGTGGGTCGAGGTTGGCGTCGAGGCTACGTTGGCGTGCTTCTCGTTCCCCGAACCCCACCGGCGGCGCATCCGTTCAACTAACGGCTTGGAGCGCTTCAACCAGGAGCTGAAGCGACGGACCAGGGTGGTTCTGATCTTCCCGAACCGGGAAGCGTGCCTGCGACTGGTGACGGCCTTGTGCGTGGAGCAGAGCGAGGAGTGGCTATCGGGCAGGCAGTACTTGGATATGGAACTGCTCGACAGCGCCGTAGCTTCAACCCCGACCAGCCGTGAGGAGGTGAGCCTGGCGGCCTAGCGATGACTGACCTTGGAGGAAATTACAGACTTAACGGGGCTTGACTCCTTGCGTCCCTGAGCCATCTTCTCTTTCCTTCGATCGCTGCGTGGAGCTAGGCAACATCACGCCCCTACCCGAGGACCTAGACCATCTCTACGATCCCGCTCAGGAACAACCCAGGATCAGGGACTGCGCCGCCGATACCGCCGTCCGCAAATTGAAACGAACTCCATGATTTCCACACTTCAAGCGACGGAGCTCGTCGCGCTCGGCGGTACTAGAGCTCGGCCGATCTCCGGCATCGACCTGAGCCTTGGTGACCCAGCCGCGCATCGTGTCGATGGGGATGCCAGTCAATTCCCTGACCCTACGGAACGAGGCCAGGAACGACTCGGTCGGAGTTTGGTCCCGCCGCTCGAGGAAGAGCCTCGCAACCCGCTCCTTGGTCTCAACAGCGTACTCGCAAGGCATAACCCATTCACTCCGTTTCTTGTGAACGGAGAGCCCCCACAAGACCCAGGGCGTTTCAGGACCCCGCTTCCCTGTGGCGACGTGCAGGGCACGCCCCGGCGCCCCTCAGCGGAGTCGAACGCCGAGCCGAAGCTACGGCGCGCCGAGGAACCCCGCTACGCACCGCCACAACAGCTCGGACCGCACGATGTCGTAATGCGTGGTCCGGGGGAGCACCGCCAGTTGCGACGTCGAGAGCCCCTCGCCGGCCGGACCGGCATCGCGCGTTCCGCCGCCCACGAGCCGGAAGAACTCCGCGGCGTGCGAAGGCGGCAGGCTGTCGGCGTCCCCAAGCGCGATGAGCACGGGGATGGTCAACGCCGCGACCTCTGCCGACCAGTCGTACTCGTGGTTGCCCAGCAGGTCGCCCAGCTTGTCCAGCAGGACCGGGAACTCCTCGGGCTTGGGCGCGAGCGCCGCGTGGTTGCGATAGATGGGCGAGTCCAGCACGGCGGGTGCCTGGTGTGAGCCTGTGTTGCGGAAGTTGGCCATTACGTCCGCATGCCAGCCCGAGCGGCTGAACGGGGCGCTCACCACGCCAAGCTTGGTCACGAGCCGCGCATGGCGGAAGGCCAGCTGCTGGGCCGTGCCCCCACCCATGGAGAAGCCGATGACCGTGCAGTCCGGTATCCCCAGGCTGGCTAGGACCGCGGCACAGTCGTCGGCGAGGCGCTCGTATCGTAGCGGCTGAGGCCGGTCGGCCGTGCGCCCGTGGCCCTGCAGGTCGACGAGGACGACCGTGTGGTCGGCAGCCAACCACCCGATGGCCTCGGCGAACTGGTTGCCCGAACCGAAGGCCCCATGGATGAGGAGGACGGGTGGGCCGCTGCCGTGCACCTCAAAGTAGAGCTGCGTGCCCTCCGCGGCGACGTGACCGGCGCGGGTGGGCGCGGGCATCGCCGCCATCCCTACCCCGCCACCGGCTTGAGGAACGCTACGAGCACCTTGGCGGTCACCCCACCCTCGTTACGCAACTCGAGGCTCTGGGCCGCGGCCGGTACGACGTGGGTCTCTGCGAAGTGGCACGCGACACCCGCCGCCGGTTCCGCGGCTTTGGCCGACTCGCCAGCCTTCAGGCGGACCGGCCCGCCCTCGACGACGGCGAGGACCTGCGGCGAGCCGTCGGTCTCGAGGGTCACGGCCGCACCAGGCTGCAGCTCCACGCGTTCGATGTCGTAGAAGTGCTTGTGGTGGGTGGGCAAGTGAACCCGGCGCCAGCCCGCGCCCTCGCTCGCCAGGCGCGGCTGCGCCACGAGTTCGCGGTCGACCACCTCACCCTGGCGTGAGAAGTCGAGGTTGGCCATGCCGCGCTCCACGTTGAGCGGCCGCGGCTTGCCGTCGAGGTCCGGGCGCAGCCAGTCGTACAGCTTGAAGGTGAAGATGTACGGCGTGGCGCTCACTTCCAGCACGAGGTTGCCGGTCCCGGAACAGTGCACGGTGCCGTGGGGTATGAGGTACAGCCCGTGCCTCTCGGCCGGCAGGGAGCGCACGTACCGCTCCACGTCGAGCGGTGTGCCCTCCCGCGCACTGCGCTCGAGCTCCGCGCCGAACTCGGCCGCCTCCACCCCCGCCTGGAAACCCAGGTAAACCTTGGCCTCCGGCGTGCAGTCCAGCAGGTAGTAGGTCTCGTCCTGCGTGAACGGCTCGCCGAACTGCTCGCGGATGTAATCGGGGCTCGGATGCACCTGCACGGAGAGGTTGCCGCCCGAGAAGGTGTCTAAGTAGTCGAAGCGGATCGGGAAATCGGTGCCGAAGCGCGCCGCATGCTCGCCCAGGACGGCCGCGCCGGCCTCGAACATGAGGCAGTCGAAGGACACCTCGAGGCGGTTGCCAACCGGTCCGGCGGCGCCGGGTTCGGCCGCGCCGGCCGCGCCTGCGGCGCCCGGCGCGCCCTCGCCGCCCCCGGCCGCCGACTCGAACGTCAGCCCGTTCTCAGGCACGATCAGCTCGAACGACCAGGCGTAGTTGGGCACGTTCCGCGGCAGCTGCGGGATGACCTCCTTGAGCCACTGGCCGCCCCACGCGCCGGGCGCGAACCAGGGCCTGGCACGCAGGTGGCTGCGGCTGAGCCGCCCGAGCGCCGCACGGAGCTCCGCGCCGTCCATGAAGGTGGGCGCGTGCGCGTCCTGGCCGTCGACCATGAGGTTCACGCGTGGCAGCAGCCGCTGCTTGTGGCGGTTCAACAGGGGCCAGTCCACGAAGTAGAAGCGCTTGTACATGGTCTTCGGGTCTTCCGGCGCCTGCCGACCGAGGTTGGTGATCCGAGCGTCCTTGGCCCGGTACTGGACGGTGTCCTTGGGCAGATCGACGTACACGAGCACGGCGTCGTCCCAACCCGCCAGGGCCGCCCCGCAGCCGTACAGCACGGTCAAGGCGCCCGCGGCGGGGCGCAGCGCCGCCAGCTCGTCGGGAACGAACAGGTCGCTCAACTCGCCCGTGTAGCGCTTGCCGAACACTGGGTCGTCGCCACCCAGGAACGGCGCGAGCTGCTCGTCGATCTCGCCCGTGGGCTTCAGCGCGGCGTCGACGGCGAGCCAGGTGGCGTTCACGCCTTCGGCGCGCAGCGCCTCGTCCAACGCGGCGCGAAGCTCGGCCCACAGCACGCCCACGTAGCCGTCGATGACCACGGCACGCGGAGCCCACCCGCCGCCCTGCGCCAGCCCGGCGCCGGTGTCGCTGGACGCGGTGACCCTGGCCAGTAGCGCACGCGCCAGGGCGCTGGCACCGCGCTCGATGGCCCCGGGCGCCAGCCGCTCCGCGGGGTAAGGGTCGTAGACGCCGGCGGGGCGCAGCTGCGGGTCGGTGTAGCTCGTCATCCTCTGGTCACTTACTCCTTGAACGGCACGCGGATGAAGCGGGGACGGTAGATGCTTGCGTCGAGGAACAGGTCGCCGAACGTGCGGCTGTTGACGTTGTAGCTCACGAGCCAGCCGCGCTCGTCGGCGAACTGCGGGTGGGCGTGGGCGTTGTAGGTGATCTGGTTCTCCAGCCCCGACTCGGGCGTGCGGTAAAGGAGCGTGCGGTTCTCCCACGGGCCCTCCGGGCGGCAGGCGGTGAACGCCACCAGGTCGGGGCTGAAGGTCGTGGTGGTGTCCATGGTCACGAGCACGAGCCCGCCGGCGTGGGCCGTGACGCTGTACTCGTTGGCCACGCCCGGCATGATCCGCGCGCTCGCTCCCGGGTCGGCGGTCCACGACGCTCCGCCCCAGAACTCCCAAGCGCCCGTGACGCCGTTCCTTGGCGCGCGTGCGAGGTGCATGTACTTCTCGTCGCCCAGGTCCTCGGTGCCGTAGATGTACGTGTGGTCCTCTGCCTCGAGCACCGCGGCGCCCCAACTCACGCCGCCGTCGGCCGGCAGCTTCACGATCGCCTCGAGCTGCAGCTCAGGCAGGGAGAGCGTCGCGAGGGCGTTGCCCAGCCACCGGAACCCGAACACGCCGGCGCCAGCGCGGGTGAAGTGCAGGAGGAACACGCGCAGCTTGTCGCCTTCGCGCGGGTGCTCCACTGTGCTGTCGTACTGCCAGTACCAGTCGTCGCGGTCCCCCGTGGGCGACGGGAAGAAGGAGGCCGGCAGGGTCGGGTCGCCGCCCGCCAGCGTCGTGAGCCCATCGTCGCCCTGCACGACCAGCGTGTTGTTGACGAGCGGCGAGTGGCGGTCGCGACCACCGCGGCGGTCCACGATCCCCAAGAACGTGTCGGAGAACTGCCACACGGTGCGGCCGTCCGGCAGCTTCACCGAGTAGGTGCTGTCGCCGCCCGTCCAGCCCGGGCCTGGCAGCGCGAAGAGTGCGTTGAACTCGGCCGCCGGAACGGCGCTCTCGGGCGCCGGTAGCGTCTCCGCGACCCTGCAAGTGGCTGGCGAGCCCGTCGACCCGTTCGACCCCTGCGCGCCGGCGACCGCCATCCCCGACAAGAACGTTGCGAACATCAACTTCCTCACGACCGACCTCATCTCGAGACCTCTCCGCCGCTTTCCGGGGACGGACAGGAGCTGAGCCCCAAGGCTACCCCGCCGCGCGCCGCCTTCGCCCCCCGCCGTGCCGTGAACTCGTCGCTCGCCGAGGCGGGGCCCGACGGCGGCGCTCCTACGCCCACGTGCCCGCGGGTCACGGGCTCTGTTCCAGGAAGTGCGCCGCGGCGCCCTGTAACGCCGCCAGGTCCGCCGCCGCGGCGGCGACCAAGGGAGGGGCGCCGGCTGCCACGGCTGCAGGACCGAAGAACGGGAGGCTGCGGCTCACCTGGCCTCCCAGCACGACGAGTTCAGGTGCGAACGCGGCGAACACTGGGGCCAACGCGTCGGCGACGAGCGCGCCGAAGCGGCGGAGCGCCGCGAGCGCCGCGGGGTCGCCGGTCGTTGCCAGCGTGCCCACCGTCTCCGCCGTGACGGTTCCTCGTCCGTGCCATGCCGCGCTCTGCGGGGCGGACTCAGCGGCGTCGGCTGGCTCACCGAGCACTTCGTGGAAGAGCCGCACCACCCCCCGGGCGGACAGGAGCTCGTCGACCGTGCTGCCGCCATGCTCGAGCGCGTATACGTGACCGTCTGGTGGCACCCCTTCGCCGCTCGTCACCAGGGCGCCGCCCACGGCGAACGCCGAGCCGCAGCCCGTGCCCAGCGTGAGGAACATGGCCCTGCTCGCCTCGGCGGCGGCGCCGTAGCGCAGCTCGCCCAAGCCGAACGCCTGGGCGTCGTTGATCCAGCGCCAGGGCAGCCCGGCCAGGCTCGGCGCCCGCGAGGTCACGGCCGGAGCCAACGGCAAGCCCTGGATGGCATCGAACTTCCCGAGGCCCACCATCCGCGAGACGCCGCGCTCGTAGTCGAACGGGCCGGGCATGGCCACGCCCACACCGCGAACGTGCAGTCCGACGGCCTTGCCGTGGAGGTTCAGCAGCGTCTCCGCCAAGGCCCTCACGATGTCCTCGGCGGGCCCGCCACTCTTGAGGTGAGTGCGGAACGGACCCGCCACTACGGCCCCGTTGCTCAGCACCACACCGCTCTTGACCGAGCTGCCGCCGACGTCGAGGCAGAGCACGGCGCCCTCCGACCTTGGGGCGGCGATCACGGTTTCGGGTGCGGCGGCGAACCCGGTGGCCGGTGTGACCATCAGGTCCGGCTGGCCCCGCCCGCGCTCCCCAGGACCAGGTTCTCGCCCCGGAGGTTGAGGTTGGCCAGCCTCAGTCCGGTGCCAAGCGCGCGGTGTTCGAGCTCGACGCCGCCACCCAGCCGCGGCTGCACCCCGGCCAGCGCCTCGATGACCACCTGGGCGTACTTGCCGCCCGGCAGCAGCACGGGCTTCTCGATGTGCGGGAACTCCATCGGTGCTTTGGCGGGCAGGCCCGCCACGGTGGGGCTGCCCTCGTCGCCATGCGTGTACGCCTGACCGAACGGTCCCTGGCGCGTCACGTCGGCCAGACCAGGGCCGCCATCCTGGCCCAGCCACTCCAGCGCTAGTTGCTCATGGCCCGTCTGCAGCAGGACCTCGAGTGAGTACGCGGGCCACGTGGTGTAGGCGCCCTCGTCCTGATGGTCGGTTCGCGAGCTGAAGGCCGAGTCCGGGTCGAGGGGCGACAGCGCGTGCATCCACGAGGTGGTCTTGAGCTCGCGGCGGAAGAAGCCGACCATCTCCTCCACCTGCTGGGCGCTGAGGGCGTCCGGCATGCACTGCAACACGGTGAAGAAGTCGAGGCAATGCCGGACGCTCACCAGCGAGCCGTCGGGCTGGCGGCAGGCGAAGTAGCCTTCGCCCTCCACATACAGCTGCTGCACGGCGCGCGCCAACCCCTCGGCAGTGCGCTCCAACTCGCTTGCCTCGGCGTCGCGGCCCGCCAGGCGCAGCATGGCCGCCACTATGCGCCCGCTCCAGACGTTGGCGGCATTGAACGACGCCACCTTGTGCGTGTAGCTGCTGACGCACTCGAGCAGGTTCTGGGCCGTGCCGTAGTCGGCCAACCCGTCGTCGCCTGCCAGCCGGCGGTAGTAGCGAGCATGGTCGAGCAGGTGATCGAGGACGCTCGCCCTGCGCACGCGCTCCTTCAGCAGCGCCAGGTCGCCCGTGTAGCGCAGGTACTGCCAGGTCATGTGGATGAGCGCGTAGTCGTTCACCGCGTACCAGAAGCCCACGGGGGCGCCGACTCGGAAGTCTATGGCGCAGCCCTCGTGCATGTCGGCCGCGAGGAACGCGAGGATCATGCCCCGCAGGGCGCTCGGGTCGAGCAGGCTGAGGAGCCCGGAGACCATCATCGTGTCCCACGGGAACACCCACGCGTGCGGGAACGTGCCCAGCGAAGAGGGGAAGCCGGTCACGTACGTGGTCGTGGGTCCGCCCCACGTTGGCGTACGGCGGCAGTAGAGCGCCGTCATGCTGCCCATGTAGTAGAGGCGCGCGACCGACGCCTGGTCGGTCGACAGCACGGGGAGATAACCGGAGAAGCGCGTAGACCCGGTGTCGAAGGCGGCCCGCCACTCCTGCTCCCAGGCTTCGCGCGTGGCCGCGACCAGACCCACGCCCGCGGCCAGGTGGCGCAGCGCGACCTCGACGGCCGCCGCTGGGTCCGCCGCCAGGGCGTGCACCCAAGTCAAGTCGGCGCTGCCGTGGGCAGGGACGGCCAGGCGCACGTGCAGCGCCACGTACCTGGCGTCTGGGGTAACGACCTCGCTGCCGCCGGCGTCTGGACTACCGCCAGGGCCGTGGGCCGTACCGGCCGCGGTGCCGCCACCCGAGCCGCCCAGCCGCCCGTCTGCCAAGGCGGTCTGCCAGCGCGGGTCCTCCGGTTCGGAGGCCGCCACCACGTGGCCGGTGGGCGCGAACGGGTTCTCCAGGTCGGCGAACGCCTGGGCGCCTCCCCCCTTCTGGGTGTCGAAGCCGGCCGCCCCGACGAGCGGCCGGTTCAACATCACGGCGGAGGTCACGCTCGACTCGCGGTCGCGGATGAGCAGGGTGTCTGCCTCGAGTGACACCCGCGCCCGCAGCGGGTCGCGCGGCGGCCAGTTGGTGTCCCAGGTTCCCGCCGTGTCGGCGCTGACGAGGAACATGAGGTCCAAAGTCAGGTCGGCGCCGCCGGAGTTCGCCACGGTCAACAGGTTCACGGCCGCGGTGCCGCCCGCGACGGGTAGCAAGGTCGTGGTGCGGAACTCCAACCCGCGCCACTGCTGGCTGCGCTCGATGCGGCTCGGGTACCAGCGGTAGGTGACCTGCCCCTCGCCCGAGAGGTCCACCAGGGGCCCGCCGCCCGCCCCGGCGTACAGGCGCCCGTGCTCGCTGGCCGCGTACAGGTCGGGCGTGCTGAAACCGGCGTACGAGAACACCCCGCGGCCGGCCACGAGCCCCGCCCACTGGTTCGTGATGGCGGGGGGCGCCCAGTCGGGGTCTCGCGGGTCCACGGTCAGAGCGTCGCCCGCGAGCGCTTCGGCGCTCGGCAGCTCGGCCAGCGCCGTGCGGTCGAAGCCCGTTGGCGTCAGGGTCGGCGTGGCGCCCGCGGTACCAGCGGTGACCGGAATGCCGCCAGTAGCCCCGGTGCCGGCGACCTCGCCAGCGGCCGCTCCGGCGCCAGCAGCGCCGCGACCCGGCCCCTCACTGCCGCCGGAGCCCTCCCCAGCGGGCGCCTGGACTTCGAACCCCGAGGCGAACGGATCGAACGAAGACGACAAGGGACCACCCTCCTAAGGGTTCAGCGGTTGAGCCCGGACATCGCCATTCCCTGCACGAAGTAGCGCTGCAGGAAGAAGAACAGCAAGATCACGGGGATCATGACGATGAGCGAGGCGGCCATGAGCAGGTCCCACTCGGTGCCGGTCTGCTGCTGGAAGGCGCGCAGGCCGATGGGCAGGGTGAAGTTCTTGGGGCTATGCAGGTAGATGACCGGACCCATGAAGTCGTTCCAGGTCCACAGGAACGCGAAGATGCTGGCCGTGGCTATGACGGGCTTGCTCTGCGGCAGGATGATCTGCCAGAAGATGCGCCAGTGCGACGCCCCATCTATGCGGGCCGCGTCGTTGTACTCGCGTGGGATGGTGCGGTAGTACTGCCGGAACAGGAACACGTTGAAGGCGCCGCCGCCGAAGAAACTCGGCACGATGAGCGGCAGGAGCGTATCTACCCAGCCGATGCGCGTGAAGATGACGAACTGCGGGATCATCGTCACCTGCGACGGGATCATCAACGTGGCCAGCACCAGGAAGAAGACCACCTCGCGGCCCGGCCAGCGCAGCTTGGCGAAGCCGTAGGCCACGATGGCGGCGGAGAACACCTGCCCGAACACGGCGAGCACCGTGACGATAGTGGAGTTGCGGAAGTACGCCCAGAACGGGAAGTACTCGATGGCGGCCTTGAAGTTGCCCCACATGGGTGGTCTCGGTAGCCACTGGGGCGGGTAGGCGAAGAGCTGGGAGTCGGGCTTGAGGGCGGTGCTCAGCATCCACACGAGCGGGAACAGGAACGCCAACGAGCCGATGGTCAAGAGCACGTACACGGTCACGGCGTAACTGGTCCTGGCGGCCTTGAGCGAACGCAACCTAGCTCTCCTCGTAGTAGACCAGCCGCCTGGAGACGGCGAGCTGGAAGAGGCTCACGCCCACGATGACGAAGAAGAGTATCCACGCCATGGCCGAGGCGTAACCCATGCGCAGGTTCTCGAACGCCGTCTGGAACAGGTAGAGCACGTAGAACAGCGTGGCGTGAACGGGCCCACCCCCGGTCATGATGTACGCCTGGGTGAACACCTGGAACGAACCGATGGTGAGGGTGATGAAGTTGAAGAAGAGCGTGGGGGAGAGCATGGGCAACGTCACGTACCGGAACTGCGCCCAGTTGTTGGCGCCGTCCACCCGGGCCGCTTCGTACAGCTGCTCGGGCACGCTCTGGAGGCCGGCCAGGTTGATGACCATGACGCCGCCCAGGCCCCAGAGGCTCATGATGATCATGGCCGGCTTGGCCCACTGGGGCGAGTACAGCCATAACGGACCCTCGATGCCGAAGTAGCTGAGCAGCAGGTTGATCAGGCCGTAGTCGGGGTTGAAGATCCAGAGCCACAACAGCGCGACGCCCACGCCAGAGAGCACGGACGGCAGGAAGAAGATGGTGCGAAAGATACGCATGCCGCGCAGCTTGGAGTTGAGCAGGAGCGCTACGCCGAGGCTGATGGCCATCATCAGCGGCACCGATATGAACGTGTAGTACGCCGTGTTGTAGAGCGCCTTCCAGAACAACGGGTCGGTCGACAGCGCCCGGAAGTTGGCGGTCCCTATCCAGCGCGGCGGCTGGAAGACGTTGAAGCTGGTGAAGCTGTAATAGACGGAGAGCGCGATGGGCAGCGCCAGGAAGAACAGGAACCCCAGCACCCATGGCAGTATGAACAGCCACGCCGTGTACATCTCACGGCGGGCCATGCGGCTCAGTCGCGGGCGGGCCATCAGGCTGGCATCGCGGCCCGCCACCACGCGTGCGGTGGCGGGCCGCTGGCTCTAGTGCCTCAGTTCGTCTCTCGGAAGCGGCGGACTTCGTTCTCGTACGAACGCTGAGCGTCGCTCAGCGCCTGCTCCGGCGTCTTGGTGCCGAGCAGCGCGGCATCGATCTCGGGCTGCAGAGCCGTGTCGTACCAGGCCGGCGCCTCGAGCGAGAACGGCCGGAACGCACTGGTGCCCATCTGCTCCACGAACACCCGCCAGGTGGCGTTGGCCATCAGCTCGGGCGACTCGGCGGCGGCGATGTTGCCGACCATGGAGAGGTTGGTGGTGGCGTAGGCCAGCTGCACCGCGGGGCTCATGAGGTAGTCCATGAGGCGCCAGGCGGCGTCGGGGTTGGCAGTGCTGGCGCTCATCTCCAGCGAGAAGCCGTTGCTCCAGCTGGTGGGCGTGCCGTTGTGCGGCAGCAGGGCGACGCCGTAGTCGAGGTCCGGGGCGTACGTTGCGATGAGGCCGGGGTAGGTGTTGTTCTGGATGATCATGGCCACCTGGCCGGAGAGGAACGGGTCGCTGGCGCCACCGCTGAACGCGGCGGAGAACGAGGTCATGGCGCGGCTGCCGTAAGCGTTCTGGCGGTCGACCATCCACTGCAGCGCTTCGGTGGCCGCCGGCGTGTCGAACTTGAGGCCGCCATCCTCGGCGACGAAGTCCTCACCGTTGAGCATGGCGTAGAGCGGGAAGTACGTGTTGCCGAGCGTGGGGCCGAAGCCCAGTTGTGTGATGCGGCCGTTCTCGATCTTGGTGAGCGCGTCGCTGGCGGCCACCAGCTCCTCCCAGGTGGTTGGAGGCGAGTTGGGGTCGAGGCCGGCCGCGGCGAAGAGGGTCTTGTTGTAGAACAACACTCGCACGTCGGTCTCGAGGGGCAGAGCGTAAGTGCCGCCCTGCCACTCGACGGCGGCCGCGGTGGCGGGCCAGAAGGCGTCCAGACCCTTGTCGCCGAGGTAATCGTCGAGGGCCCTGATGGTGCCCATGTTGGCGCGGCTGGGGACGTTACCCAGGTCGTTCATGGCCACGTCCGGGCCGATGCCGCCGGCGGTAGCCGTGGTGAGGCGCGTCCAGTAATCCCAGAAGTTGGTGCCCAGGTGAGTCACGTGGATGTCTGGGTTGGCGGTGTTGAAGTCGGCGATCACGCCGTCGATGAACTCGGCCGCGGGGCCGGCGTCGAAGATGTGCCAGAAGGTGATCTGGGTTTGCGCCCAGGCGGTGCCGGCGACCGAGATGAACAGGGCGGCCGCGAGGATGCGTAGGTGACGGGGGACGGTGCGCATGTTGCCTCCTGGTGCCGAGGTGGCGGTGGGCTGGTCAGCAGTGCATCTGGTTGGGTTGTCTCGGCGCAAGAATAGCATGTGAGGTCGCAGGCGCGAGAACGTGCTGAAGGGCGGTTCGCGCCCCCTTGGCTACCCCTGGGCAGGCGGCAGCGGTGTCCTTTGACGCGTGCCGGGTGAACTGTAGTGGCGCAGACGTCGTCACGCAGCTTGCCGGCATGGAGGCGGTGGCGACGAACTCGGAGAACTTCGTGTCCATGGCGATCGAGAGCCCTGCCCTGAACCTCGGTCGCCTTCGGCCCGCGTCGCGTGAGGTGAGGGGCCTCGGTCGCGGCCGAAGCTGACCCAAGGCTCCTCAGCACGAACGTAGACTTGGTCCTCATGGGCAGCTCTTCGAACCGCGGTGGCGCATCGGGTGGCGAGGGTGCCACCGAGATCGGCAGTGAAGTCTTCGAACGCTCGATCGGTGAGCTGACGGCGGCGATGGCCGCCGGCAGCCTCACCGCCGAGGCGGCCGTTCGGGCCTACAGCGAGCGCATCCGAGCCCTCGACCATGGCGGCCCGCGTCTCGGCTCGGTCATCGAGATCAACCCGGATGCCGAGGACATCGCCCGCGAGCTCGATGCCGAGCGGCGTGCCACGGGGCCGCGCGGTCCGCTCCACGGCGTGCCCATCTTGCTGAAGGACAACATCGACACCGCGGACCGTACGCGCACCGCCGCCGGGTCCCTTGCCCTTGCCGACTCCACGCCGTCGCAGGACAGCGGGGTGGCAGCGCGCCT
>CAUJFI010000021.1 GCA_963170125.1 Deinococcota bacterium | reverse complement strand
TCTGCACGGTGTCGGCCACGAGGGCGGCCGGGTCGTACGTCGGCCACGCCTGCACGTGCACGGAGCCCGGCCGGCCGAGGCGGTGCCAGAGCTCCTCCGCGATGTGCGGCGCTATCGGCGCCAGGAGCAGGAGGAGGGTCTCGACGCCCTTGCGCCACGTCGCGCTCGCCGCCAACCCGGCCGAGCGGCCCTTCTGCAGCGCGCCCTGCAGCGTCATGAGCTCGGCGATCGCCGTGTTGAAGCGGAACGCCTCGAAGTCCTCGGTGACTTCCTTGACGGCGTGGTTGATGGCCCGGTTCAGTTCGACCTCGGAGCCGGCGCTTGGCGCGTCGGCCTTGGCTTCGTCGACGACGAGGTTCCAGACGCGCGCGAGGAAGCGGGCCTGCCCCTCGATGCCGCTGTAGTTCCACGGCGCCCCCTGGTCCCACGGCCCGAGGAACATGAGGTAGGCCCGCACCGTGTCGGCGCCGTAGCGCGCGACCAGGTCGTCCGGGTTCACGACGTTACCGCGCGACTTCGACATCTTCTCGTTGTCCGCCCCGAGGATCATGCCCTGGTTCCTGAGCCGCTTGAACGGCTCGTCGCACGTCGTCAGGCCCATGTCGCGCAGGACCTTGGTGAAGAAGCGCGCGTACAGGAGGTGGAGGATGGCGTGCTCGATACCGCCCGTGTACGTGTCGACCGGCGTCCAGCGCGCGGCCAGCTCCGGGTCGAACGGGCGCGCGTCGTCGTGCGGGCTCAGGTACCTGAACCAGTACCAGGACGAGTCCATGAAGGTGTCCATGGTGTCGGTCTCGCGGCGCGCCTTGCCGCCGCAGCTCGGGCAGGTCGTCTGGAGGAAGGCGGCGTGCGTCTTGAGGGGCGACTCGCCCGTGGGCATGAACGCGACGTCCTCGGGCAGGAGTACGGGCAGGTTCTCGAGCTTCTCCGGCACCATGCCGCACGCGTCGCAGTACACGACCGGGATGGGGGTGCCCCAGTAGCGCTGGCGGCTGATGAGCCAGTCGCGCAGCCGGTACGTCGTCTGGGCGCGGCCGAGGCGGTTGCTCTCGAGGTACTCGATGGCCGCGGCGATGGCCGGGCTGGCGCGGCCCTTCTCGCCGTTATGCGTGAGCCCGTCGAGTGGACCCGAGTTGACCATCACGCCGGGCCCCGCCCACGCTTCCGTGAGCTCGGTCGCGTTCACGGCGCCAGGTACGCCATCCGGCCGCACCACGGGTACGATCTCGAGCCCGAAAGCGCGCGCGAACTCGAAGTCGCGCTGGTCGCCGTACGGCACGGCCATGATGGCGCCCGTGCCGTAACCCATGAGCACGTAATCGGCGGTCCAGACGGGGATGCGGGCGCCGTTCACGGGGTTGACGGCGTAGGCGCCGAGGAACTCGCCCGACTTGTCCTTCGTGTCCGCCATGCGGTCGAGGTCCGTGCGGTGGGAGGCCTGCTCGACGTACGCCCCCACGGCGTCGCGCCGTTCAGGGCTCACGAGCTTCTCGACGAGCGGATGCTCGGGGGCCAAGACCATGAACGTGGCGCCCCAGAGCGTATCGGGCCGGGTGGTGAACACCACGATGTCGTCGCCCGTCTCGGTCTTGAACGTCACCTCGGCGCCCTCGGAGCGGCCGATCCAGTTCGTCTGCATGCTGACGACGCGCTCGGGCCAGTCGAGCGACGAGAAGTCGAGGAGCTCGTCGGCGTAGCGGGTGATGCGGAAGTGCCACTGCGGCATGAGGCGCCGCTCGATGAGGGCGCCGGAGCGGTCGCCCCGCCCGTCGATGACCTGCTCGTTGGCGAGGACCGTCTGGTCGACCGGGTCCCAGTTGACGAACGACTCCTTGCGGTAGGCGAGGTCCTGCTCGAGCATCTTGATGAAGAACCACTGGTTCCACTTGTAGTACTCGGGGTCGCACGTGGCGAGCGACTTGGACCAGTCGAACATGGCGCCCATCTGCTCGAACTGCTCGCGCATGCGCGCCATGCGCGTGGCGGTGAGTCGGGCGGGGTGGACGGACGTGTCGCCGGCCCTGGCGGCCTTCACGGCCGCGTTCTCGGCCGGCAGGCCGAAGGCGTCGAAGCCCATGGGGAAGAGCACGTTGTTGCCGCGCATGCGCAGGTAGCGCGCCGCGGCGTCGGCCGGGGTCTCGGCGTACCAATGACCGATGTGCAGGTCGCCGGACGGGTACGGGTACATCGTCAGGAAGTAGTAGTTCGGGCGGCTGGCGTCGTGGAGGTCGACCTCGTAGGTGCCCTGCTCGCGCCAGCGCTGTTGCCACTTCTTCTCGATGGCGTCCGGTGAGTAGCGCTCGGCGTGACCCGTGGCGCTCGTTATCGTGTCGGTCATGGTTTCTCCAGTATAGGTCGGGAGGTTCGCCGCCCGCGCCCCTGACGCGGTGATCCTGGGGCCAGGGCTGCCTTCAAGACGAGACCCCGGCTGCCGTGCCGGGGTCGACGCGCGTGGGAGGGCCTTGCGGGGCTACCCAGAGCGCGCCCTGCTGAATAGTGCTAGGCAGTACCTGAAGGTCATGCCTTGGCGGGCGTTGGCCATGCGCGAATGGTAGACGGTGGGCCGGGTACTGTCAACGTCGGGGCATCCGCATGGAGTCGCCGCCGGCCGGCAGCGCCGCGAGGCGGGCGGTAGACTTGAGCCGCAATGCCGGCCAGCCGGCCTCGGATCCCGATCACTCGGCGCCGCAGCAGGAGCGCCGCTACCTGGAGGAAGCAATGGACTTCGACCTCATCGTCATAGGCTCCGGACCGGGCGGATACCACGCCGCCATCCGGGCCGCGCAGCTCGGTCTCAAGGTCGCCTGCGCCGAGAAGGGCGCGATCGGCGGCGTGTGCCTCAACGTCGGCTGCATCCCGACCAAAGCCCTCCTGCACGTGGCGGACGAGCTGCGCGGGGCCAAGGAGGCGAGCGCGTTCGGCGTCGACTTCGGCACGCCGAAGGTCGACCTAGCGGCCGTCGACAAGTGGAAGCTC
>CAUJFI010000020.1 GCA_963170125.1 Deinococcota bacterium | reverse complement strand
TCGGGGGGCCAGCGTCAACGGGTCGCCCTGGCCAGGGCGCTAGCCAGCGAGCCCCGGTTGCTCCTGCTCGACGAACCGTTCGCCGCCCTCGATCAACCCGTCAGGCGGCAGCTGCGCACGGCGCTTGCCGCCATGTTGGAGAGGCTGGGGGTGCCTTCGGTGCTGGTGACGCACGACCTGGTAGAGGCCACGCTCCTGGCGGATGTGATCGTGGTGATGCGGGCCGGGCGCGTGGTGCAAGTGGGTGCGGGAGACGACCTGTTGTACCGTCCCGCCGACGCCTACGTCGCCGACCTCGTGGGCATGGTGAACCGCCTGGAGGTCACGGTGCTGAGCAGCGGTCCTACCCTCTCACACGTTGGCTGGGGTGGGGAGACGCTCGTCGTGGCGAGGGATCTCGGCGCTCCCGGCACGGCCGTGACGCTGGGCATACGGCCGGAGGCCCTCGGTCGGGCGGATCCGGTTGCAGGTGCCGTGGCGAGCCAGGGGTACGGCCGGTTCGTGGAGGTCAGCGTGGAGCGCGTCGACAGCGAGGGCGCCGAGTCCGTCCTGCGCGGGCGCACGCGGGCCGGTCACATGGTGGAGGCGCGCGCGTTCGGCTCGGCGCTCGCGGCAAGGACCGGCGCCGCATGGCCGCCGGTCGGGCAGAACGTACGGCTGAGGTTCGATTCACGCGACCTCTGGCCACTGGCACCCGCTACCGGGTTGGCTGACGAGGTGCCCGCGGCCGGTGCACCGCGACCACCGCGCTGAACTCAACCGTCGGGCCGGGCCTGACCCGGCGCCTCGGACCAGCGGCCCTGGAACACTATCTCAGCGAGCGGCAGACGCTCCCGCGGGCGTTCTTCCTCGGCGCGCTCCTCGGCCGACAAGCCGGCGGGGTCGGCCGGGAAGCCGATGGCCAGGAGGAGCGCCACCCGGTACTGCTCGGGCACCGCCCAGGCGTCCGCCGCCGCCCGGTAGTCGAAGCCGTCGAACGGGTGGACGAGGAGGCCGTCCGCCGTGGCCTGGGCGAGCAGGTTGCCGATCGCCAGGCCGCCTTCCAGCAGCGCCAGCTCGTTGGGTCTCGGCGGCTTGGTGGGGTGCTCGAGTAGCGTCTTGACCACGACGAGGACGAGGTGCGGCGCCTGCTCGGCCCAGCGGTTCTTCGGTCTCAAGGTCGTCACGAGGCGCTGGAAGGCAGCGTCGCCGTTATGGGCCACGAGGAAGCGCCACGGCTGGCCGTTCCCGGCCGACGGCGCCCAGCGCGCCGCCTCGAAGCTTCGTGACAGGACGGGAGCGGGCACCGGCGTGGGTTGGAAGCGTCGGCGGCTTCGGCGCTCGGCGATGGGGCGCCAGATCGGGTGTGCGTGGCCGGCGGCGTTGACGGCCGGCACGGCCTCCGGCCCGCTCGGACGCCCCAGCCGGAGACCACCACCCCGGCCAGCGTCCAACCACTCGAACGCGACGTCCTCACCCGCGGACGCCATGGCGCCCGGCGGGAAACGCACGAGCGCGTTGGCCGCCGCGGCCGAGAACAGGTCGGCTGAACCGCGCCCCGCCAGCGGCGTGACCGACCAACCGGCCTCGTCGCCTTCCACCCTGCTGAGTTGGAACGAGGGGCGCGCCGCGTCACCCTGCCAGGGTCGGCTCAGCTTGCCGTGGCCCACCGCCTGATGCGGGTCGAGTCCCATGGCCTTGCGTATGGCAGGTCGCACGTAGCGGTGGAAGCACATGTGGGCGCTGAGCGGGTTGCCCGGCAGGCCGAAGACCAAGGTAGCCTGCCGGCGGGCGAACAGGAGGGGCTTGCCCGGCTTCTGGCGCACGCCGCGGAAGACGATCTGGGCTCCCCATGCGGAGATCGCCTCTGGCACCAGGTCATAGCGGCCTGCCGAGACGCCGCCGCTGAGGAGCACGATGTCGGGTGAGCCCTGGCGTTCCAAGGCCGCTACCAGCTCGTCACGCGAGTCGCCAACGTGCGACACCCTGACCTCGCGTATCCCGAGCTCCTCCGCCATCGCCCGCAGCATGGCGGCGTTGCTCGAGCGTATCTGCGCCCCGTGCGGCGTCTGGTCAGCGGGCACGAGCTCGTCGCCCGTGGCGATGATCGCGACCGTCGGGGCTCGCCTGACGAGCACGCGAACGCGTCCGACCGTGGCCAGGAGCGCGACCAGCAACGGCGTGAGCACCTGGCCTGAACTCGCCACGACTGCGCCAGCGCGGCACTCCGAACCTGGAGGCGCCACGTTCTTACCCCGCCCGACGGACGTGGGCAACCTCACGCCGCTGGCGGTGCGGGCGACCTCCTCCACCGGGATCACGGCATCCGTCCCCGCCGGGCACGGCGCGCCGGTCATGACGGCTACGACCGCATCCTCCGGTACCGGACCGGCGGGTGTGTGACCCGCAGCCACCTCCCCGGCAACCGGCAGCTCACGGCCGGCGTGCTCGACGCGCACGGCGTAACCGTCCATCATGGCCCTAGGGAACGGCGGGTAGTCGCCGTCGGCGACGATCGTCTCGGCCAGGGCCAGCCCGAGGGCGCCGCCGGGCTCCAGCTCCACCAGCTCGAGCGGTGCCACGGTGTCGAGCACCAGTCCCAACGCCTCGTCCACGCCCACGTGAAGGGGTGCGGGTCCGTTCGCTCGCGATTCCATCAGCGCGTCCTCCTTCACCATGTACTATCCTTGAACCGTCGAAACGAAGCGTGGGCACCAAGGCGGTGAGCGCGCTTCCGCCACGCGTGGGTCACGCATGAGCGGCGTAGGGACCGGGTGTGTGCCCCGCTAGGCGTGGTGCCGTACATAGGCCGGGAGGACCCGGCCGGAGGCGCAGCTTGGAACCGCGAGCCCAGCACGGCAGCATGGTCATGGACAGCCTGCAGGGGGTCCTCGAGTGGGACCACGGGGCGGAGGCCATGCTTGGGGTGAGCGCTGGCGCCGCCAAGGCAGGCGCCTGCTACCAGGTCGTGCGTGGCACGGACGCAGCCGGCCGGCGCGTATGCGGCCCGGACTGCCCGGCCTTCGCCAAACTGCAGGCAGGGGGGCTGCGCGCTTCCTCTACGCTGCGGTTGGCCGACGGTAGCCGTGTCACGTGTAGACTCACGGCCCTGCCGGCGCCGGGTGGCGGTGCGATCGCCAGCTTGACTCGAGTACAGGGCAGGCGCGGGGCGCCGGTAGGGGAGACGAGCCTGCTCGACGACCTCGCGGCGCAGGCGACCATCGCCGGGGCTCTCGCCACACTGCCACTGGAGCTGGCCATCGAACGTTCCCTCGAGCTCATCCGCGAGGCGACGGGCGCGGACGTCGCCGAACTGTTCCTTGCCGAACCCGGCAACCAGGCGTTGGTCCTCAGCGGCCACCGGGGGCCGTTCCGCGGCGCCTTCAGCCAGCAGCTGCGCTTCGAGCTCGGACAGGGGATCCCCGGGAAGGTCCTCGCCACGCACGCCCCCGTGCTGAGCGCGCCGCTGCGAGACGATCCCGACTATCTCAGGGAGGACGTCAAGGAGGCCGACTTCAGGGCTTACGGTTGCGTGCCGCTCGTGCACGCGGGTGAAGTCGTAGGTACCATCGGGCTCGCTTTCCGGCGCGAACGAGACGACCTGCAGCACCAACTCGGCTTCCTCGGCTGGTTGAGCGGACCACTCGGCAGCGCCGTCCAGGCGGCCATGGTCGCGCCGCCGGCCAGGTCCTTGACACAGGGTGCGGAGGAGCTGGGCGCCGCCGCTCAACTGGAGGGGCAACTGGACAAGCTCCTCAGGCGCATGGTGGACGCCACCGGCGCCGAGGCAGGCGAACTCCGGCTCCTCCCCGCCACCGAAGGTGGCGGGCCCGCCGGGCACGTGCTCCTCGCCGCCGAGTGTCCGCCGGAATGCCCCGTGCTGGATGGCGGCTCTCCCGCGGGCTGCCCGGTGGTCGCAGAGCGCCGCGTGGCCGTGCACGCCGGACGGCTCGCTCAGCCGCCACTCGCCTGCCGTCGCAGCGGCATGGGCGGCCGGCACCTGTGCATCCCGCTGGTGGCCGACGGCACCGTCTGGGGCCTCGCCTGGCTGTGGCAGCGCACGCACCGCGACGTCCTCCCCACACGCGGTCTCGTCCTGGCCGAGGCCATGGCCGAGGCAGCCGCTCCCGCCATCCACGCGAGCAGGCTCAGGTACCAGGCCCAGGAGCGGTACCGCCGGCTGCTGGCTGACGTGGGACAGACCGTGGCGGGGGTGGGTGCCAGATCGTCGATCGGCCGCGCCGTGCAGGCGGACGTCCCTCGCCACCGCCTCGACCTGCGTTCCTTCGGCACCTTCGAGCTTCGCGTCGCGGGGCAGGTTGTGCCGCCCAAGGCCGTGAAGCGGAAGAGGACGCTCATGCTCCTCAAGATCCTCGTCGCCCAGCACGGCTCGCCGGTGGGCAGGGACGCCCTGGTGGAGTGGCTGTGGCCGGGTGGCGACCCGCGCAGCAAGGCTAGCCAGCTGTACGTTCTCGTTCATGAGTTGCGGCGGGTCATCGAGCCCGATGGTGATGAAGGGCCGCCCCGGCACGTGCTCACGGAGGGTGATCGTTACCTGTTCGACCCTGGCGAGGATGCGCGTGTGGATGCCTGGGAGTTCCGGCGCCTGGCCGAGGCGGCCGCGTGGGCGCAGGCGCGTGGCGACCTCGCGGCCGCGGCGGCGGCTGGCGAGGCCGCCGTGGGCCTCTACCGCGGCGACTTCATGGCGGATGAGCCGTACGCGCAGTGGTGCTGGCAACAGCGCGAGGTGCTGCGCGAGACGTGCCTCGACGCCTTGCAGCGCCTCGCGGCCGGGGCGGGCGGGCTCGGCGATCTGAGCGGCAGCGTGCGTCACCTGCGGACCGCGGTCCACCTGGACCCGCTGCGCGAGGGGGTCCACCGCGACTTGATGCGCGCCCTCTGGGCGGCCGGGAAACGCGACGAGGCGGTGCAGCAGTACCGCGTATGCGAGGAACTCCTCGGGCGAGAGCTGGGTGTGCGACCGCTCCCCGAGACGGCCGCGTTGCTCGCGCGCATCAAGGCCGAGCCGACCCCCTGACGCCACGCGCCCGTGCGTCGTCGGCCGGGACCGACGAGCGGGGCGTCGGCGGCCCACGGGCGGCCGCGCACCCGTACTACCTACCTGCGGGGATGCGCGGCCGTCAGCGTGCCGCGGCATCGAACATCCCCCGGACGATCGCGCGCGCGAGGCCGACGAACGTCGCCAGCCAGGCGACGAAGGCGAGGACGATGAACACTTCCGGCAGGGCTGCCAGGAACTTCAGCTCAAGGGCTTGCGCCATCCTGAGAGTGCATAGCGCGTACATGCCGAGCGGGAAGACGGCACCCCAGTAGAGCGGGTCGTAGCGCAGCGGAAAGCGCTGCACGAGGTGGCGCCACACCGCCAGGATCACGAGCATGGGTATCCACCACGTACCGGTGGCCCAGAAGAACACGGTGAAGCCCTTGAGGAAGGGCAGGATGGCGTCTAGGAGTGGCGACCTCACGGCGTCGGCGTCCAGGATGAGGACCGACCCGCCGAGCGTCGAGATGGCCATGGCGCCCATGTTGATCCAGTAAGGCGGTGTGAGGTCCTCGGGGGCCAAGCGGAAGAACGTGTAGCGGTAGAAGATCAGCGAGATCATCCAGATGTAGAGCATCCCGCCGAACAGCCATAGCGACACGGCGACGAAGTTGGCCTCGAGCCGGAACGGCTGGGGCGTGCTCGGCGCCAGGGTGGCCACCAACACGGCCAGCGCCTGCGTGGCCACGACCGCGATGAGCCACGCGCCCGTCATGCCGTCCGCCAGAGTGGGCTTGTCCTGCTTCACCGTGAGGGCGGTGAACAGCAGGTAGATGCCGATCAGCCAGAGGAGTGCGCCGCCCGCGCAAAGCGCCGTTGCCGGTCCCTTGGCGCTCCAGAGGACATAGACCTCGTTGCCTAGGATGCAGGTGGCGGCGATGATGGTGAGGTAGCCGGGCCCCTTCACATGGTCGACGAGGTCGCCGTAGACCTTGGCCGGGTGGCGCACGAGCCGGCCCGCGAACAACAGCCACAAGATCACGTAGGCCACGATGGCGAGCACGCCCAACGCGCGCGCCAGCAGCGGCATCCCGAGTTCGTGGGCCGTGATGGCGATGACCGCGGTCGCCATCACCATGGCGAACGCGGACGGCGGCAACTCCGCCACCCAACGATCCACGATGCCGATCCGTCGGGCCGCCGACGCCCTGGTCGGGGCGGCGCCGGGAACCGTCGTCAAAGCGGGTCCTAATGGGCGCTGCGGTGGCCGGTCACTGGAGTGCATCGGTGTCCACCGCCGTGCGCGACTTCGCGGTCCGGTCCCGCCGCCCTCCCGTCATGAGCACCACGAGGGCCGCCAGCGCCAGCCAGGCCTGACCGGAGTTGGCCGGGCGCCCTGGCGTAGAGCGGTCGTCGCGGAGGCGGGCGCCCTCGCGCGTCAAGGAAGCACGTCCTCCTTGAGGTAAGCGACAACCGACCAGATGTCCGGCTCCGGCAGGAAGGCGAAGCTCGGCATCTCCGCCCCGGCGTCGCCCGGGATACCGGCGGCGACGCGGTAGTAGAGCTGAGTCGGATCCGTGCCCGCCTTGACTTTGCCTGCGGCCAGGTCGGCCGGGCGAACGGGCATGTTCGCGGCCGCCGGACCGTCGCCGGCGCCGCTCGGCCCGTGGCAGACGCTGCAGTTGGTGGCGAAGAGCTCGCTGCCGCGGCTCACGAGCGCGGACGTGAACTGGGGCACGGGTCCTGCCTGTATCTCTGGACCCGGCGCCGGCCGGTCGACCCATAGGTGATCGATGACCTGCACGAGGCTCGCCACCTGGTCGTCGCTCAGGAAGGGGAACCCGGGCATGCCGCCGGCCGGCAGGCCGTGCTGAACGGTGTGCTGAAGGTCGGTGTCCGAGGCCACGCCGTTCGTGGTCGAGACGAAGCGGAAGTGCCCTTGCGTGAGGTTGCGTGGTGGCACGGCGAAGACGGGCGAGGCCTTGCTGATCACCTGGCCGTCGCCCTTGACGCCGTGGCAGCGGGCGCACGAGCCGAGGAAGAGCGCGTAGCCGGGGAGGTCGACGACCGTGGTCGCGCTAGTCGCCGTGCCGGCCTGCGCCATGCCGCGAGGCCTGCCGGGCGTGGGAAGGAGGAGGCCCACGGCGAGGAGCAGGGCCACCACGGTGACGATGGAGTAGGTGAGGACCGACGTGTCGGTGCGCAGGGCCAACTCGAAACGGCGCTGGAACTTGCGCCGCGCGGTGCGCATGGACTGGTAAGGGCGCACGAGGTAGTTGACGGGCAGCGTCCAGGCGTGTACGAGCTTGGTGAAGGGGAAGTAGGCGAGGAACGTGAAGGCGAGGAAGACGTGGATCTGCGTGTATAGCGGCGCGCCCGCCATGAGTTCGGGCTCTGGCTGGAAGCGGAAGAGGCTGGCGAGCCATAGACCGGCGTTGAACGCGGCCCCCCAGATCAGCTGGATCACCGACTGGTACAGCGCCACGCTCAAGATGGCAATCAGGAGGATATGCACCCCGTAGTCGTCGTGCTGGCTGAGCGCGCGGAGCTCGGGTACCGCCAGGCGGCGAACCACGGCCAGGATCGAGCCGCTAAGAGCCATGAAGCCGCCGACGACGCCGATCCAGAAGAAGGCGTGCACCCAGCTTCCCAGGCCAAGCACGCCGCCGACGATGCCGATGGCGTGGCCGACGAGCAGCAAGATGATGCCCCAGTGGAAGAGCAGCGACGCCGCGCCAAGGAGTCTGCGGTTGAACATGGTGGTGGCGCGCGTCGTGAACTCGAACGGTCGCTTGCGCAGCCGGATGAACGGCACGACGAAGAAGAGCGTCATGCATAGGTACGGGTACACGGCCCACAGCGCGAGGCTCATCCGCTCACCCTTCCTTTCCCCCGGGGGCCAGGCGCCCGGGCGCTCGCGTGCCGGCGGCGCCGAGCACCGGGAGTTCCGCCCCGGCAGGTACCGGATCCCACGCCGGGTCCGGGCAGCTGGCCGCGTCGTCCTCGACCAGGAGGCGCAAGTATTCGACGAGCTTGGCGTACGGCGACTCGTACTTCTCGAGCGCGGCCTGCAAGAGTGGCAACGCCGGTAGCACGTGACGCTCGAGGAGGTAACGCCTGAGGCCTATGCCGTCCAGCTCGGGGTGTGTGAGCGAGTGGTCCAGGAACTCGACCATGAGGGGGAGGTAGTCGGCCAGCTCGGCCCCGTTGGGCTCCAGGCCGAAGTGTCGGTAGATGGCCTTGAGCTCGAGCATGTAGGCGTTGCGTCCTGAGAGGCCGGCGCCGCGGCAGGTACTGGGTTCTTCGAAGAGGTAGGAGCCGAGGTAGAGCGGGCAGGGGGGAGCGAGCTCGAGGAGGGTGAGGTACTCGTTGGGGTCTCCGGCCCGCGGGGAGTCGAAGAACGCGTCGAGGAGCGCGAGTTGCCCCTCGGGGCCGCCCTCGAGCGCGTGGCGGCACTCCGTCAAGGCGTCGTGGTCGCGCTCCTCCGGGTAGAGGAGGGCCCCTGCGGCTAACCGGTAACCGGCGGACAGGTGTCCTGGCACGAGCACCTGGTGGCGAAGAGGTGCGCTCGTCATCAGTGCTCCACCCCCTCGCCGCTCCCATGGAACGTGCTGCGGCGCTTGGGCCCCTTGTCGGCGGTGAACTCGGCGAAACCCGCGAACCCGCGCTCGATGTAAGGCGTGCTGGCCGTCTTCTCCACGTGCGCGGTCGGTACCACGAAGCGCTCGTGGTAATGCGCCAGGGAGAGGAGGCGGTGCATGTGCACGGCGTCCTTCACGGTGAGACCCGCGTCGGCCAGGACGGCTTCGTCCGGCTTGCCCTCCACGCGCTGCGAGCGGCGAAAGCGGCGCACGGCGAGCTGCCGCGCCAGGGCCTTGCGCACCTCGGCCACGTTGCCTGCCGCCAGGAGGCTGGCGAGGTACTCCATCGGGATGCGGAACTCGTCGAGCCCGGGGAAGATCTGCTCGCCCGTCATGTCGTAAGGACCCTCGCCCGTGTCGGCGCTGGCGACCGGGCTCTCCGGCGGGATGTAGAAGAGGCTCGGCAGCGTACGGAACTCGGGGTGAAGGGGCAGGGCAATCTCCCAGTCGACGACCATATTGTAGACGGGCGAGCGCCGGCAGGCCTCCAGCCACGCCTCGGTCACGCCCGCCTCCCGGGCCGCGGCGATGACCTCCGGGTCGTTGGGGTCGAGGAGCAGCGAGCGGTGCAGCCGCACGAGGTCGGCTTCCGGCGCGTTGGCCACCTCGGGCACGCGGTCCATGTCGTAGAGGAGCGGTCCCATGTAGCGGATGCGTCCGGGGCACGCGACGAAGCAGGCGGGAGGCTGGCCCGTCTCCAGGCGGGGGTAGCAGAGGATGCACTTCTCCGACTTGCCCGTGCGCCAGTTGTAGTAGGTCTTCTTGTAGGGGCAGCCCGACACGCAGTAGCGCCAGGCGCGACAACGGTCCTGGTCGATGAGCACCACGCCGTCCTCCTCGCGCTTATAGGCGGCGCCCGTGGGGCACGAGCCGACGCAGGCGGGGTTCAGACAGTGGTTGCAGATGCGCGGGAGGTACAGCATGAAGGAGTCGCGGAACTTGAGGTAGGCGCTCCGGGCGGCCGGCGTCAGCTTCTTCAGGTTCGGGTCCTCACCACCCGTGCCGCCCTCGTAAAGGCCGGCAGCGTTGTCCTCCCAGTTGACCGCCCACTCGATGTCGATGTCCTCCTCGCCCGAGATCTGCGACTTCGGCCGCGCGACGGGCTGGGAGTACTTGGTCGGCTCGGTGGAGTGCAGGTCCTCGTAGGTGAAGGTGAACGGCCCCTTGCCGTAGTAGTCCTCCATCTGCGGCATGACGGGGTTGTAGAAGAGGTTGAGCATCAACCAGAAGCGCGACGCTTGCTTGAGACGCGGGTGGTCGGCCCCTTCGTTGCGCTCCCAGCCGCCGCGGTACTTGTCCTGGTCTTCCCACGCCTTCGGGTAGCCGATGCCGGGCTTCGTCTCGACGTTGTTCCAGAACATGTACTCCGCGCCCTCGCGGTTGGTCCACACGTTCTTGCACGCCAGGGTGCAGGTGTTGCAGCCCAGGCACTTGTCCAAGTTGAACACCATAGCCATCTGCTGCTTGACGCGCATGACTCAGATGCTCCTTCCGAGTTGGTCCTCGCGGTAGATGACCTTGCGGCCGCCCGCTTCCATGGGCTTCTTCCTGATCACGACGACGGCGTCGCGCTCGGAGGGGCTGGTGCCCTGGTAGTTGAGCCAGTAGGTCCAGTTGGCGTAGCCGCCAACCATGGTGGAGGGGTTCATCATGATGCGGGTGGGGGCGTTGTTGTTCCCGCCGCGCAAGTCACTTACACCCCGCTCGCGTGCCAGGGACGAGAAGGGCACGTTCACGTGGCGCTCGGAGGAGTGATAGAAGATCGCCATGTCGCGCGGAACGGTGGCGCTGACCACGGCCCTGACGACGCTGATGCCGTTCTGGTTGTAGAGCTCCACCCAGTCGTTGTCCGTCACGCCGATGGTGCGGGCGTCGTCATCGTTGATCCACACGACCTGGCCGCCGCGGAACATGTTGAGCATGTGCCAGGTGTCCCAGAACATGCTGTGGATCGACCATTTGCCGTGCGGCGTGATGTAGCGGAAGACCTTCGTGCCCGGCTTGCCGAGGTCGGACTCGGCGATGTCACCGATCTTGACCGTGTCGACGGGTGGTTTGTAGGTGGGCAGCTCCTCGCCGAGCTCGCGGAACATGCGGTGGTCGTAGTAGACCTCCTGACGGCCCGAGAGCGTATGCCACGGCTTGAGCGCCTCCACGTTCATTGTCCAGGGCGCGTAGGTGCGTCCGGCGCTCTCTATCGCCGACCAGTGTGGCGAGGTGATGGAGCGCCGCGGCTGTGACACGAGGTCGGGGTAGTGGTGGCGGATCTCGCGCTCCGGCTCCACCAGGTGGGCGAGGGGCACGCCCGTGCGCTTCTCGAGGTTCTTGAAGATCTGATACGAGAGCTCGCCGTCGCTCTCGGGCGAGATGCGCAGGATCACTTCAGCCACCTGCCGCGCGTCCTCGAGGGAGGGGAGGCCGTTCTTCTCGCCGACCAGGTAGCTCTCCTTGAGTTCCTCCACGACGTGCGTGAGGTCACCCTTGATGCCCTTGGCGCCGTAGCCGTCCGGACTGGCGACCGCCGGTCCGAGGGTCGTGTACTTGTCGAGGATGGCGGTGTAGTCGCGCCTGACGACCTTGACGTTAGGGAAAGTCTTGCCGGGCACGGGTGAACCGTCGCCCGCCCACCAGTCGTGGAGTTCGCCCATGGGCTGGGCCATCTCGTCTGGCGTGTCGGTGGCGAGAGCGGTCATGACCAGGTCCTCGACCGGGTTGGGGAGGTAGGTCCTGGCCAGTTCGGAGACCTTGGCGGCCACCAGCTTGAATGCCTCCCAGTCGTGTTTCGCTTCCCACGCTGGGTCGTGCGCAGGGGTGAACGGGTGGAAGAACGAGTGCAGGTCGGTGCAGGTGAGGTCGTACTTCTCGTACCAGTGGGCCGTAGGTAGCACGATGTCGGAGTAGTTGGCCGAGGAGTCCATGCGCAAGTTGACGTTGTAGACGAGGTCGAGCTTGCCGAGCGGCGCCTCGTCGTGCCACTGCACGTCCTCGACCATGCCCTGCGCGCGGTCGTCACCGAGCACGTTGTTGTGCGTGCCGAGCAGGTGTTTCAGGGCGTACTCGTGGCCGCGCATGGAGGTGCCGATGAGGTTGCCGCGGTAGATCCACAGGACCTTCGGGTGGTTCTCGGGGGCGTCCACGTCTTGTAACGCGAACTCGAGCTTGCGGGCCTTGAAGCTCTCCGCGACCCAGGCGGCCACCTCCTCGTCCGTCCGGCAGCCGGCGTCACGGGCCTCGCGCAGGACCTCCATGGGGCTGCGCTTGTCGAACTGCGGGTAGAACGGCAGCCAGCCGTTGCGTACGGCGAGCATGTTCATGTCGGCAGCGTGCTGGGCCTTCTTGGGGTAGACCTTGGCGCGCGGCGCCCATAGCGGTTCCAGGGTCATACCGTCGTAACGCCACTGGTCGGTATGGAAGTAGAAGTAAGACGTCGAGTTCATCTGGCGTCCCGTGACGCCCCAGTCGGCGGCGCCGCCGAGCGTGCCGATGGCGGCGAACGGCCGCACCTTCTCGGTGCCGACGTAATGGTTGAACCCGCCCCCGTTACGGCCCATGCAGCCCGTCAGGATGCCCATGACGGCCTCCGCGCGGTAGATGAGCGGCCCGCCCTGGTACCAGTGCAGGATCCCGGAACCCGTGATGAACATGCACTTGCCTTGCGTCTTCTCGGCCGTGTCGGCCCACTCGCGCGCCACGCGGGTCACCAAGTTCCGGCCGACGCCCGTCTCCTGCTCTTGCCACGCCGGCGTGAACGGCTGGGTCGCGTCGTCGTAGTCCTTCGGGTAGGCGCCGGAGAGGCCGCGCCCCACGCCGAACTGCGCGAGGAGGAGGTCGTACGCGGTCGTGACGCGCACGGGCCCGTCCTTCGTCTGGATCACGCGGCTCGGCACGCCGCGCTGGTGCGCGCGCGCCGGCACGCCCTTGCCCGGGGTCGTGCCGAACTCCACGTTGAACGTGTCCGTGAAGTCGGCGAACGCGACGCTCGCCTCCTCCCACTCGCCGTCCATCAGCGTCAGGGCCGGCTGGAACGCCTCGCCGTCAACGGCGTCCTCCTGCTTCAGGTTCCAGCGGCCGGTGGTCTTCTCCTCCCAACGGAAGCCGAGCGAGCCGCCCGGCAACCGGATGCGACCGTCCTGGTCGAACATCGGGAGTTTCCAGTCGCCATGCTCCTCGTCCTCGTAAGCGCCCAGGTCGGACGCGCGGAGGAAGCGGCCCGTCACGAAGTGCCCGTCCTCCTCGTCGAGGCGCACGAGGAAGGGGAGGTTCGTGTACTGCGCCACGTAGGGCAGGAAGTAGCTCGAGCGCCTCTCGACGTGGAACTCCTTGAGGATCACGTGGATGCACGCGAGCAGGAACGCCGCGTCGGTGCCGGGTCTGACCGGCACCCAGAGGTCGGCGAACTTCGTGATGTCCGCGTAGTCGGGGGAGAGGTTGACGATCTTGCCGCCGTTGTACTTGTGCTCCGAGGCGAAGTGGGCATCGGGCGTGCGCGTCATGGGCAGGTTGGAGCCCATCACGATCCAGTAGGCGCTCTGGTACCAGTCGGCCGCCTCGCCCACGTCCGTCTGGTCGCCCCAGATCATCGGCATTATGTGCGGGAGGTCGTGGTACCACTCGTAGAAGCTCAACATGGTGCCGCCAAGCAGGTTCGAGAGGCGCTGGCCGGAGATGAAGCTGACCATGCTCATCGCCGGGATGGGCGAGAACGACGCCAGGTGGTCGGCGCCGTACCGTTTGATGGTGTAGATCTTGGCGGCCGCGATGATCTCCGTGGCCTCTTCCCAGGTCGTGCGTCGCCAGCCGGCCTTCCCGCGTGCCGAGCGGTAGGCCTTGGAACGCTCCGGGTCCTCCACGATGGCCGCCCACGACTCCACGGGTCCGTTGCCGGCGGCGCGTTCTTGCCTGTAGAAGTCGAGTAGCACGCCGCGCACGTAAGGGTACTTGGGTCTCACGGGGGAGTACGGGTACCAGGAGGACGAGATACCGCGCTGGCAGCCGCGGGGCTCGTAGTTGGGGGTCTCGTCGTTGATCTGCGGCCAATCCGTCTTCTGCAGCTCCCAGGTGATCATCCCGTCCTTGACGAAGACCTCCCAGGAGCACGAGCCGGAGCAGTTGACGCTGTGGCTCGTGCGCACCGACTTGTCGTACGACCAGCGCCGGCGATAGAACTCCTCCCACGCGCGCGGTTCGTCCAGCACGCGGAACCAGCGCGTTCCCTTGCCGTTCTTGCCGTTGCCGCCCGTGCTCATCTCGTGGCCTCCATCAGGTCGACGCTGCTCTGCGCCCCGACCGTGCCCTCGCGTGTCTCGGCGAGGTAGGCACGCCCGAACGCCTCCACGAACGGTCGGAAGTCCTGTACCGTGCCGTAGATGGCGACGATGGCGCCGCGTGTGATGTCGTAGACGAGGTTCACGGCCTCGGTCCGCCCCACCGGGTGTTTGCGCGCCACCCCGCCGTGGTCCACCCAGTCCTCCCGCAGCGCTTGCAGCGAGGCGTAGAGGAGCTCACCGCCCGAGTGCACCAGCCACCACACGCGGAACTCCCAACCGTCCTGGTTCACGGCTCGCTGGACGGCGCGCGTGCCGGGCGCCTGCGGGTCGATCTCCCATTGCAGGACGGGCAGAGGGCCCGTGTACGTCGGGTCCGGTTGGCCGAGGGGCTCGTCCGGGATATCCGGCACGTGAGCTCCCGAAGCCTGGGCCATGTCGCCAAGGAGCACGTCCGGCTGCGGGTCGACGCTGTCCTCGAGCAGCTCCGCCTGGAGCGGGTTCATGCTGCCGTTGCCGAGGAGCATCGAGTCGTCGTCGTAGGGCCGCTCCGTGGCCACGCGCACGAGGGCGAAGCTCGCGCCGTAGAGCACGTCCTTGATGCCGTCCTCCATGGCCTTCACCTTCGTGGCGTTGGTGGTGTTCGGCGCGAAGCGCACGGCTACGGTGGCGCCGTCCACGTGCACGTCGCGGACGAAGCCCGCGGCGACGATGTCGCGCGCGTAACCCGGGTACGGCACCTGCCGCAGCAACTCGAGTACCTCCGTCGACCTGGGATCACTCATCGCCAAACCTCCATCGCCCTCCCGCCCGGCCGCGCCTTCAGCTCGGGGGTGGGACATCGGCCCGCTCGCTCACATAACTCAGGAGATCGATCACCCGCCGGAAGTAGCGCTGCTCGCCGCTCTGCGCCTCGGTCACGCGCCAGCGCCACTCCGGCGGCGCGGCGTCGCGAGCAGGCTCCAGCCACAGGGTGATGACGAAGGCCACCCCGTGCTGGGGCGGTGCCTTCTTCCTCACATCGTCGAGTGGAACCATTCACGGCACTCTAGGAGGGGCCGCTTCCACTCGGCTTCCACTTTTCGGCCGCGTCCGTCAGGGTTCGGTCGCGGGGGTCGAGGACGGGGCGCGCGGCTCGTTCGGCGCCGGCGCGGCCGCGCCCGACTCAGGGGTTGCGCTTCGACGTCACCCGGGCGCGCCACGCGAGGTAGCCGCCCTCGAGGTTGGCCAGCTCTGAGAACCCCGCCGTGCGTAGGAGCTGCGCCGCCGCCTGACTCGCCTCGCCGGCCCGGCACTGACACACGATGAGTCGTCCGCGCCACGCCTCCAGCTCGCCGAGTCGGGCCGGGAGTTCCGCCAACGGGATGTTGACGTGCCCAGCGATGCCCCCCGCCGTCGCCTCGGGACGCGAGCGCACGTCGAGCAGCAGGTGTTGCTCGCCGCGCTCGCGCAGGCGTGCGTACTCGTCGACCGACAAGCTGGCGATCCCCGTCACCGCGCAGGTCGCGGCCGACTCTACGAGCGTCCGGATGCTCGGTTCGGCGCCACATAGGGCACAGGCGGGGTCGCGAGCGAGGCGCAACTCGCCCCAACGCATGCTCGCCGCGTCGTACCGCAGGAGCCGCCCGATGAGGGGCTCGCCCACGCCCGTGAGCAGCTTCACGGCCTCCGTGGCCTGGACCATCCCGATCATGCCGGGCAGCACGCCGAGAACGCCGGCTGCGGAACAGGCGGGCACGCTGCCGGGCGGTGGGGGCTCGGGGAAGAGACACCGGTAGCAGGGACCTGCAGGCGGGGCGAAGACCGTCGCCTGCCCCTCGAAACGGTGGACGGAGCCGTGCACCACCGGCACGCGCGCGAAGTAGGCCGCATCGTTGACGAGGTAGCGGGTCGTGAAGTTGTCGGCGCCGTCCAGCACGAGGTCGTACCGGCGGATCAGGTCGAGCGCGTTGTCCGCGCCGAGGCGCAGCTCATGCGTTTCCACGACGACCTCGGGGTTGATGTCGCGGATGGCACGCGCCGCCGACGCGACCTTGGGCCGGCCTACGTCGGCGTCGTGGTGGATCACCTGGCGGTGCAGGTTGCTACGGTCCACGACGTCGTCGTCCACGATGCCGATGCGTCCCACGCCCGCCGCGGCCAGGTAGAGGAGCGCGGGTGAGCCGAGCCCGCCGGCGCCCACCACTAGGACGCCCGAGGCGAGCAGGCGCTCCTGGGCGGCGGCGCCGAACCCCGCCAGGCGGAGATGACGGTCGTAGCGGCTGCGTTGCGTGCCAGTGAGCATCCTGCTGCCCTTCTGGGCGGGGGCGCCAGGCCCCTCGTCGTGCTGGGTAGGCGTCATGCTAGCACCGGTCGGGCGCCCGTTCCGGCTGTCATCACGGCGCGTGTGCTATCTTCCCAGGCACGAAATGGCGGTCGAGCCCACGCGGGGTGCCGCCCCGCCCGCCTGACGGCTGGAGGCCCAGCATGCTCACCCACCTGGACGAGGCGGGGCTGCCCCGCATGGTCGACGTCGGGGAGAAGCTCGTGACGCGGCGCACGGCCACGGCACGCGCGCTAGTGCGGCTGCCGGAGGAGGTACGCCGTACCATCGGCCCAGATGGCAGCGGGGGTCCCAAGGGCCCTGTGTTCCGAACGGCCAGCCTCGCGGGGGTCATGGCCGCCAAGCGGACGAGCGAGCTGATACCCCTGTGCCATCCCCTGGCCATCGAGCACTGCCGGGTGGATGTTGAGTTCGACCACGACGACAAGGTGAGGGTCGACTGCACCGTGGCCCTGCACGCTCGGACCGGCGTGGAGATGGAGGCGTTGACAGGCGCCACCGTGGCGGCTCTGACCGTCTACGACATGTGCAAGGCGTTGTCCCACGACATCGTGATCGAGGAGGTCAGGCTCATCGCCAAGCATGGGGGGAAGCGCGATGTCGGGCCCTGAGGCGGTGGCGCGGCAGGTGCGCGCGCGCCGGGCTGGTGCCTTGCCGAGCGAGGGCGGCCCCCTTTATGGTCTCGTGCTCGCCGGCGGTAAGAGTAGGCGCATGGGCAGACCCAAGTGGGCGCTCGAGTACCACGGCGAAGCGCACGCGCTTCACCTTCGGGAGATGCTCACCGAGCACTGCGAGCTGGCGTTCCTCTCGCTGCGCCCCGACCAGGCGGCCGAGCCCGGCGTGGCCGGGGTGCCGCTCGTGGTGGACGCGGTCGAGGACCTCGGCCCACTTGGGGGCATACTCTCGGCCATGCGCCTGCACCCCGGCGCCGCTTGGCTCGTGCTGGCCTGTGACCTCCCCTTCGTGAGCCACGCCACCCTCCAGCACCTGTTGGCGCGGCGTCAGCGTGCGAGCCTGGCGACCGCCTACCGCAGCCCGCAGGACGGTCTGCCGGAACCGCTGTGTGCCATCTACGAGCCGAGCGCGCTGCGGCGGCTGGAGGAGGCCGCCGGCGACGGTCGGCGGTGCCCCAGGAAGGTGCTCATCGACGCGGGGGCGACCCTGATCGACAGCCTGGACGCGCGTGAGCTCACCAACGCCAACTTGCCGACCGAGTACGAGCTCGCCCTGGCGAGCCTGGCGCGGGGGGACCGGATGACCCAAGCGAAGAGCGTGACCATCGACTACTTCGCCGTGCTGCGTGAGGCGCGCGGGGAAGCCCGGGAGACCCTGGAGACGGCGGCGGCGACCGCGGCGGAACTGTACGAGGAGCTGCGTGCGCGCCACGGTTTCCCGCTGCCGCGCTCGGTCTTGCGTGTCGCGGTGAACGACGACTTCGTCCCCTGGGAACACGAGTTGCGTGGCGGTGACCGGGTGAGCTTCATCCCGCCAGTCGCGGGCGGCTGAGATGGGTGCCGGCCTCGTCGCCATCGCGCGCGAGCCCATCGACGTGCGGGCCTGGGAACACGCGCTCGACGACCCGCGCTCCGGCGCGATCGTCGCCTTCGAGGGGCGCGTCCGCGACCACTCGGATGGGCGGAGCGTGGCCGGGCTGAGCTACGAGGTCTACGATGCGCTCGCCCTCAGGGAGGGCGAGCGCATCCTGGCGGAGGCCAGGGCACGCTTCGCCATCACCGGGGCGGCGCTCGTGCACCGGGCCGGCGACCTTGACATCGGCGACTGCGCCGTGTGGGTGGGCGCCGCCGCCGCCCACCGCGACGCGGCCTTCGACGCTTGCCGCTACATCATCGACGAGGTCAAAGCGCGCCTGCCCGTGTGGAAACGGGAGCGCTTCGTGGACGGCGACGCCGTGTGGGTAGGAGCGGACGGCCTGCCCGGCTGCCAGGCCGGAGCGTCCCTGTCCACCATGGCAGCCGCCGTGCCTGACCGTGCGTCTGGTCACGTGTCGACCGCCACGGACGACGGGCGCTGAGGGGCGGGGCCGCATGCACACATTGATCGACCAGCACGGCCGCATCGTGAGAGACCTGCGGATCAGTGTCACGCCTCGCTGCAACTACCGCTGCACCTACTGCGACCCGTTGGGGGTGGGTCACAAGGAGCCTGCCGGCGTGGTGAGCGCGCAGGACGTAGCCAACGTGGTCGAGGCCGCCGTGTCGCTGGGCATGACGTCGGTGCGCTTCACGGGGGGTGAGCCGCTCCTGCGCAAGGAGCTGCCCGCCATGATCCGCCACGCCAAACGGGTGGCGGGAGTGGAGGATGTGGCCATCACCACGAACGGCAGCCTCCTCGCCAGGCGCCTACCCGAACTCGTCGAGGCGGGTTTGGACCGCCTTAACGTCTCGCTCGACGCGCTGGACCCGGAGGCGTTCCGTCTGCTCACCTCCGGAGGCCGGATCGAGACCGTGTGGGCCGGCATCGAGGCCATCGTGGCCGCCGGCCTGGAACCCGTGAAGCTGAACGCCGTCGTCATCCGCGGGCTCAACGAGGGTGAGGTCGCCGGACTGGCCGGGTTGACCAGGGATAGGCCCTTCCAGGTGAGGTTCATCGAGTACATGCACCTCGACAACTCCTCGCCCGAGGAGTACCGGGGCAAGTACGTGAGCGGCGCCGAGACCCGCCTGCTCATAGAGGCCGCCTTCGGTCCGCTCCAAGCCGTGCCGGTGGACCCGAGCGCGCCGGCGCGGCTCTACCGGGTGGACGGCTGGCGTGGTGCCATCGGCTTCATCAACTCCGTCTCGGAGCCGTTCTGCGCGGGCTGTAGTCGGATGCGCTTGACGAGCGACGGGCGCTTGCGGCCATGCCTCATGCACGATTGGGAACTCGACGTGAGGCACGCGCTTCGGGCGGCCGACCCCGTTGCCGCCATCCGCGAGGCGTTCGTTCTCGCGGCGCGCAACAAGGTGGCCACGGGGATCAAGACGCCCGTCGTGCGGGACCGCACCATGGTGGCCATCGGAGGTTGAGGGCGGGTCGGCGGGGGAGGCGGTTCGCGTGCTCCGGAGCCGAACCCCTGGTTGCTTCGGTTGCTCTGGGCGCCGCGCCTCCTTGCGTTATATTAGCGGTTACTAATATGGTTCTCTTAGCGGTCGCCGCCGGGGCGCCTGGCCGGCCAGACGGGCTTCACGGCTCGAGCTCGCGGCGCCGGGCGGTGCTCCAATGGTACCCCCGCGGCACTCCCGCGGCCGCAAGCGAAGGAGCTTGAGCATGGCTTTCCCGTTTGAAGAGCATCTTCTGCACATGGACCGCCGCGTCTCAAGCGGCACGCGCGACGGTATGGAGACGGCCGTCGTCGTAGTCGGACGCACCTACGCCACGGACGCCCTCGACCTCTGGCGCGCCCTCACGACGCCGGAGCGCCTGTCGCGCTGGTTCCTGCCCGTCAGCGGCGACCTGCGCCTCGGCGGCCGCTACCAGTTCGAGGGGAACGCCGGCGGCACCATCCAGGCGTGCGTCGAGCCGGAACTCATCGAGGCCACGTGGGAGTTCGGCGGCGGGGTCAGCTGGCTTACGTTGCGGCTCGTCCCGCAGGTCGACGGCACGCGGCTTGAGCTGGAGCACGAGGCGCCGCTCATGCCAGGCTTCAGCGACGTGTACGGCCCAGGCGCCGTCGGTGTCGGCTGGGACGGCGGCTTCCTCGGCCTGACGCTCCACCTCGCGGACCCCGGCGGCGCCAAGCCGCCGGAGGCCGACCCGGAGTGGCCAATGTCGGCGGAAGGGAAGGCGTTCTACGGGACGGCCGCCGTCGCATGGGGCGAGGCCGACGCCGCGGCCGGCACCCCAGTAGACCAGGCGCGGGCCAGGGCCGAGACGACGAGGAAGTTCTACACGGGTGATGGCCCCGGCATGGGCGCCGCGGAAGGCGAGCCTACGGCGGGGGAGTAGATGGATATGCACCCTTTCGCGGTCCTGGGTGACCCAGTGCGCCGCCGTTTGGTCGAGGTGCTGGCCGATGGCGAGCGCGCGGCGGGAGAGCTGGTCGAGCTAGTCGGCGGCGAGTTCGGGATCACCCAGTCGGCGGTGTCGCAGCAGCTGCATGTGCTCAGGGAGCAGGGGTTCGCCACCGTACGCGCCGAGGGCAGGCGCCGGATCTACGCCCTGGACCCGCGACCCCTACGGACCGTCGGCGCCTGGGCCGCCCGCTACCGCTCGTTCTGGGAAGCAGCCATGGACGGCCTGGAGAACGAGGTGGCGCTGGGCAAGGCCGAGCGTGCGAAGGCGGGCCGGGCGGCCAGCTAGGCAAGACGGGCGGGCGGCGCTCAGGGCCGGCACGCCGCGCCGCCCGTGGCGGCGCTACTTGGCCAACGTACCGGTCGCGTCGACGACTTCCCCCTGACCGGGGAAGACCGTGCCGACGAGGTTCGACTCTAGCGGTCGGAGCGCGAAGCCCTCCTCCGCGTCCGCCAGTCCGGTCAGGTCGATCGTGACGTCCCACGCGAAGGTCGCGTCCGGCGCGTAGTCGCCCTCCGGGAACGCGGCGAAGGTGGCGGTCGGCTCGGCGATGCCCGGGGTGGTCCAGAACTGCAACTCGCCCGCGGGGCCGTCGGCGTTGGCGCTACCGAGGAACCTCAGGGTCACGCCGCTCGTGTTCTTGAAGGTCATCTGTATGCGCAGGCTGGAGTACTCGCTCAGGGTGACGGCCGGAGTGGTCTGCCACCAGGCGCCGGCTTCCTCGAGGGTCAACTCTGGCGGTGGTGGGATCGGCGCGGGCTTGGTGCACGCGGCGAGCAGCAGGACGGCCCCGAGGCAAACGAGGGCCGGTACATGGAGAGCGGGGCGATGGGGTCGGATGGCATGGTCCATGGACTTACCTCCACATGCGACTGGGTCGAACGTCACGAACGCGATGCTAGAGGCTCCGTGTCGCGGCGGATGGGGTGAAACATCACGTCTGGTTGAGGCGCGGACGGCCTTGAGCCTCTCTTGACCGGGCGCGCCCTAGGCTCGCTCCCGGAGGCGTTGCGATGACCGATCGAGACGACCGCCTGAACTCGAACGGCGTTTTGACACCCGAACCGCCAAGGCGCTATCATCCGCGAGACACTCGAGATTCAACGGGGCCGGGGGGTTCCGGCCCGAACCCATCCCTTGGGTGTACTTGGGCATGGCCCAACGTGGAGGTAGTTCGTGAGACGTCTGTTCCTAGGTGTGGCTCTGTCGCTCCTGCTCTTCGCCGGCATCGGCAACGCCCAGCGCGTCAACTTGTTGTGCAGCCCCGACCTTGCCTGGTGTGAGGCGCTCGGCCCGGCGTTCAAGGCCGCCACCGGCATCGACCTCGAGTTCATCCGTCTCGGGTCGAGCGAGGCGCTTGCCCGCCTGCGCGCCGAAGCCGCGAACCCGGTGTTCGACGTCTGGTTCGGCGGCACCGGCGACCCGCACCTCGCCGCCTTCAACGAGGGCCTCACCGAGTTCTACAAGCCGTCCTCGTGGGACGACCTGCTCCCCAGCCTCACCAAGTCGGTGGGCGAGACCTACATCCCGCTGTACACCGGGGCCCTCGGCTTCGTGATCAACGAGGGCATCCTTGCCGAGCACGGCGTGGCGACCCCGCAGTGCTGGGCCGACATGACGAACCCCGCCCTGAAGAACCTGATCGCGATGCCGGACCCGAACGCCTCCGGCACGGCCTACACGGCCATCGCGACGCTCGTGCAGATCATGGGCGAGGACGCGGCCTTCGAGTACCTTGCCGCGCTGCACCAGAACGTCCAGCAGTACACGCGCTCCGGCGCCGCCCCCGGGCAGCTCGCGGGCCGCGGCGACGTCGCAATCGCCATCCAGTTCATGCACGACGGGGTCAAGTTCGCCGAGGAGGGCTTCCCGCTCACCGTCGTCGCCCCCTGCGAGGGCACGGGCTTCGAGATCGGTGGCCTGAGCCTCGTGAAGGGCGCGCCTGAACGCGACGCGGCCATCAAGTTCATCGAGTGGGCCCTCACGCCCGAGGCCCAGATGATCGCCGCCACGGTCGGGTCCTACCAGGTGCAGTCCAACAGCAAGACCCCCGTGCCTGCCGCCGCCCCCGACCTCGACACCATCAAGCTCATCGACTACGACTTCGCCAAGTACGGTGACCCGGCCGAGCGCGACCGCCTGGTCTCGAAGTGGACGAACGAGATCTTCCCGCAGCCGCGCTGATCACGCTCTCGTGACGGGAGACGGCGCCGCACCTGCTTCGTGGGTGCGGCGCCGGTTCGCTAGGGGCCCGGGAGCCGGTGGCCGGCGGCCGCCAACCACCCGCTCCGGCCCGACTTAGAGGTGAGGTCGTGTCCGTCCGTTCCATCTCACATGCGCGTACCAAGGGACGCGGCGGCTCGGCTGCCGTCTACGCACTGGCGGCCGCAGCTGCGTTCCTCCTCCTACCGTTCGGCCGGCCGGGCAGGCCGTTCCTGACGATCGACCCGGCCCTGAGGCCGTGGAACCTCGATGCCCCGTGGCTCTGGCTGCTGCCCGTCCTGGCGCTCGTGGCGGCCGCGGCCGCCCTCGCGCCGCTCCCCACGCTCAGGCGCGGCAACGTCCTCACCTTCGCCGGCGCCGGTGCCTTCCTCGTCGGCACGGCGTGGTTGCTGACCACCAAGACGCCGTTCGGCATGGGCGCGCTCCTGTCGCTCTGCTTGCTCGTCGTGGTCGTCGGTTACGGCCTCAGCCTCTCTGGCAGGGTGAGGGCCGACCCGTTCGTGGCCAGCAGCATACTCTTCACGGGGCTGCTCGTCCTCCTGCTCGTCGTCTACCCGCTGGTCACGGTGCTCCAGGCCGCCGTGGTCGTGAACGGTAAGTTCACGCTCACCAAGTTCCTGGCCACGCTGCAGACCAACCGCTTCATCCTGATCGAGAACCCGTTCACCCCGCGCAGCGAGGGCGCGCTGGTGCGCTACTTCGCGCTGGCCGGGCTCGCGCTCGGGCTCGTCTGGTCGCTCTGGCGCCGCCAGCCGGCCTTGCGCGTCGTCCTGGTCACGCTCGCGAGCGGCCTCGCCGGCCTCGTCGTCGGCCTCATGCTCTTCGCGCGCGGCGCCGTCCCCAGCAGCCTGACGCTGGCCGTGATAGCCGCCACCTTCGCCACGCTCCTCGGCCTCGGCTTCGCTCTCCTCGGGCAGCGCACGCGCTTCCGCTTCGTCAAGGCCTCGCTCGGCGCCTTCAGCGTGCTGCCCATCATCACGCCGCCCTTCATCCTCGCCTTCTCGATGATCTTCCTCCTCGGGCGCCGCGGCCTGCTCACGTTCGACATCCTCGGTATCTCAAGCAACTGGATCTTCGGCATCCCAGGTGTGGCGCTGGCGCAGATCCTGGCGTTCACGCCCATCGCGTACATGGTCATCCAGGGCTCCGTGGCCGCGCTCGACGCGGCCCTCGAGGAGGCGTCAACCACGCTCGGCGCCAGCCAGTGGCACACGTTCCGCACCGTGACGTGGCCCCTCCTGCGGCCGGGCCTCGCCAACGCGTTCCTGCTCACCGTCATCGAGTCGTTCGCGGACTTCGGCAACCCGCTCATCCTCGGCGGCGACCGCAACTACCTGGCCACCGAGGTGTTCTCGGCGTTCGCCGCCCGCTTCGACCAGGCCGAGGCGGCCGTCTACGGCGTGGTGCTGCTCTTCGTCGTGCTGCTCGTGTTCTACGCCCAGGCGCGGTGGCTCGGTCGCGGCTCGTTCGTCACCGTCACGGGCAAGCCGTCGCGGCGTGCCTTCACGCGCCTGCCCGGGGGGCTCGAGGCGGTGCTCCTGGTCGGCTTCGCCGTATGGGCGGCCGTGGTGGTCGCCCTCTACGCCTCAATCATCTACGGCTCGTTCGTGCAGCTCTGGGGGGTGAACGGGACCCTGACGCTCAAGCACTGGCGCGACCTCACGAACGCTGGCGTGCCCGTGTTCCTCTACACGATGCGGATCGCGGCCATCAGCGCCGTCCCCGCGGCGCTCCTCGGCTTCCTCATCGCCTACCTCGTCGTCAGGCAGGAGTTCTGGGGCAGGCGGCTACTCGAGTTCGGCTCGATGCTGTCGTTCGCCACGCCCGGCACCGTGATGGGCATCGCGTACATCCTGGCCTTCAACACCGGCCCCTGGCTCCTCACGTCGAGCGCCGTGATCATCGTTCTCTCCTTCGTCTTCCGCAACATGCCCGTCGCCATCCGTGGCGGCGTGGCCGGCTTCGCGCAGATCGACAGGAGCCTGGAGGAGGCCTCGACCATGCTGGGCTCGAGCTCGTTCCGCACGCTGCGGAGCGTCCTCGTGCCCCTCCTCATCATCCCGATCGTCTCTGGCTTGATCTTCGCGTTCGTGCGCGCCATGACCGCCATCAGCCAGGTCATCTTCGTCGTCAGCCCAGGCAACCAGCTGACGACCGTGCTCCTCCTCGGCTGGGTCGAGCAGGGTCAGACAGGGCGCGCGGCCGCCATGGGTACACTTTTGATAGTGTCAATGCTGGTCGTGATCCTGCTGCTCAACCTGCTCACCCGGCGGCGTGGGGGCATCACCGGAGAGGTGGTGGCCTGATGCCCGCCCCGGCCCCCGTCAGACTCGAGGGCGTAACCAAGAAGTTCGGCCAGGACGTCGTGGCCGTCGACCGGCTCGACCTGGCGATCGAGCCGGGCTCGCTAGTGACCCTGCTCGGCCCGTCCGGCTGCGGCAAGACCACGACGCTCCGCATGATCGCGGGCCTCGAGCCCGTCAGCGGCGGCAACATCCTCATCGACGACCAGGACGTCACGCGCCTGGCCGCCAACCACCGCGACGTCACCATGGTGTTCCAGAGCTACGCGCTCTTCCCGCACATGAGCGTGTTCGACAACGTCGCCTACGGCCTGCGCATCGCCAGGATCTCCGGCGCCGAGTTGGAGAAGCGCGTCAAGGAGGCGCTGGCGACCGTCGGGATGGTCGGTCTCGAGAAGCGCAGTCCGGCCGCCCTCTCAGGGGGCCAGCAGCAGCGTGTGGCGCTGGCGCGCTCCCTCGTGCTCGAGCCGCGCGTCCTGCTCTTCGACGAGCCCCTCTCCAACCTCGACGCCAAGCTGCGTAGGCGCGTGCGCCAGGAGATCCGCGACCTGCAGCAGCGCCTCGGCATCACGAGCGTCTACGTCACCCACGACCAGGAGGAGGCGCTCGCCATCTCCGACACGATCGTCGTCATGCAGGGCGGCCGCATCCAGCAGCAGGGCTCGCCGCACGAGCTCTACACGCAACCCGCCAACCGCTTCGTGGCCGACTTCATCGGCTCCGCCAACTTCCTGCCCGGCGAGTACGACGGGTCGACCGTACGCGTCGGCCCGTACCGCTTCCCGTACGCGCAAGCGTTCCCCGAGGGGAAGGCGACCGTCATGGTCAGGCCGGAGGCCGTGCGGCTCGCTCCCGCCGGCGGCGCCGGCACGCTCGGCGACGCGGAGGCGGGGTTCCTGCCCGCGACCGTCAAGAGCATCAGCTACCTGGGTATCACCAGCGAGCTCCTGCTCGATACGCCACTCGGCGAGCTCGCCTCGAGCGTCTCGGGCGAGGGGCGCAGCCGCTTCATGCGGGGCGACGCGGTAGAGGTCACGTTCCACACGGCCGGCGTCTACTTGCTGCCCGAAGGGGGAGAGACGGGCCCGTGAGCACGGTGCGGTTGACCGTTGGCCAGGCGATCGTCAAGTACCTCGCCGCGCAGTCGTCCGAGCGCGACGGGGTGGCGAGGCGGCTCGTGCCGGGCATGTTCGCCATCCTCGGCCACGGCAACGTGACCGGCCTCGGCCAGGCGCTGCAGGAGCTCGGGCCGGAGGTCGGACTGCGCGCCTACAGGCCGCAGAACGAGCAGGCCATGGTGCATACGGCCGCCGCCTTCGCCAAGCACACGGACAGGTTGCAGACGCTCGCCTGCACGGCCTCCATCGGCCCCGGATCGACCAACATGCTCACGGGCGCGGCGGGCGCCACCATCAACCGCCTGCCGGTCCTCCTCTTCCCGTCCGACTACTTCGCCAACCGCATCCCCGACCCCGTGCTGCAGCAGCTCGAGCACCCGCTCGAGCACGACGTGAGCGTGAACGACGCCTTCCGGCCCGTCTCGCGCTTCTTCACCCGTGTCACGCGTCCCGAGCAGCTCCTCTCGGTCCTGCCCGAGGCCATGCGCGTGCTGACCGATCCCGCCGAGACGGGCGCGGTCGTCATCGCCCTCCCCGAGGACGTGCAGACGGAAGCGTACGACTGGCCCGCCGAGCTCTTCGCCGAGCGCGCGTGGCGCGTGCGGCGCCCCGAGCCGGAGCCGGAGCTCGTCGCGGAGGTGGCGCGCCGGCTGGCGCGCGCGCGGCGGCCGCTCGTCGTGTGCGGCGGCGGCGTCATCTACTCTGGCGCGAGCGCGGAGCTCGAGGCGTTCGCCCGGCGCTACGGGGTACCCGTGGTGGAATCGCAAGCCGGCAAGGGCGCGTTGGCATGGGACCACCCGTCCAACGCCGGGGCGGTGGGCGCCGCGGGCGGCCTGGCCGCCAACCGCCTGGCCGCGGACGCCGACCTCGTGATCGCGGTGGGCACGCGCCTCGGCGACTTCGTCACGGCCTCGAAGACGGCCTTCCAGGACCCGGACGTGGGGTTCGTGAGCATCAACGTCGTCGCGGCCGACGCCGGCAAGCTGAGGAGCCTCCCCCTGGTGGCGGATGCCAAGCGGGCGCTCGAGCGCTTGGGCGCCGAGGTGGCGACCGGCGGCTGGACCGGCGCGCCGCTGCCGTGGCGCGAGCGGGTGAGGGCGGTCAAGGCCGAGTGGGACGGCATCGTCGACGCCCTGCGCTCCGGCGAGGGTCTCGCCGCGACGCGTGGCGGGGTGGATCCGGGGCGGGTGGACCCTGACAGCGTGGACTCGGGGCGCCTGGCGCAGGCCGAGGTCATCGGCATCGTCAACGCCGCCGTCGGCGGTCACGCCACCGTCGTCTGCGCCGCCGGCAGCATGCCCGGCGACCTCCTGAAGCTGTGGCGGCCGGAAGACCCGAAGGCCTACCACCTTGAGTACGGCTACTCGTGCATGGGCTACGAGATCCCCGCCGGCATCGGCGTCAAGCTGGCCGAGCCGGGGCGCGAGGTCGTGGTCATGATCGGTGACGGCTCCTACCTGATGATGAACAGCGAGATCGTGACGGCGCTCGCCGAAGGGCTGCGCTTCACTATCGTGCTCGTCGACAACCACGGCTTCCAGTCCATCCACGGCCTGCAGCGCGCCTCCGGCACGCCCTCGTTCCTCAACGAGCTGCGGGGCCGCGCCGCGCGCGGAGGCGCCCTGGACGGGCCGTACCAGAGCGTCGATTACACGGCGCACGCGGCGGCGCTCGGCGCCGAGGCCGTGTTCGCGCCGACCAAGGAGGAGCTGCTCGCGGCACTGGCCGCGGCCCGCTCCGCCGAGCGCGTCACCGTGATCGTGGTGCCCGCGCACCCTGAGAAGCGCGTGCCCGGCTTCGAGGGCTGGTGGGACGTGCCCATCGCCGAGGCCACGGAGCAGGAGAACGTGCGCGCCGCGCGCTGGGAGTACGACCGCGGCAGAGCGAAGCAGAGGACGGTATGAGCGAGACGAGCAGAGGCGCCGCGGGCCCCCCGCCCGGCGGCCAGGGCGGCCCGTGGTCGCGGGGTCGGGTCGGGATCGGGCCCATCGGTTGGGTCAACGACGACATCCGCGGCTGGGGTCCGGGGTACACGGCCGCGCGCGTCATGAGCGAGATGTCGGAGCTCGGTTACGCGGCCTCCGAGATGAGCTACGTCTACCCGCAGGAGCCCGCCGCCTTGCGCGCGGCCCTCGCCGAGCACGGGCTCGTGTTGGCCGGCGCCTACCGCTGGACGAACTTCGCGCATGCGGAGTTCTTGGAGGACGAGCTGGCGGCGGCGCGCGCGCACGTGGACTTCTGCCGGGCCGCCGGCGCCGGCTTCGCCAACCTCGCCGAGGGCGGCGGCTCGCTGCACTGGGACAGGCGGGGCCAACTGGGCGCCGTCGAGCCGCTCTCGGACGCGCAGTGGGACCGGGTCTGCTCCGCCCTGAACGAGGTCGGCGCGTACGCGCGCGAGCACGGCGTGGCGCTATGCGTGCACCCACATGGCGGCACCGCCATCGAGAAGCCCGCGGAGATCGAGCGCCTGTTCGCCTCGACGGACACGGCGCTCGTCGGTTACTGCCTCGACACTGGCCACATCGCGTACGGCGGCGGCGACCCGGGAGCGACGGCGCGCCGTTTCGCCGCGCGCGTCGGCTACGTGCACCTGAAGGACGTGCGCGCCGACGTGCTCGAGCGCGTGAAGCGCGAGGGCCTCTCCTTCGTCGAGGCCGTCAAGGCCAACGTCTTCTGCACGCCCGGCGCCGGGGCGCTCGCCTTCGACCCCGTCATCGGCGCGCTCGAGGGCGCCGGCTACGCGGGGTGGTACATCGTGGAAGCGGAGCAGGACCCCGCGGCGCACGACCCCTATGCGGTGTCGGGGGCGGCCAGAGCGTTCCTGCGCGAGAGATACGGGTTGTGAGCGCGCCGCTCGCCTCTAGGACGGGTGCGCCAAGGAGCCGACGATGAGCCTCGGTAAGGCAGGTTCGGAAGCCGCCATCGGCTTCCTGGTCATCGGAGCGGGCAGGATGGGCAAGCTGCACGCTCGTCACCTCGCGGGCGCCGTCGACGGCGCCCGCCTCGTGCGGGTCGTAGACGCCGACGGGGCGGCGGCGGCACGCGCGGCCTACGGCGGGGCGGAGTCGGGAACGGACCTGGCCGCGGCCCTCGCGGACCCGGTCGTCCAGGCCGTAGTGATCGCCTCCCCGACTACCCTGCACGCGGAGCACTTGATGGCCGCGGCGCGCGCCGGCAAAGCGATCTTCTGCGAGAAGCCCGTCGCCCAGGACCTGGCCAGCACCGCCGAGGCGCTGGCCGTCGTCGCGGACGCCGGCGTGCCGTTCCAGATCGGCTTCAACCGGCGCTACGACCCCGGCTTCGCGGAGGTGGCGCGCGCCGTCCACGCTGGTGAGCTCGGGCGCGTCGAGATGTTCCGCAGCCAGTCCTCCGACCCGACGCCGCCCCCAGAGGGATACGTGGCCACGTCGGGCGGCATCTACGTCGACTCGGTGATCCACGACATCGACATGGCGCGCTTCGTGGCCGGCGAGGTGACGCGCGTCACCGCTCTCGGGCGCGTGCTCGTCGCGCCCTACCTCGAGAAGCACGGCGACGTCGACACGAGCATCCTCACCCTCGAGTTCGCCTCCGGCGCCATCGGCGTGCTGCAGAACACGCGCCGCACCGCCTACGGCTACGACCTGCGCGTCGAGGTCCACTGCGAGCGCGGCAAGGTCGTGTCCGAGGCCGAGCGCGCCACCAACGTGTGGCGCTACGGCGAGGGCGGCATCCGGGGCGACTACGTCTACTACTTCCTCGAGCGCTTCCGCGACGCCTACCTCGTGGAGGTGCAGGCGTTCGTGAGTGCGTTGCTGGCCGGCGAGCGGCCCACGCCCGGGCCCGAGGACGCCATCGAGTCCTTGCGGGTGGCGGTGGCGGCCAGGGCGAGCCTCGGGCGCGGGGAGCCCGTCCACGTGGCCGAGAACCGGGAGTGAGCGCGAACATGGAGCACAAGGTCCCTTACGAGCCGACGAGCGCGACGGGCGTGGTACTCACCCCGGCGCGCGCCGGGTGGAACTACCTAGGGTTCGAGACACGCCGCGCCGCGGCCGGGGCGACGCTCGCCGGTCGCACCGACGGCGTCGAACTCTGCCTCGTCGTGCTGTCCGGCGACGGGACCCTCGAAGCGGCGGGTGAGGCGCGCGCTTTCCGGGGGCGCGCAGGGGTGTTCACCGGCCTGCCCCACGCCCTCTACCTGCCGCCGGGCCACGCGTGGCGCGTGCTCGCCAGCACCGACGTCGAGATCGCCATGGCCACCGCGCCGGCGGAAGGGCGACTGCCGCCCCGCTTCATCGCGCCGGAGGACGTCGCGGTCGAGATCCGCGGCGGCCATAACGTCACGCGCCAGATCAGCCACGTCATCGACCCGGGCGGCGCCGAGAAGCTCCTCTGCGTCGAGGTCTACACCCCCTCGGGCAACTGGAGCTCCTACCCGCCTCACAAACACGACGTGCAGGCGCCGCCCGAGGAGGTGGACCTCGAGGAGGTCTACCACTACCGCTTCCAACCGAAGGGCGGTTGGGCCCTCCAACGCCTCTACACCGACGACCGCTCGCTCGACGAGGTCGTGAGGGCCGAGGACGGCGACACGGTCATCGTGCGCCGGGGGTACCACCCCGTCGTCACGGCGCCCGGCTACGACTGCTACTACCTGAACTTCCTGGCCGGCGACACGCCGTCGTGGGTCGCGCGCGACGAGCCGCAGCTCGCGTGGGTGCGGGGGAACTGGGAGGGCGCCCCCGGGCGCCTGCGGCTGCCGCTGGGCGCCGGGGCACGCGGGACGCCGCCGGCCGACCGGTCCGAGGGTGGCGAGGCGTGAGCGCCAAGGAGTACGACCTCATCACGATGGGGCGCTCCTCCATCGACCTCTACGCCAACGACATCGGCGCCCCGTTCGAGGAGATCACGAGCTTCGCCGCCTACGTGGGCGGCAGCCCGACCAACATCGCCGTGGGCGCGAACCGGCTTGGCCTACGCACCGGGCTCCTCACGGCCGTCGGCGAGGACAAGGTCGGCGACTTCATCCTCGCGTTCCTGAGGCGCGAGGGCGTCGACGTCGGCTTCCTGCCCCGCAAGCCCGGAGCGCGTTCCAGCGCCGTGCTCCTAGGCATCGAGCCGCCCGACCGCTTCCCCCTCGTCTTCTACCGCGACAACGCGGCCGACATGCAGCTCACCATCGACGACGTGCTGGCCGCGCCGTTGGAGCGCACACGCGCTCTGGAGGTCTCCGGCACCGGCCTGAGCCGCGAGCCGAGCCGCAGCGCCACGCTCTTCGCCGTCGAGCGCGCCAAGGCGTCCGGCGCGACCGTGTTCTTCGACCTCGACTTCCGCGCCGACCAGTGGCACGACCCCCGCGCCTTCGGCGTCTGCGCGCGGGCGCTGCTGCAGAGCGTCGACGTCGCGCTGGGCACGGAGGAGGAGATCAACGCGGCCATGCTGAGCGACGCCGCGCAGGTCCGCATCACGCACCAGCAGGTCTCCGCGCCCACCATCGAGGGCGACGTGGAGGCCAACGTGCGCGCGCTCCTCGCCGCGCCGTCGGGCCCCCAGGCGCTCGTCGTGAAGCGCGGCGCGCAGGGCGCGAGCGTCTTCCTGCGCGACGGCACCGTGACTGACGTGCCCGGCTTCCCCGTCGAGGTGCACAACGTGCTCGGCGCGGGCGACGCGTTCGCGAGCGGCTTCATCTACGGCCGCCTCAAGGGGTGGGACTGGTACGAGAGTGCGCGCATGGGTAACGCCTGCGGCGCCATCGTCGTCACACGCCACGGGTGCGCGAACTTCATGGCCTTCGAGGACGAGGCGCTCGCGTTCGTGGCCGGGCGCGGGGGGCTCTAGGCCGCGGCGCGGCGCGCCGCGTTCCTGAGTGCCACGGGGCGGACCGCGGAGACGTCGAGCTTGGCGGCGCCCAGGAAGCGCCGCAGGCCGGCCAAGCCCCGCCCCAACGCCTGCGCGAACGCCTCGTCCTTGCCGGTCGCCGGGTCCTCGAGCCAGAAGCCGAGCACCTGCAGCGTGTTGCCGGCGCGGTCGAGCTTCAGGTCGGCGCGCGCCACCAGCCGGTCGCCCCATAGGATCGGGAGCACGTAGTAGCCCCACTGGCGCTTGTCGAGCGGCTTGTAGACCTCCCAGACGTAGTCGAAAGCGAACAGCTTGGTGGAGCGACCGCGCGCCGACACCGGATCGAGCGGCGCGAGGAACGTGACGGCCTCCATGGTCGTCTGACCCACCGGCCGCCAGGCGGCCGGGACCCGGTCCTGCAGTAGCTCTTCCAGTAGGGGCAAGTCGGAAGCGAGCAAGTAGTGCTTGCCGCGCTGACCTTCCAGGTTCACTTCGAGCAGGGCGCCAGCGGCCGTCAGCTCGTTCAGCAGGGCCCGGGCTGGCCCGACCGTCTGGGCGCCGGGAACGGGGAAGGTGCCGCCGCTATCCCGCAGACCGTGAAAGGCGACGCCCTTGAGCATCATGAAGCGCGCGACCTCGTCTGCCGGCGCCTCGTAGATGAGCTCGGCCGGCGCGATCCTCTCGGTGAGGTCGTAGCTGCGCTCGAAGCGGTTGCGACCGTGGATCATCACCTCGCCCGTGCGCCACAGGTGGTAGAGCGCCAAGGCGCTGTCCTTGCGCCCCCGGTAGCTGTTCACGCGCTCGCGCGCGGCCGTCTCGAAGTCTCGGTTGGAGACCGGACCCTGAGCCCTGACGACCTCCCGCATCTCGGCGAGCACGGCCGCATGCTCCCTGGCCCACTCGGCGTGGACCGGGTGATCGGCGGCGTCGATCATGTAGCGCCTGAAGTAGGGCAGCTCTTCCATGGGGCGCACCGCCAACCAGCCGCCCCAGTCGAAGAACTTGCGCTCGGCGTACGCCTTGCGTTGCCACCCTTCGGGCGCGTAACCAGCGACCCGCGCGTGCAGCATCAGGTCCTGGCTGCGAGCGGTGATGTTGAGCGGGTCGAGCTGCAAGTGCTCGACGGCGCGCATGGCGCGCTCGGTGCCCTCCTCGCCGGTCCAGCGCCTGCCCGGCCAAAGGCCTTGCTTCCCGAGGACGAAGCGCCGGGCAACGTGCGTGGGTACGGTCAGCTGCGAGTGCGGCACCTCAAGCACTCTACTCGCTGGCGAGCTGAACTCCGCTCCCCAGGCGCACCCCTACCTCACGTACACCGGGTTGGAGAGCGCGCGCCGCCACGGGTTCGCCACGACCTCCTCGCGCTTCAGGTACGGCGGCAGCCGGCCGGCGGCCGCGAAGCGCGCCAGCTCCTCGAGCAAGGCGGGTAGTGAGGCGCGCGCCACCACTTCCACTCGTAGGTACGCGCCTTCGGCCGACCACGCCCATGCGTCGGTGAAGTCGTCGCCCTCGATCGCTACCTCCCTGAGCACTCCGCCGCTGCCGATCCAGGTGAGCATGTCGCCCGGCGCGCCCGTCACGCGCGCGCTGGCCGCCACGGCCTCGCCCTTCGCGACGGCCCCGCCCATGCCCACGCCGCCGACGTCGAGCTCGAGGAAGGGACCGGCGGGCGACTCGCTGACGAACGCGCGACCGGTCCGGATGGCCTCGAGGACGGCGGGAACGGACAACTCGAACAGCTCCAGCCAGGTCGTGGGGGAGCCGACCTGCAAGACGGGCGGGTCCTCGTTCGGGTAGCCCGGATGATGCCTGTCGCTCCCGCCGACGAGCGTGAGCATGCGTTCGGAGCGCAGGAGCGCGTCGTAGCGCGCCAGGGAGTCCCAGTTGCGCATGAGCCACGGCCCCTGCCACGCCTCGAGGCTGGCGGCGCCGTCAGGCACCTCGTACTCCCAGTCGCAGCCGAGGCAGCCCGGCGTCACCTTCGGGTGGTTCACGGAGAAGAGCCCGCCGCGGGCGCTCACGTGCCGCACGAGGCGCTCGAGGTCGCCGGGCCGCTCGAGCCGGAAGTCGGTCCAACCGTTCACGCCCCAGACGTTCGCGTGGCCGCGGTAGGTCGTCACTTCCTCCCCGGGCACCAGCAGGGGCCCGCCGCTGCCGCTGCCCCAGTCGGACGCGTTCCAAGCCGCCAGCTCGCGGTGGTGGCTCGACGTGTTGTGGTCCGTGACGGCCAGGAAGTCCAGCGACCGGCTCCGCGCCTCGGCCACGAGGTCGGCGATGGAGCCGCGGGCGTCGCTGTAGTAGGTGTGGCTCTGCAGGTCGCCCCGGTACCAGCCGGGGCCCGGCCGCGGCGCCGCACGGTGGTCGGCCGCTACGCTCGTGCCAAGGGTGACCACGTCGCGAGTGCTCGTGGTCGGGAGGGCTGGCGGCGGCGCACCAGTGACCACGGGTTCGCCGGCGGCGGTGTCCACGGCCGCGGTCACCGCGACCTCCACCCGGTAGTCGCAGCCCGCGTCCGCCACCAGCGCCAGCCCCAACACGACCTGCCAGCCGCCCGCCTGCAGCTCCCCAGCCAGGTAACCGGGGGTGGCCTCCTTGGCGCTGACGAACACGGCGCGCCTGGCGCTGCCGCTCCAACCCCTGAAACCGGTCGTCGCAGGGAAGGGCCCCGCCTCCGGGTCCAGCAGGCCCAGGTCGAGGATGCTCCCGGCCTCGAACGCGTAGCGCACGTCGATCCGCTCCGCGCCCTCCGGCACGGCGAACGGGAGGTAGAGGTAGACGCTGTCCGCGCGCGTGACCGGCGTCACCCGGCCCTCGAAGGTGATCATCGCGGCGTCGGGACCTCGAACGCCGTCGCCGGGTCGCCCCCCACGCGAGGCGCGGTCATCGCGCGGCCAGGCGCCGGCCGTCCTGCCCGAACACGTGCAGGTGCGCCGGGTCGAACGCGAAGCTGGCCGCGCCGGTCGCCGTGGGCGGGTCGTCGCCGAACAGCCTGGCCGTGACGAGGGCGCCGGCGACCCTGAGGGTGACGAGCGACTCGGGGCCGAGGGGCTCGACGGCGTAGACCTCCCCGGGGATGCGCCACCGGTCGCCCTCGCCGCCCATGCGCACGTGCTCGGGGCGGATGCCGAGCGTGAGCTCGCTCCCGTCACGCACGTCGCGGAGCCGCCCTGCGAACGGGCTCGCGTCGAGTTCGAACGTGCTGGACGCGAAGGCGCCGCCCGCGTAGCGCACGCTCAGCAGGTTCATGGGCGGGCTCCCGAGGAAGTTGGCGACGAAGGTCGTGGCGGGCTGCCGGTAGACCTCGAGGGGCGGCCCGAACTGGACGATCTCCCCGCGATCCATGACCGCGACGCGGTCGGCCATGGCCATGGCCTCGGCCTGGTCGTGGGTGACGTAGAGCGAGGTGACGCCGAGCTCGCGCTGCAGGTGCTTCAGGAAGCTGCGCGCCTCGAGGCGGAGCTTGGCGTCGAGGTTGGAGAGGGGCTCGTCGAACAGGTACACCTTAGGCTTGTGCACCACGGCACGAGCGACCGAGGTGCGCTGCTGCTGGCCGCCCGAGATCTGGCCGGGCCGGCGGTCCAGGAGCTGGTCTATCGAGAGGTTCTTGGCCACCTCGGCCGCGCGTCTCCGGCGCTCCGCCTGACCGACCCCGCGGACCTTCAACGGGTAGGCGATGTTGTCCGCGATGGTCATGTGCGGGAAGAGGGCGTAGTCTTGGAAGACCATGCCGATGTCGCGCTCCTTCGGCTTGGCCTCGGTGACGTCGGCCGCTCCGATGAGGATGCGCCCGCTCGTGGGTTGCTCGAGTCCGGCGATCATCCTGAGCGTGGTCGTCTTGCCGCACCCCGATGGGCCGAGCAGGCAGACGAACTCGCCGTCCGCGATCTCGAAGGAGACGTCGTTGACGGCGGTGAAGGCGCCGAACTGTTTCGTTATCGACCTGAACGTGACGTTGGCCAAGGTCCTCAACCCCTCATGACTTGATCCCGCCGAAGAAGCGGAAACCGTACTTCCAGTTGACGAACAGGTAGAGGGCCAGCACGGGCAGCGTGTAGAGCAGCGCGTAGGCCGTGGTGAGCGTGATGATCGGGGTGCCGCCCTCCGTGTAGAAGGAGTAGATGGCCACGGCGGCCGGCATCTTGGTGGGGCTGCGCAGCAGGATGAACGGCACGAGGAAGCCGCCCCACACGTTGACGAACGTCCATACCCCGACGACCATCATCCCCGGGCGCACGATCGGCAGGGCGATGTCGCGGAACATGCCCCAGGGGCTGGCGCCGGCCACGAGGGCGGACTCCTCGTACGAGCGCGGGATGGAGTCGACGAAGTCGCGCATGATGAAGATGGCGGCGGGCAGCAGCCCGCCGGTGAACACGAGGATCACGCCCATGTGCGTGTCTATCAGGCCCAGGTTGAAGATGAGCAGGAAGATGGGCACCATGGCGGCCGTGCCCGTCACGATCGAGGAGAAGAGGACGAGGCCGTAGCTCAGGACGTCGCGGCCGCGGATGGGCGCGCGCGAGAGCGCGTAGGCGGCGAGGGTGGCGAGGAGCGTCACGAGGATCATCGTCCCTACGGCCTGGATGATGCTGTTCTGGAAGAGCGCCCGCACGGCGAACGTGTTCGCGAAGACCCTGCCGAAGTTCGAGAGCGTGAAGGGGTCCGGGAGCGCGACGGAGAGCGTGGCCCTCGAGCCGAACGGCGCGAACACGAGCCATAGGAGAGGCAACGCGAAGACCGCGGCGAAGACGGCCGCCACGACGTAGAAGGCGACGCGACCGAGCACGTGCTTGACGACCCTCACCGCGAACTCCCTTGCCGCCTGAGGAGGCCCAGGTACACGAGCGCGAAGCCCAGGTTGATGAGCATCATGACCATGCCCAGGGCGCTACCCGTGCCGAAGTCGAAGTACTTGAACGCCATGCGGTAGGTGAGCACGGAGACGACCTCCGTCTTGAAGGCCGGCCCGCCGCCGGTGAGCAGGAACGGCCCGAAGGTGTTGAACGTCCAGAGGGTGATGAGGATCAGGTCGGTGACGATGTGGGTGCGGATCAGGGGCAGGATGATGTCCTTCAGCCGCTGCCACGGTCCGGCGCCGGCGACGTCCGCCGTCTCCAGGTAGCTGGGCGGGATCGAGCCGAGCGCCGACGAGAAGAGGAGCATGGAGAAGGCGGCGCCCCGCCAGGCGTTGAACAGGACGATCGATAGGAGGGGCATGGCGAGGAGCCAGTCGACCTTGTGGAGGCCGACCAGGCCGAACAGCCAGTTCAGCGTGCCGCCGTCGTAGTCGAGGAACGCGTTCCAGGCGAACGCCACGACCACGTCGGGGATGATCCACGCGACGATGGCGAGCGTCTGGACCGACTCCTTCACCCACCCGGAACGGCGGTAGAAGAACCAGGCGAGCAGGAGGCCGAGGACGGCCTGCCCGACGATGGCCGACCAGAAGACGAACTGGCCGGTTATGACGAGCGACGAGCCGAACTGGCCCGGGTTCATGAACGTGGAGAGATCGAACAGCTTGAGATAGTTCTGCAGGCCGACGAACTGGGGGTTCGCGGCCGTGGCGCCCGTCAGCGTCCGGTTGGTGAAGCTGACGCCGGCGATCCAGAAGAAGGGCAGCAGTATGAACGCCCCGATGAAGAGAGCCGCTGGCCCGAGGAAGAGGAGCCCGGTACGCAGTGGGAGGATGGTCCGCCGTTGGTGCAAGAGCCGCTCCTGGCGTTCGGGGGCGGCGCGCAAGTTAGCGCGCCGCCCCCAAGGGATCTCGTGACTTAGTGGGCGTGCAGGTCGAAGGGCGCGTCGGCGCCGACGATTCCGGTGACGGCCGCGGCGTAGGCGTCCATCGCCTGCTGCGGGGTCATCTGGCCGGAGACCACGTTCTCGGTCATGAGCTGGATCTGCTCGGAGACCTTGGCGTAGTAGTCGTTGTTCGGCCGCGAGACGGTGAGGGGCAGGAGCGCTGCGGCCGTGTCGGTCAGGAAGGCGCTGTTCGGCACCGGCACGTCGTCGCGGGCCGGGATGCCGGGCTGGTACGTCATCCAGACGTCGCGCGCACCCTTGCTGTTCATGAACGCGAGGAGCTCCCACGCGAGCTGCGGGTTGGCCGTGTTGGGGTTGAGGACCCAACCGGTGCCGCCGGACGCGCTCACGTAGTCCTGGCCGCGGATGCCGGAGCCGGGGGTCTCGCTCGGCATCTTGGCCCAGCCCATGATCTCGTCGCGGTTGTCGACGGCGTAATCGGACCCGGGGGCCGTGACGGAGCGGTAGAACCAGTCACCCTCGACCAGCATGGCCGTCTTGCCGTCGCGGAAGTTGGCGAACGACTGGTCGCGGCCGTCTTTGACGAGCTGCACGCGCTGCGAGCCGTAGGCGTGGTCGACGTAGATGTCGCGGTAGTAGTTCAGCGTGTCGAGGATGCCTTGGCTGCGGACGACCCACTTGCCGTCCATGAACGGCTCTTCGCCCGTGCCGAGGAGGAGCATGTAGTAGCCCTGCAAGGTCGTCGCCTCGCCCACGCTCGTGCCCGCGTTGATCTGCAGCGGCGCGCTGTCCGGGAAGGCGGCCAGGACCTTGGCGGCGGCGTCCGTGATGTCGGCCCACGATGTGGGCTGCCAGGCGTCGGCGTTGGCGACGCCGGCCTGCTCGAGGATGTCCTTGCGGTAGAAGATCATGCGGACGTCGGTGCCGTTGGCGACGCCGTAGATCGCGCCGCCGTAGCTCAGGATGCTCTGAATGCCGGCGGAGATGTGGTTCCAGCCTTCCCAGCCGTCGACGGCGGCACCGGCCACGGCGTTGAGTGGCTTGAGGAGGTTGCCGCTGGCGAACTCGGGGATCCAGAAGCCGTCGAAGCCCATGACGTCGTTACCCTTGCCTACGGAGAGGTCGAGGGCGTACTGCTGCTTCAGGGCGTCGTCGGTGCCGCCGAACTCGTTGAGCGTGACGCTCACTCCGGCGTGCGCTTTCTCGAACTCCGGGATGACGTACTCCTTGAGCCAGGCGACCTGGTTGGCGTTGGCGCCACCGGCCACGCAGCGGCAGACGATGCTGAGCGACTGTGAGAACGCCGGTGACACCATGGCGCCCAAGACGAGCAGGGTGACCAGCGCGGTGATGCGTTGCTTCATGTGTTGCCTCCGATGAGGTTGAACGTTGCTAAGGGCAGTTGCTTTCCCTGATCCGGGGGGTTTCACTCGCGTTGCTGGGCATCACCCCCCTTCCGGAACGAACTCGAAGCTGGCCACGCTGCGTGGCCCGAGCTGCAGGAAGACGTCCGAGGTGGCGCCCAGGTCCTCCAGACGCGTCTCGTCCAGGCGCGTCGTGTAGACCGCGCTCACCGGCCTGCCGAACCGCAGCCGGCCCGTGGCGGCGACGGGCGCCGCGTTCGCGACGCGGACGATGAGGCTCTGACGTTCCTCGGAGCGCTTGACGGCCGAGAGGTCGAAGGGGCCTTCGACGCGCAGGAGCCCAGGGCCGGCGCCAGAGGAGACCCCGGGGGCGGTGAGGGGCGGCGCGATGAACGCCTGCGCGCGCCGCAGGAGGTCGCTCTCCCACCACGGCCCGGAGAAGGGGTAGACGGCCAGCTCGCAACGGTGCGCGCCGAGGCATTGCGCTTCCGGGGTCGGCAGGAGCGGCCCCGCGCCTTGCGGGCGGCTCAACAGGTCGGTGCGCGACAGCCAGCCCACGGAGCGCACGAGCGTGACAGCCAGCTCCGTGCCGCCCTCGCCGTGGAACGCCTCGTACTCCGGCAGGCCCCGGTGGAGGATGGCGAGGCCGCGGCCCGCGCCCGACACGGCGACGAAGCGCCGCTGGTGATCGGTGGGCGGTGGCGCCTGGAACCAACCCTCGCCGGCGGTCGGCCGCACCGTCCGCTCCAACACGTCGAAGTGACCGTCGGCCCACACCGTCTCGCTGGGCGTGCCCGTGGCGAACCGCAGCCGGAGGCGGTGGTCGGAAGCCGTGTTAGTGAAGTTGACGCTCACGCGCAGCAGGGGGTCGTCGGCGTGGAGGGTCAGGTCGAGCGTTACGGGCAGCGCCGCGCTCCCCGTACGGCTGGCCCGGTCGTCGCTCAGGCGTTCCGGCAGCTCGAGCGCGTACTCGAGGCGCGCGCTCGCCACTACCGGGCCGCGCGTGACGAGGCGCGGGGGCCGGCACGGGTCGGAGAAGTAGGCGGGCTCGTCGCCCGGCACGGGCGAGAAGTCGTACTCGTCGCCCGCGTCGCCCTGGTCCTCCAGGCGCAGTTCCAGCGCGTAGCGTTCGCCAGACCGGCGGTCGCGCAACTCCACGTCCCCGTCGTCGCGGATCGCGACGCTCACGTGATCGTTCTCCAGTCGGAGCCCGTTAGGGCCTGCCGTCGCGCTCACCGTCGCGGTCGGCTCTCCGGCGTCTCGGAAGGCGCGCGTAGCATCGGGGTTCGCGGGGGCGGCGGGGTTCGTGCCGGTGGCCGTCGTCGCCGACCCGGCGCGCGCGAGGTGGAGGTTCGTGAGCCCGAGCGGTTCGAGGTCGGCCAGGACGTCGATGGTCACGTGGTCGACCCGCACGCTGCTCTGGCCGGGCGCGAAGCCGGGCATCACGGTCACCTGGGCGCTCAAGGCGCGGCCGTGCGCGTCAAGGACGGTGAGCTCGGACGCTTCGCCGGCCGGCAGGTCGAGCTCGTGCCGCACGACCGCGCGCCTGGGGAAGGGCAGCGGGTCGAAGACCGTGAACGCGTCCTTCGCCGTCGCGTGGACCTCTTGGATGTTGCTCGGCTTGCGGCCCCCGAGGAGCGCGAAGGCGCGGCGGCAGACGTCGTCGCCGAGCTGGCGGACGTTCTCGAAGCGCGTCAGCATCTCCCGGTGGACCGCGTCCACGGAGCAGCCGCAGATGGAGTCGTGCGGGTGGTTGAGGAGCAGGAGCTTCCACGCCTCGCGCAGCAGGGCGTCCGGGTGGCGGCCGCTCGCCCACCAGGCGAGCGCGGAGAGCGGCTCGGCGTACTGCTCGAGCGCCGTCTGGCAAGCATGGTTCTCGCGCTTCAGGTAGAGGCGGGCGGAGAGGACGCCGGCGAGGATGTGCTGGTAGCGGCTGCCGCGGAACTCGCCCTGGAACCGTTCCAGCCCGACCGCGGTGCGCCGGGCCTCCGTCACGAACTCCTCGACGTCGCCTTGCACGAACTCGATCTCCGGGAAGGCCTCGGAGGCCCTCCGGAGCACCTGGGGCAAGTTCGGCTGGGGGAAGAGGTGGTCCGAGCCGTTGAGGAGGATGAGGGCGCTGCCCGTCGCGTGCGCCGTCAGGCCGCCGCGCACGCGCTCGAGGGAGGCCCTGAACCATTCGGGCAGGTCGGCGACCTCGTCGCCTTGCACGCCGTAGAGAGCGGCCCTGAGGTGTTCCATGGCGCGCTCATCGTCGTACGCGTCCGTCAGCTCCCAGTCAACGTGGCCGAGCGCGGTGGCGCCGGAGTAGGTGCCGATGAGGTGGGCCGTGAAGACCTCGGTCTCGCCGTCCGCCGCGACCCATGTGAACTCGCCGCGGAGCCGCTCGCCCTCGTCGCCGAGGCCGCGCTCGAACACGATGGCTGGAAGACCGAAGCCGGCGGCGATGAGCGGGAGCTGCGAGACGTGCCCGAACGAGTCGGGCGTGTAGCAGACGGGCAGCGGGTCGCCGAAGCGTCGGCTCACGCGGCCGCCGACCAGTAGGTTGCGGACCAGCGCCTCCGGGCTCACGAGGAACTCGTCCGCCAGCACGTACCAGGGTCCGATGCGCAGGCGCCCGGCCTGCACGTAGCGGCGGAGGTCCTCCTCGCGCTCGGGGCGCAGGGCGAGGTAGTCCTCGAGGACCGCCGCCTGGCCGTCGAGCGTGAAGCGGCGGTACGCGGGGTCGCTCAGGAGGTCGAGCGCGGCGTCGATCACATCGACTAGCCGAGCCTGGAAGACTTTGAACGGTTCGTACCACTCGCGGTCCCAGTGCGTGTGCGGGACCACGAAGGCGGTGAAGCGCTGGCGATCTGCGGTGGGCATGCGGTCGTTAGCTCGAATCTCTCTGCACGAGGTGGTGCGGCACGAGGCGGCGTTCGGGCGGGTGGCGGTCGATGCTGCGGATCAGGAGCTCGGCGGCCACGCGCCCGAGATCGGCCGCGTTCAGCTCTACGCTGGTGAGGCGCGGGTCGGTGTACTCGGTGAGGTCGTCGTTGTTGATGCCGACGATGGCGATATCGAAGGGCACGCGCAGTCCGGCGTCGCGCACGGCCCGAAGCGCGCCGATGGCCGCCTCGTCGCTGTTGGCCAGCACGCCGTCGAAGGTCCCGCCGCCCTCCAGTAGCTGCCTCACCCGAGCCCGCGCGCCCTCGGCCGACGTGATGCCGAACTGGACCTGCGAGCCGGCCGCCTGCAGCCCGGCCCACTCGTGAGCGAGCCGGAAACCGGTGGCGCGCTCCTGGACGAAGGCGTGCGGGGCGGGCCCGTTGAGGTACAGGAGCCGCCGTCGGCCCTGCGCCAGGAGGTGCGCCGCGGCGTCCGCCGCCACCGCCTGGTTGTCGCTGTCGACGCTCGTCACCCCGGGCAAGGTGCTGTGGCCGAGGAGGACGTGCGGGAACTCGTGCTGGAGGAGCTTCGCGAGGAACGACTGCTCCTCGGAGACGTTCATCAGGATCACCCCGTCGGCCCAGCGCTCCAGGACGAGCTTGCGCAGGATCTCGTCCGCCTCGGCCTCGTCGTCGAGCACGGTCAAAGCCAGGGTGTAGTCGAGGGCGGCCACCACGTCGTGAACGCCGCGCACGAAGCGCGTGAAGAACGTGGAGGAGAGCCCGGCGTCGCGCATCGGGTTCATGAGGTGAAGCGACCAGGTCCGGCCGCTCGAGAGGTTCTTGGCCGTGCGGCTCGGGTGGTAGTCGAGCTGCTCGGCGGCGGTGAGGACGCGCAAGCGCGTGTCGGGGCGCACGCGCGCGTCGCCGTTGAGCGCCAACGAGGCCGTTGATACGGACACGCCGGCTTCGCGCGCGATGTCGCGGATCGTGCTCACGCGCCGGCCTCGCGGTCATCTGGCTCGTGAGCGTCGGCCGGTCCTACGTAGGTTCGTGAGGGTTCGGTCACGAGCCCATTCTCGTCCGAGCTTGCGAGGTGGTACCCAGCGGCGTGGCGCGGCAGTAACATCAAGCCGAAGCCGTTCATCGAACCGGTTCGGTGAGGTAGGTTGCATGCGCACGACGACGTCACGTTCCTTGGCCTCCGTTGCTTCGGCCTTACACTGCTTGTCGAACTGGTTCGATATTAGGAAGCGACCGCTCGCCTGTCAAGGACGAGCGCACACTGGAGGGACACAGGGGGCGGCTTCGCGAGGTCGCGCCGCTCGACAGGTCCCGCCGCTGCTGCCCGTTGGGAGGGCTGATGGAAGACGACCGTGAAGGTGGAGCGCTGACGCCGCCGCGAGGCTCGGGCGCGGGTCGGTCCGGGGTCCGACCCGGGGCATGGGCGGACGCCCGGTCGGGCCCCGGGCCGGGCGCCCGACCGGAGATCCGGGTCGCCAACGCGCCGTGCTCGTGGGGGCTGATCGGCCAGGGCGACCCTGGCACCGGTTACGCCCGCATGCTCGACGAGCTCGTCGAGACGGGCTACGTCGGCACGGAGCTGGGGGACTACGGCTACATGCCGACGGACCCGGCGGCGCTCCACGACGAGTTGGCCGACCGTGGGCTCACGTTGCTCGGGGCCTTCGCCGGTGTCACCTTGCGGGAACGGGGCGTGGTGGCGAGCGCGCGTGAGCGCCTCCTGCGGCTCGCCGCCCTCCTGGCGGAGGCCGAGCGCGGACCGCGCCGGCCCTACCTCGTGCTGGCCGACGCGGACGGCCTAGACCCGGTGCGCGCCGCCAGTGCCGGGCGCGTCACGCCTGAGCTCGGCCTCTCCGGGTCGGAGTGGAAGGTGTTCGCGGCCAACGCCGAGGAGGTCGCCAGGATCGTCGCGGGCGAGACGGGTCTGGGTACCGTGTTCCACCCCCACTGCGCCGGCTTCGTCGAGACGCCGGACGAGGTGGAGCGGTTCCTCGACCTCACGGACCCCGACCTCATGGGCCTCGTGTTCGACACGGGCCACCACGTGTACGGCAGTGCCAAGCCGGACGAGGACGGCCAGAGCGCAGTCGCCGGCCTGGAGCGCTTCTGGGACCGCGTCTGGTACGTCCACCTCAAGGACGTCGACGGCGCAGTGGCGGAGCGCGCCAGGCGCGCAGGGTGGGACCTGCGTCAGGCCGTGCGCGCGGGCGTGTTCGCCGAGCTCGGGAAGGGCACCGTCGACTTCGCGGCCGTCCTCGACGTCCTGTGGCGGAGGGGCTACTCGGACTGGCTGACGGTCGAGCAGGACGTGCTGCCAGGCATGGGCACGCCCAAGGAGAGCGCGGGGCGCAACCGCGAGTTCCTGCGGGGGTTGGGGCTATGAGGCGCTCGGGTCTCGAGACTGTGAGGTGTTGCGCGTGAGCCTAGTCGTAGGCGGTAAGAGAGCGGACCGCATCATCCAGGGCACGGCCCAGATCTCGTCGCTGGCGCAGTCGCAGGCGAGCGCGCTCCTCGACGACGTGGTGGCCGCCGGCGCCCGGACCTTCGACCTGGCGGAGAACTACGGCGGCGGCAGGAGCGAGGCGCTCTTCGGGGGGTGGCTGGCGGAGCGCGGCGGCAGCGAAGACCTCTTCATCATCACGAAGGGCGCCCACCCGTACGGCGGCCGCAACCGGGTCACGAAGGCGGACATCGAGGCGGACATCACCGGCTCGCTCGCGCGCCTCGGCTGCGGTTCCGTCGACCTCTACCTCCTGCACCGCGACGACGAGAGCGTGCCGGTGGGCGAGGTCGTCGAGGTACTGCATGGCCTGCGGGCGCGCGGTCTGGTCAACGCGTACGGCGTCTCGAACTGGCGCTCGGAGCGCATCGCGGCCGCCAACGCGTACGCCGCGGCCCGGGGTTACGAGCCTCTTAGCGCCAGCAGCCCGCACTTCAGCCTCGCCGTGCCGACCGAGTCACCCTGGCCCGGCTGCGTGAGCGTCTCCGGCGCCGACGGGGTCGCGGAACGCGCCTTCTACGCCGCCACGGGCCTACCCCTCCTCGCCTGGTCGAGCCTGGCGATGGGCTACTTCGTCGCTCCTGAGCCGGGAGCCGCCACGGCGACCGGCCTGAACGAGGCCGTCAGGGTGTTCGACACGCCGGCCAACGCCGCGCGCCGCGCGCGCGCCACGGAGCTCGGTGCCCGGCGCGGCCTGAGCGCGCCGCAAACGGCGCTCCTCTACGTGCTCAGCCAAGCCTGCGACACGCACGCCATCGTCGGCTGCCGGTCGGGAGTCGAGTACGGCGAGCTGAAGGCGCTGGCGGAGCAGCGGTTGTCCGCCGCGGACGTGGCTTGGCTCGAGGGTTAGCGGCGTTGGCTGCGCACCGTCGCGGGCGAGGTCATGGCTGCCGCCGACAGGGCGAGGGGCTTCTCGCGTAGCACGTGCTTGCCGGCCTCGAGGGCCTTGACGGTCCACTCCAGGTGCAGGCTGTTCGGCAGGGGGATGTAGACGGCGTCGACGTCGGGGTCGTCGAGCAAAGCCGGGTACGACCCGTAGTGGCGTTCGCCGCCGAGGCGCTCCGCGTCCGCCTCGGCCTTGGAGGCGCTCCTACTGGCGACCGCCAGCAGGCGGCCGTTCGCCGAGCGCGCGATGGCCGGCGCCACGGCCCTGGCCCCGATGTTGGCCGTGCGCAGCACGCCCCAGCGGACGACGGTACGGGCCCCGCCTTCAGCCGTTCGGCCAGACGTGCGCGATCACGTTGGCGAGCTCGCCTGGGCGACCGGTACGCCTCAAGGGATCAAGTACCTGGCCTCATCCCCGCCGCGAACCGCCCCCGTGACCATGCGCCTGTCGAAGGTGGCGAGCTTGGCCTCGTTGGCGGCTGCGGGCGCGAGCAGATACGTGTCGGTGACCTGTGCGGAAGTCGCCAGGCGCTCTGGGGTCACCAGCTGTCCTCGGCCTGCCGAGCCCAGGACGCTCTGATCGTCCGCGACGAAGCGATGGTGACCGACGGACAGCAAGCTCCGCAGGCTCTCCAGCACGGTCTGGAGTCGTTGATCGTTCGAGTACTTCGGGTGCGACCCGATCCGTAGCACGCCGTTCTGGGTGGTCGGCGAGGACAGCCATGGGGCGCGGCGAGCTTCCGCGAACCACGTGTGGGCCCGGTCGTGCTGCACGTGGAGCGGGTCGAGCAGGGCGATGAGGACGTTGACGTCCGGCAGGCTGGGCTTCACGGCGACTCGTCCCGCAGGCGGTTCACATCCGCCAGGGTCGCGCGACCAGCCGCCGTGCCGGTAGGTAGGAGTCGGATGTCATTACGTGTGGACGTTGCTTCGGGCTTCGTCATGGCCGTGCGGACTAGGTCTGAGATGACGGTGCCGAGCGGCTTGCCGCTCGCTTCCGAGAGCTGCCTGGCATAAGCCAGGACATCCTCGTCGATGGCCAACGTCGTGCGGTGCCGCATCATGCATCAAACATCTAGCACCGAAGACGCCTAGTCAACGCTCTCCCTGTGACCCCAACCGCCCGACGACGTAGCTGGGCGGCGCCTCGCCGGCCTGCATCCGTCGATGCGAGTAAGCTCATGCGCTGAACCTGACCGTCAGCCTGTAACATGCCCAAGCAGCAATATCAGACGGGACCGCCGCGGACCGTGTCCGCGCGGCCGTCGTTCAGGAGGCGAAAGTGGAGCGAGTGGCTGAACTCGGCGTGGCCGGCGACGGTCATCACGACCTGGGCCCGTACTCGAGGCGGGTGCGTACGACCTCCCCTGAGGCGCAACTCTGGTTCGACCGCGGCCTGGCCTGGTGCTACGGCTACCACCACGAGGAGGCCATCCGCTGCTTCCAGCGCGCGGCGAGCGCCGACCCCGGCTGCGCGATGGCATGGTGGGGCGTCGCGTACGCGGCCGGCTGCAACTACAACAAGCCCTGGGAAGCGTTCCTCGAGGAGGAGCGGCGCGAGGCCCTCGCCTTGGCTCACGGTGCCGCGCGCGCGGCCGTCGAGGCCCTGCGGGCCGCGGGGGCGGACGCATGGCCCACCGAGGGGGCGCTCGCGGAGGCCCTGATGCGCCGCTACCCCGCTTCCGAGGTGTCGTCCGACGCGCCGCCCTTCCAAGCGTGGAACGACGACTACGCCGGTGCGATGCGCGCGGTCCACGCGGCCCACCCGCACGACCCGGACGTCGCGGCCCTGTTCGCGGAGGCGCTCATCAACCGGACGCCGTGGAAGCTGTGGGACCTGGCGACCGGTGAGCCGGCGACCGGGGCCGACACCCTCGAGGCGCAGACCGTTCTCGAGAGGGCGCTGGCCGAGCGTGACGCCGCGGGCGAGCAAGGGCACCCCGGGCTGTTGCACCTCTACATCCACACGCTGGAGATGTCGCCGCGTCCCGAGGCGGCGCTGCGGGCGGCCGACGCGCTGCGCGACCTCGTGCCCGGCTCGGGTCACTTGCGCCACATGCCCTCGCACATTGACGTCCTGTGCGGCAACTACCACGACTCGCTCGTGGCGAACGAACTAGGGATGGCGGCGGACGACCGCCTCTTCGCGCGCGGAGGCGGCGGGGACTTCTACACGCTCTACCGCTGCCACAACATCCACTTCAAGATCTACTCCGCGCTCTTCCTCGGCCAGCTTGGGCCGGCGCTTGAGGGTGCCAGACAGTTGGAGGAGGCGCTGCCGGAGAGCCTGCTGCGCGTGGAGCTGCCGCCCATGGCGGACTGGCTCGAGGGCTTCCTGAGCATGCGTGTGCACGCGCTCATCCGCTTCGGGCGCTGGCACGACGTTCTGGCCCTGCCGCTGCCGGCCGACCCGGACCTCTACTGCGTGACGACCGCCATGACGCGCTACGCGCGCGGGGTGGCCCTCGCGGCCCTCGGCGAGGTGCCGGGCGCGCGCGAGGAGCAGCGCGCGTTCGAGGCGGCCGTGGCGCGGGTGCCCGCCAGCCGGACGGTGTTCAACAACACGTGTCTCGACATCCTCGCCGTGGCCGCGAAGATGCTCGACGGCGAGGTCAAGTACCGGGCCCGCGAGTTCGACGGGGCGTTCGAGGCGCTGCGCGAGGCCATCGCCCTCTCCGACACCTTGCCGTACGACGAGCCTTGGGCGTGGATGCAGCCCGTTCGTCACGCGCTCGGCGCGCTGCTCCTCGAGCGTGGTCGCGCGGCGGAAGCCCTGGAGGCGTACCGGGAGGACCTCGGCCTGAGCGGCAACGTGCCGCGCTCGTTGCAGCACCCCGACAACGTCTGGGCGTTGCATGGCCTGGTCGAGTGTTACGAGCGCCTCGGGAGGCAGGCGGAGGCGGACCCGTTCAGGCAGCGCCTGGCGGTCGCGCTCGCGCGAGCGGACGTACGGATAGGCTCGTCGTGCTTCTGTCGGCTGGAGGAGCGGTCGGAGGGCGAGGGTTCCTGCTGCAGTTGACGGCAGGCGCGGCCGCGCGAGGCCCTGGGGCGGAGCGGCGCTAAGCGGCGCGTTTGCGTGCGGGGCGCTCCGCGTGTGGCAGGCGCCCCCGTCTACGCCTAGCGAGCCTCTGCAGCTGCTCGCCGACCATGCCGGTGGAGACGGCGGCGCCCGTCAGGAGTAGCGGCACCGCCAAGATGAACCACGGGCTCAGCCCGATGTGGAAGACGGTGAGGTCCAGGACGCCGGCCCAGATGAGCGACAGGTACTCGAACTGGGCGAGGGTCGAGGCCTCAGCGTAGCGGTACGAGAGCGTCATGGCTATGTGCGCCAAGCCGCCGACCAGCCCGGCGAGCACGAGCATGACGAGGGTGCCGACGCTCGGAGCGACCCAGCCAGTTGGGAGCGTGAAGAGCGAAACGAGCGCCGAGACGAGCACGAAGTAGAGGGCGATCGCGCCAGGCGACTCGGTGGTACCCAGCCGCCGCACCTGGATCATCGCCCCGGCCGCGAGGACCGCGGAGAGCAGGCCGAGGCCGTAGCCGACTAGTCGCGTCGTGTCGATCGTCGTGCCCACCAGCTGTGGCAGCGTGAGCACGAGCACGCCACACACCCCGAGGAAGATCCCGGTCAGCTTGGAGCGCGTCAGGCCTCATGGAGGAGGAGACCGCCGAGGAGCGCGGTCAGGAGCGGCGTTACGTACCCAACGAGCGTCGAGTCGGCGAGTGGCAAGCGCGCGATCGTCGCGAAGGAAAGGAACATGCTGGCGGTGCCGAACGCCGACCGAGCGAGGTGGCCGAGCGGGCGCTTGGTGGCGAGGCCGCCGGGGAACTCCCTGCGCACCAGCAGGAAGATCATGAGCGGGATGACGGCGAAGGTGGAGCGGAAGGAGACTATCTGACCGATCGGCCCCTGGTGAAGCGTTACCGCCGTCCGCTTCGCATCGCGGGCCCGGATCGTAGCGGTCGTGCTGGACGCGCATCCTCGCATCCTCACTTCGCCACTCCGGCCGTTCAGGCGATGGCCGTCGTGTGGAGCCGTTCACCATCTCGCGGAAGCAGGCATGTAACCGTCATGTGTTCACCGGCCGCCGGAACCCAGGGCGGCCGAGAGGAGGTCTACCCGTGAAGCGTTCACTTCCCGTCCTCATGTTGGGGGTAGTAGTCGCCCTGGCTGCGTGTGCTCAGGCGCCAAGGACCGAGGAGCCGCCACCCGTGCCATCGGTGGCGGGTACGGTCAGCTACCCGACCCCAGACTTCAAGGTCCTCGGCGCAAGCATGGTGATGCTCGACCCCAGCGCGCTCACCTCCGCGGCGATGACGGAGGTGATCCCCGGACTGTTCGCCTCCGAGCCGGTGGCGATCGCCGCCGACGGCACGTTCGAGCTGCCGCTGCCAGCCGCCGAGGACATCCCGGCGTCCGTGTTGGCCCCGGCTGCCGATCTCGCGGTGATGGAGGACTTGATCGAGTGCCCGTTGACGGCGGACTCGATCACCGCGCGGGTCAGCTACCTCTACATGGCCGGTTACCTCAACCTGCCAGGGGTCGTCTTCCTGTCGATCATGGGCTCCGGCTTCAGCATCGTCACCACGGCCCCCGTGGACTTCGAAGGCCCCGGCGACATCAGCGACTACACCATCGTGACCTGGCTCTTCGCAACCGATGACGTGAGCGTGACCTCCGGCGCGGCCACGTGCAGCTTCGATAGCGCCCCGCTCACGGTCGAGCTCGACCTGACGGCCGGCTGGAACCAGGTAGCGTTGTCCTTCCAACACGACCCGGACACGGGTGACGTGACAGGCGTGGTGTTCGGGAACGACGACGCGGAGGAGCTGTACTTCAACGTGGTCGGCGCAGTCTGAGCTGACCTCCACCGAACCAGGTTCGGTTCGCCGCCCTCGCCCTGGGTGATCGGGCGGGGGCGGTCCGTTGTAGCCAGCGCGAGCCAGCGTCGGTGCAGACCAGGCGCCGCCGCGACGAGCTCGGGATCATCGTGCTGGACGACGTGGCGACCTCATGCCGCCTTGGCCCGCCGGAAGCTCAGCGCCTGGAGGATCAGGTAGCAGGCCACGAACACGGAGCCTAGCGTGTCGACGTAGCGCGTCACCGGCTGGGTCGGGATGAGCGCGACGGTGAGGAGCGCCGTCGTGACCGCGAGATCGACCATGGTCTTCGCTCGGTAGAGCTTGAGCTGCCCCGCCAGGACCGGGTCGGGGGCGTGGCGTAGCAGCCTCGTGTACCTCACCCAGAAGGTCGCGTTGACGCCCCCGCCCAGCACGGCCACGATCAACCCGACGATCACGTTGCCGCCCGGCTCGTAGTTCAAGAACCGGTAGCCCCCGATGAGGAGCATGATCACGCCGGAGATCGCCATGGCGAGCGCCACGCTCATCTCGGACCTGCGTTCCAGCCTGAGCCGCTCCGCGTCGGAGGCGACGCGTTTGCGCCGGCGGAACGTCCACCAGCCCGTGAAGAGTGCCGCCAGCTCTAGCGTTCGGCGGATGGCGTCGGCGATCTGGGTTGCTGACGAACTCATGGCGACGGCGATACCCGTCACGACCGGACCGGGGGCGCTCAACAGCCATGAGGCGAGGAGCGTCCGTTCGCTCTTGGCGGCGTGCTGGCCGGCCCCCGGTCGCGAAACGTCGTGGGTGGCGCTGTTCATCTGAGGGCGCCGATCAGAGGACTCCTAGCCGCCCGAACAGCGTCACGACCGCGAGCAGCCAGGCGAACGTGGCCAGGGGAACGGTGATGGTATCGAGGCCGTTCCTGGTGACGAGCTCGACCACGGCCGTCACCGGCGCCACGAGCAAGGCCACGAGGAGGCACGCGTACCACGGCCACGCGGTGTAACCGATGAGCGTGACGAGGATGGCGGCGGTGGCGAACACGAACATGGCGATGGTGCCCTCTGTCGTCTTCTTGTTGTCCACCCACGGGTGGCTGAGCCTGTGCCTGCCCCACTTCTTGCCGACGAGCGCCGCGGACGCGTCGCCGAACCCCCACCCCAGGATCGGGGCCACGACCATGAACTTGGAGTCCGGACCGAGCCAACCCCAACCGAGGGCGAAGAGCACGGCCATGGTGAAGAACATGAGCGCCAGGCTCGAGCGGACCTCGCCCGGGTGTCGCTCGTGGAGGGCCCGCATGAAGCGTGGGTAGCGACCTGCCCAACTGATCACGATGTAGAAGAGGACGCCGAACCCCAAGAGCATGCCCGTCGCGAGCTGCCAGGAGCTCAAGAGGTGCAGCGGCACGAACATGGAACCAGCCACGCTGATGTGGAACAGCTTGCGGACCAGCTCGCCGGGCGGTTTGAGCAGGCGCCGCGCCGCGAGGAGGACTACGACGACTGCGGCGTAGTACGCCAAGAAAGCCGCGCCAACGATCAACGCTTCTCGAAGCACCTGCGTCACCTTCCCCGCCGAGAGATGCCTCGCCCGCGCTCGCGGAAGCCCTCTTGAAAGCAATGTACCGTTCCACTATCGGTGTTGCCAGGTCGGGAAGTCCCTCGGGCTACGGGGCGACCCTGGGGTCGAACACGTCCCTAAGCCAGTTGCCGAGGAAGATGAGGCTCAAGGAGAGTAGCGTGATCGCGATCCCCGGGAACGTCGAGAGCCACCAGGCGGTCGACACGTACTGCTGACCCTGCGAGAGCAGCTGACCCCACGTCAGGGTCGGCGGCTGGACCCCGAAGCCGAGGTAGCTGAGGGTCGACTCGATGATGATGGTGGCGGAGGCTTTCAACGTTCCCAGCGCGATGACGCTGCCCATGATGTTGGGCAGCACGTGCCTGAAGGCCGTCGCGCCCTCGCGTCTGCCGAGGGCGCGCGATGCTTCGACGTACTCGCGCTTTCCGAGGGACAGGACCTCACTGCGGATGACCCTCGCCGTGGTGGTCCAGCCAAGCAGCCCTATCACGAGGATGAGCAGCGGCAGGCTCGGCCCGGCCAGCGCCAGGATGGTCAGGTACAAGATGGTGTTGGGCACCGAGACGATGATGTCGACGAGCCGCATGATGGCGGTGTCCCAGGCGCCCCTGAAGTACCCGGAGATCAGGCCGAGCAGCACGCCGATGAGCATGGCGAGGCTGGTGGCGCCGAAGGCGACCATCACGGCCACGCGGCTGCCGTAGAGGACGCGCGACAGGAGGTCGCGCCCCAGCTGGTCGGTGCCGAGCGGGTACTCCGGTCTTCCGCCTTCCAGCCAGAAGGGCGGCAGCAGGCGCGCGCGCAGGTTCTGCAGTGCGGGGTCGTGGGGTGCGAGGGCCGTCGCGAACGCCGCTATCAGCAGGAACGCGAGGAGGAGCGCCGCCCCGATGACGGCCAGCGGGTTGCGCAGGATGCCCTTCAGCCTTCTCACTGGTACCGGATCCGCGGGTCTATGACGGTGTAGAGGAGGTCGACGCCCAGGTTGGCGAGGATGACCATCGCCGCCGAGAAGATGACCACCGCCTGGATCAGGGCCATGTCGCGTCCACCGAGCCCGTTGATGAAGAGGAGCCCCATGCCGGGCCAGGCGAAGATCCGTTCGACCACGACGGAGCCGCCCAGGAGGCCGGGGACGGCCAGGCCTAGCAGGGTCACGTAGCCGAGCGCCGCGTTGCGCAGGGCGTGCTTGAACAGCACGGTCCTGGGCGTGAGCCCCTTCGCGCGCGCCGTCCGTACGTAGTCCTGCTGCAGGGCCTCGATGAGGCCGGTGCGCATCAGCCGCGTCTGGAGGGCGGCCATGCTCGTTCCCAGGGTGAGCGCGGGGAGGACGAGGTGGCGCCAGGTGCCGCTGCCTGACACGGGCAACCAGCCCAGCTTCACGCTGAACAGGAGGATCAACATGACCCCAAGCCAGAAGTTCGGCATGGCGTCGCCGATGACCGAGTAGACGTTCACCAGGGTGTCCGGCGCCTTGTTGCGGTTGACGGCGGCCAGCATGCCCCCGGGCAGCGAGATCAGGATGGCGATCACCAGGGCGGCGGCGGCCAAGGCGGCCGTGGCGGGCAGGCGCTCGAGCAGGAGGCTCGCGGCCGGCCGCCCTTGGTAGATGAACGACTGCCCGAAGTCGCCCCGCGCCACGTTGCGTAGGAAGACCAGGTACTGGACGGCGAGCGGGCGATCCAGCCCCAGACGCTGTCTGATGGCGGCTTCCTGCTCCGGCGTGATCACGGCGCTGTCCGCGGCGTCGCTGCCCAGGTAGGCGGCGATGGGGTCGCCGGACAGCCTCAACGTCACGAACACCAGCAAGGTGATCCCGATAAGTGTCGGGATCACCTGAAGAAGCCGGCGTAGGACGTAACCAGTCATCGCCTAGGGCGCCGCGGTGGTCTCCGCGAGGACGATGAGCGAGTCGGCGCGCGGCGTGAACGAGAGTCGATCGCTGACCCCCACGAACGTCGCGTTGCTGTAGAGGTAGTACTGTGGGCGCTCGTCCAACAGGATGTCGGTGGCAGCGCTGAGGAGCTCGGCGCGCTTGACCGGGTCGAACTCCGTGTTAGCGGCGTCGACCAGGTCGGTGTACTCCTCGTTGCACCAGTGGCTGCGGCGCGCATGCACGCCGTCGGGGCACGTCAGGTCGATGAGGGAGTTGCCGTAGTCGAACGAGGAGTCGCTCGAGGCGCCGAACGCGATGTTCGTGAAGTCGCCCGGCTGCCAGTACTTGCTGTTCCAAACGCTCGACTCGAACAACTCGATCTTCGTGCCGATCCCGACCTCGGCGAGCATGGCCGCCACGAGGTCGGCGATGTCGGCATGGCCCGTGTTGCCCATGAGAGTCACCGTCAGGCCGCCTGCCGCGTAACCAGCCTCCGCCAACAGCTCGCGGGCGCGCTCCACGTCGTAGAGGTAGGTGTCGTAGAGGCCGGCCGGCGAGAACGAGGTCTCCGGCGAGACCCTGGCCCGCACGGGCACGCCGGCGCCGTCGGTCAGGACCTCGGCGAGCAGGCTATCGTCAACGGCGTAGTCGATGGCGGCGCGCACGAGCGGGTCGGCGGTCACTTGGCCCTCGGAGACGTTGAAGGTGATGTACTGCGTACTGTTGCTGCCGACGCGCTCGATGTGCGCGGAGCTGGAGGCCTCGACGCGGGCGACCTCGGAGACCTTCACTGAGGTGACGATGTCCACGCCGCCCGTCACCAACTCGCTGACGGCGGTGGACGACTCGGGGATGACCCGGAACACCGCCCTGTCGAACTGGGGGCGACCGCCCCAGTAGTCGTCGAAGGCCTCGAGGACCAGCCGGTCGTCGGTGCGGTACTCGACGAACTTGTACGGCCCCGTGCCGATCGGCTCGAGCGACGCCTTCTCGACGCCCGCCGACTCGTAGTAGTGCCGAGGGATCACGCTCGCGCCGTTACGGCTGAGGGCGCTCAAGAAGGTCGGGTCGGGCGCCGCGGTGTGGAAGATGACCTCGTGGTCGTTCACCACCTCGACATCGGTGATGCCCGCGTAGTAGGAGTGTCGCAGCAGGGCGGGGTCGTTGGCCACCCGCTCGAAGGTGAACTCCACGTCGGCGGCCGTGAACGGGGCGCCGTCGTGCCACAGGACGCCCTGGCGCAGTTCCACGCGCCACGCCGTGTCGGATACCGGTTCCCATGCCGTGGCGAGCGCGGGTTGGAAGGCGCCGTCGGCGTCCTTGAAGATCAGGTAGTCGAAGAGGTTGATGTAGATCCCCGACGCGACAGCCCGGTTGTTGTTCTGGGGGTCGAAGCCCGGAGGGCCCTCTGGGACGGCCACCGTGACCGTGCTCTGGGCATTGCCGAACGCGAGGGCCGCCAACACCGTCGCGAGCAACCACTGCAGGTAACGTTGCTTCATGGTCTTCCTCCTGCTGAAATCGATCACGGCTCGAACCGCCTCGCGGGCACGCCGTCAAGCGCCCACGAAGACCCCGTCCTGTTGGAAGACCTCACCGTCCAGCGAGATCAGGCCGCCGCGGCGGAGGTCCTTGATGAGGTCCCAATGGAGCGCGCTGTCGTTGAGCCCCCCGGCCTGCGGGTAGCCCTTGCCGAGCGCCAGGTGGACGGTGCCGGAGACCTTCTCGTCGAAGAGCGTGGCGCCGAGGAACCTGGTCATGGCCGGGTTGCCACCTATCCCGAGCTCGCCCAGGCGGCGCGCGCCGGCGTCACGCTCGAGCTGCGCCTGCAGGACGTCGTCGCCCTCGTCGGCCGAGGCACGCACCAGCTCGCCCGCGCGGAACTCCAGGGTCACGCCGACCACGCGCTTCGTGTGGTTGTAGCTGGGGACGTCGAAACGGATCACCCCATGCGGTGACGACTCCACCGGGCTGGTGTACATCTCACCGCTCGGCACGTTGCGCCTGCCGTAGCTGTTGACCCAGGTGCGCCCCGCGGTGCTGAGGGTCAAGTCGGTGCCGTCCCCCTCGATGCGTACCGTGGTGGCCCGCCGCAGGGGCGCGAGGAGCGCCTCCTGCAGGTCGCGCAGCTCGTGCAGCTTGGCGACGGGATCGACCGCGTCCAGGTGCAGGAGGGCGGCGTAGTAGTCCTCGAGCGCAGCCAGGGAGAGCCCGGCGCGCTGGGCGAGGACCGGGTCCGGCAGGTACGTGGAGGTCTTCCGGGCGGTCATGCGCAGAGTGCGTACCGTTTCGCTCGGGCCCGGCCGCGCGCCGGCCGCGCTCTTGTCGCCGACGGTCCGCAAGCTCACGTAGCCCGTCAGCCCCAGCCAGAGCGCCTCGTCGACCGCCCGGGCGGCGTCGGCCGCGTCGTCGAGATAGAGCGTTCTGGTGTCTGCGCCCTCACGGCGTAGCGCCTCCGTCACGGCGAGGGCCTCGGCGCGCGTCGCGGTCGTGCCCTCCACGAGGACGACGTCTCCGGGGGCGGCTTCCTGGCAGAACCGCGTCACCAGATCGGCGAAGGCGGCGACGCGGTCGGGTGTCACTGGATCAGGAGCTCGCCGGCGCGCATGATCGTCGTGCCGTCCACGGCGATGGTGGGATCGTGGAGCACGAAGTCGTAGTGGCACTTGGCCTTCACGTCGCCCCCGAGCGTGTAACTGCTGCCGATGCCGAAGTGGCAGGTGCTCGCCACGCCCTCGTCGTCCAGCATCCGGCCCGTCAGGCGGCAACTCGGGTTCATGCCGATGCCGAGCTCGGCGAGGTGGTAGACGTTGGGGTCGCGCAGCGCTTCCCAGGAGTTCCTGACGACGTCGGCGGCCGGGCCCCCCTCGATGGCGACGACGCGGCCGTCCTCCACCGTGAGCGTCAGCGGCTCGCTCAGCACGCCGATGCCGAGGTAGGGAACGGAGGCGTCGCAGACGATCACGCCGCTGCCCGTCACCGGGGATACCGGCGACTCGATGTCGGGTATCGGATGGAACGTGCCCCGCCTCACCACGCCCGTCTTGGCGTGCGGCGTGCCAAGCCTGCCGCGGATGTCCAGGGTCATGTCCGTGCCGGCGGCGCTCGTGACGGTGACCGTCGAACCGGCGTCCCACGCCGCCGCGACGCGCAACACGCGCGGCTCGATGGCACGGAAGTCCGCCTCGATGCCGCCGCCGGCGAGCATCTCCGGGACCCACTGCGTCAGTGCGGCCACTCTCGCGCCCGCCGCGCAGGCGGCCTTGGTGGCCTCCGTATGGGTCAGCGAGACCTGCACGGCCGTGAAGATGACGTCGGAAGCGAGCATGGCGGCGGCTACCGTGGGGGCGGCCTCGCCGGAGTCGGTCTTGGCACTGTCGGTGCGGATCACGGTCGCGGTCGCTCCCACCTCGCGGAGCGCCTGGGCCAGCGCGTCGGCTATGACGGGGTCGGTCCTCGTGTCCAGCACCACGAGGCCGTTCTCGTTCGGCTGAACGGCGGTGCACTGGGTGACGAGACGGCGCGCGCCGTACATCAGCTTCTCTTCGACCATCGTTGGATGGTGTCACTCGGGCGTCGACGTTGTCAATCTTGATTGACCGTCAACCTCGGTGCTAGCTTGGTCGCACATGGCCGAAGCCTCGAGCGACTACCTGGATGCCGCCGCTGCCGCCGCGTTCCTCGGCGTGACCAAGGCGACCCTCTACGCGTACGTCAGTCGCGGCATGATCGCGTCCATTGCCCTCGCCGCCGGCGACCGCAGGAAGGGCTATCGCCGGTCCGACCTCCTGGCGCTGCGGCACCGGACCACCTTCCGCAAGGACCCCGACACGGCCGCGACCGAGGTCATCGAGTTCGGGACGCCCATACTGACCACGTCCATCTCGCAGATCACGGAGGCTGACCACTCCTACCGGGACCGCAGCTCGAGCGAGCTCGCCGGTCGTTACGCCTTCGAGCAGGTAGCGCAGTTCCTGTGGACCGGTGAGGTGGAGGGAACAGGGAGCCCCCCTGACCTGCTCCCCCAGTCCGAGCTCTGGGGCCAGCCGACGGACACGCGCCTGGGAAGCGGGCTCCCGGCCGACCTGACCCCGGTCGAGCGGCTGCAGGCGGTACTGCCGCTGATGGAGCGCCGCGACCTACACGCCTACGGGGCCAAGGCGGCGGTGCTGATGCCGGCCGCGGTCCGCATCCTCCTGCAGCTGACGTACTTCAGCGCGGGGCGTCCGTACACCGGCTCGTTGGCGACCACCCTGGCATCCGCCTGGGGCGTGGACGCCTCCAAACTGGACGCCCTGCTGGTCATGGTCGCCGACCACGAGCTCAACATCGCGACGTACACCGCCCGGTGCGTCGCGAGCGCCGGGGCGACGCTGTACCAGGCGGTCTTGGGCGGCCTGGCGGCGCTGCAGGGGTACAAGCACCTCTACGGGCAGGTCGCGGAGGCCCGCGGGTTCTTCGCCGAGGTGGTCGCGGAGGGTCGGGCCGCGCCAGTCGTGAGGCGCTACCTGCGCTTACGCGGTGTGGTGCCCGGGTTCCACAACCCTTACCGCCGCCTGTACGCGGGCCACGACCCGCGGGTCGCCACCTTGGTGGAGCTGTTGGCCGGGTCCGCACTCTACCCGCTGTTGAAGGAGACCCTGAGCGTCGCCGAGGCGGCCACCGGTGAGCACCCGCGGGTGGACTTCGCCCTGGCCGTCGCCGAGCCGCTCCTCGGTCTGCCGGAGGACGCGATCTTCAGCCTCATAGCCCTCGGACGCACCGCCGGGATGATCGCGCACGTGTTCGAGCAGTACGGTTCCGACAGGGTCATCAGGCCGAGGGCTCGGTACGTGGGCGGGAGCGGCTAGCCGCCGGTTCACCGCCGCCCACCATCGGAGTCGCTCGCGAACCAGCCATGCTGCCGGTCGCGAGGTCTACGCGACGCTGAGCGGGCGCCTAGGCCTGCAACCCTCCATCGAATCGTCGAGTTGGGAAGGGTAGGACCGCGATCGCCGCTCCACCGGGATAGACCTGGTCGCGACGTTGGACGACGACCGGATCTTGACGGGTGAGGTCAAGTGGTCGGCGTCACCCGTAGGCCCGAGCGTCCATACCGGCTTGCTGCGTGACCTCGAGCGCCTCGCCGCGTCCGGGCACGGCTGGGCCAAGGACGCCTTGACGAGCGAGCGCTTGGCCGGTCATCTGTACCTGAGTGCCGCAGGCTTCACGGCCGAGTTCGAACGACTGGCCGAGGAAGACGGCCGTATCGTGTTGCTGGACCTAGACGATCTGTATCGTTCGTAGGCCTCGCGGTAGCAGTGACCGACCCGCCGCCGCGCATGAGCACACTGATGACGAGAGACGGCGGCAACCGAGGAAGCGCCGACGAGAGAAGCACACGCCGCGTCCTTCGTCCGATCGCTGAGCCATGGTCGGCCTGCCAGCGGGCCCCGGTGGGTCGCCGTTGACCGCCGGTTGAGCCGTCGTTGATCCCGTCCCCCTAACCTCGCGGCACGGTTCGAGAACGCAGCGAACCTACCGAGGAGGAAGAGGGATGATGAACACCACAGTTCAACGAGCCATGAGCCTGAGCGCCAAGGTCATCCTCTCGCTGGCCCTGCTGGTCGCGTGCCTAGCGCTCGGCCAGTCATACGTGTTCCAGCGGATGTTCGACGCGGAGACACTGGATCCGCTCGGCTCCTACTCACCGTGGGGCCAGAGCGTCATCGAGAACCTCTACGAAGGTCTGTACGGTTACAGCGGCGCCACGATCGACCTCACGCCGCAGCTGGCCACAGGTCACGACCTCTCGGACGATGGGCGCACCCATACCTTCCACCTCCGCTCAGGGGTGAGGTTCCATAGCGGCAACCCCTTCACGTGCGCGGACGTGGAGTACTCCATCGAGCGGGCGTTGATCCTCGATCCCGGTTTCGTGGGCCAGTCGCTCTTGGGTACGGCTACGGACGCCCTCAGCGAGCTCGGCGAGGCAGGTAGCGACGAGGAGTACGCCGATTACTGGGGTCGGATCGATGCTGCCGTCGAGTGCCTGGACGACCACACGGTCGTCATACGCTCCTTGGAGCCGGATCCCATCCTGTTCGCCAGCCTGATGAGCCCGCGCTACTTCGTCATCGATAGCGAGCTCGCCAAGGGGAACGGCGGTTGGGACGGGACGGAAGCGACCTGGCGCGACCTGCTCGCGAGCGACCTAAGCGAGGGGTACCTTCACGACCATGCCGGCGGCACCGGCGCATTCCGGTTGGCGTCTTGGGAGCCGGGAGTGCGGCTGGTCGCAGAGAGGAACCCCGACTACTGGGGTCCCGCGCCGCAGGTCGAGACGGTGGTCTACGAGGTGGTCCCGGACGAGGAGGCGCGGGTCGCCGCGCTCGTAGCGGGCGAGGTCGATCAGATCGACGTCCGCATGACCCCGCTCTCCGAGCTCGAGGACCGGCCCGGGGTCAAGGTGCTCGACCCGTCGACAGACCCGACGCTCCCAGGGGGCATACGGGTCGTGGGAGCCATCTTCTTCAACCAGATGATGAGCCCTTCGGACAACGTCCTGATCGGCACGGGGAAGCTCGACGGGTTCGGGGTGCCGCCGGACTTCTTCTCGGACGTCGACGCACGCAAGTGCTTCGCCTACGCCTGGGATACCGGGGAGGACGACCCCCAGTACGCCGGCGACGGTTCGTTCTACCCGAACATGATCCTCTTGCCTTTCTACCCAGCCTACGATCCCACCATCCCCCACTACAAACTCGACCTTGACAAGGCCGAGGAGCACTGCCGGGCCGCCTGGGGCGGGAAGCTGTGGGAGACCGGCATGTACCTGGCCGGACCGAGTGACGATTGGATAACCCAGGCGTTCAAGGACACGTTGGAGGCGATGAACCCGAAGTTCACCATCGACCTCGTCGACTTGAGCCCCGAGCAGGAGGCGCGTGCGTGGGCCGAGATGCAGCTGCCGTGGGCCAACGCTGCGGGCTACGCGAGCTTCCCGGACGCGTACGAGTTCATGGCGGATTGGTACCAGTCATCCACGTCGATCACGGCGCGCTTCGGGTACAAGAACGAGGAGATCGACCGGCTGATCGCCCAGGCGCGCACCGAGTTCGACTCAGCGAAACGCGACGAGCTGTACCGCCAGGTCGGCAGGCTCGCCTACGAGGACGCACCGTTCGCTCTCCTGCCGAGCTTCCCGTACACGCTCGTCGTGAGCGACAAGGTGTCCGGCGCCTACCGCAACCCGATGTTCACCGAGATCAGGTGGTCAGACCTCAGCAAAGCCGAATAGCCTCCGAACCGCTTGCATGCGGGGGACGGGACCTCCTCGGCCCGCCCCCGCCCCGTTCCTCGGCTAGGCAGGCGACAGCCGCCGCATCAGGTCTCGGGCCGCCTCCACCACGGCTTCTGACGTGAGGGGTACAGCCGCAGCCACGGGTGGAGACGAGGGCGGCATGCGCTCGCCCGCCGGCCACGCGGTCAACAAGTTGCCGGCGCGCCGCCGCGCGTGCATGGGAGCGCGCGCTTGCGTGGCCGCCAGCTCGAGCCACTCCCTCCCGACCACCTCCGGTGCGACGGCGTGCGCGACGATGAACGCTTCGAACGCCAGGGGTACCAGGCTGGATGCAGCGATGATCTCGAGCGCCTCGAGCAGGTGAGGCAAGCCGGGGCTCGACCCCTGCCCCGCTGGCTCGTGGCGGGAGGAGGCCGCTGTGAGTGCCTCGCTCATGGCGCTCAGCAGGCTGCACGACGCCTTCAGCCGTAACCCGGTCCGGGCGTCGCAAGGGGCCTCGGCAAGCTCGCCCAGGCTGCGCAGATACGGTGCCGCGGCGGCAGGGTCGCCTTCGTCGAGCGCCATCCATGCCAAGAGCGTCCAGACGACATCGTCCTGGACTTGTGCTCCGACCGAGCGGGCGAGGTCCTCCTCGCCGCGGGCGTAGTGGATGAAGACTCGCGCCCAGCTGCTCGGCATCGCCAGCATCCACGGCGCTACGTCCCACGGCTCCCGTGGGGCGGTCAGGTCCCTGACCTCCTCCAGCTGTCGTTCGGCGGCTTCCAGGTCGCCCAGCGTCGCGAGATGGTGTGCGCAGGTGCAACCCAAGTAGATCAAGAGTTGTGGTCGCCCGATCTCGGCTCGCTCCAGGGCCAGTGCCTCGCGCTGGAGCGCCAACGCGCCCGCGTAGTCGCCGTGCGCGTTCTCGAGCGTATCGCCGAGGTTGAGCAGCACCTTGACGAGGTAGGAGACGTTACCCGTGCGTCGGCAGACCGAGATGGCCTCGGTGAACAGGCGCTCCATCTCCCTAGCGTCCGTACTGGTCATCGCCAGGTTCGAGAGGCAGCCGCCGAGGAGCTCCTCGTCGGCGCTGCCGGCCAACCGCTCCGCGGCTTCACGGTAGGCGCTCCGCGCGCCAGCCAAGTCGCCAAGGTGCATGAGCGTGCGACCCAAGGCGTAGAGCCATGGCCCCGCGCGACGCTCGCTATGGTGTCTACGGGCGAGGAGCAGCGCTTGCTCCAGGGTCTTGCGTGACTCGGAGGGGTCAACGTACGTCAGGAACTGCCCTCGCTCCAGCAAGAGGCGCGCCGTCAGCGCCGAATCGGGGTCCACCCGCGCCAGAGCGGCGTCCATGGTCCGGATACGCTCGTCCGAGGGCCGGCGGTCGGCGAGGTAGCTGGCCAACATGGGTAACATCCGCTCGAGCACGTCATGGCGCCCGGCCTTCCCGGCCCAATCCCACGCTGCCCGTACGTTCGCATGATCCCGGTCCAGCTCGTCGAACGCCGCGCTTTGACCGGCTCTCAAGGCGAAGCGGCTCTTCGACTCCACGAGGCCGCAGAAGTGCTCAGCGTGGCGCGCTAGCAGCTCGTCGGCGTCCGGCCGCTCGCTCAGCTTCTCGCCCGCGTACTGCTTCACGAGCGGGTGCAAGTCGTACCTCCCTCCCGCCCGCCACACGAGCGACCGGTCGAGGAGCGCGGTGAGCAGCCGCACGTCCAGCCGCAGCACCGCGGCGGCCGCTATGCGCGTGAAGCCGCCCTGGAAGACGGAGCAACCCGACAGCGCGCCACGCTCGGCGTCGCTCAAGAGGCTCCAGGAGCGCTCGAACACGACGCGCAGGCTGGTGTGCTGCGGGTTGGTCGTGGACCTGACACTGACCAGCGTGTCGAGGTCCGCCTCCAGCTCGCGTTCCAGCTCCTCAGGCGACACGACGGAGGCCAGCGACGCTGCCAGCTCGATCCCGAGCGGCGCGCCGGCCAAGCGCGTGCAGATGCCGAGCACCAAGCTCGCGTTCCCTTGCTCCAGGGCGAACCGGGGGTCGAAACGGCGAGCGGTGAGGACGTACAGGTCCAGACCGCTCGTCTCTCCGGTGCCTGCCAGCGCCTCGGCCGCGCTTCCGGGCAGAGGGAGGCCGCCGAGCGGGTAAAGGGACTCCGCTGCCAGGCCCAGCGGCTCGCGCGAAGTGACAACCAGCCTGACGAGAGGGCAGGCCTCGAGCAGCTCGACGAGCTGCTGCGCGTCACCGGCCACCTGGTCGAGGCCGTCCAGCACGAGTAAAGTGCCCTCGTCGCCGAACGCCCGCCGCAAGCTGGTCAGCGGGGGCGCCCCGGTTCGCGGGGCAGCCACGGCAGCGACCTGGGTCAGCACGTGATCCGACCTCTCGACGCCGCACGGAACGAAGTAGACGCGAGTGAACCGGCGTCCGTTCACGACCCGCCTAGCGAGGGCCATCGCGAGACGCGTCTTGCCCATCCCGCCGAGCCCTGTGATGGTCACCAGCCGCTCCCCGCGCTCGAGCAGCGCCTCCAGGTCGCGCAGCTCCTGGTCGCGACCGACGAACGGGGCGATGAGGTTGGGCAAGTTGTGCTCGGGCAGCGGGACGTCGTCGGCGTTCCGGTCGGCGTGCTCGGACAACGTGACGCCGAAGGCCGCGGCCTCCTTCGCCACCGCCACGGACCGCGGGTTGCCGGTCGCGACCAGCAACGCATGAAGACGCGAGAGCCACTCCGGCTGAGCGGTGGCCAGGTCACGCACGATCGTCGCGGCTCGTTCGCTGAGCCGCGCTGCGCCTCGCAAGTCGCCGACCGACAGGTGCTCCTCTGCGAGCGCGATCAGCGCGTTCTGGGTCAGCACGGACAACGCTTCTCGTGTGCCGTACAGCCACTCCTCCAGCTCGGCGTTGCCGGCGTCGACGTCGGCACCCTCGAGGAAGGGCCCGCCGTACAGGTCCACCACGTCACGCCACTCGCCATCGATTGCCGCATCACGAAGCAAGGTGGCGTCGCACTCGACGACGGCCGCGATCACTTGGTCGTCCACGCGCAGGACTCCGGGCGAGGCGCGCCGCAACTGCCAAACGGCCACGGCTAGGCTCTGCCTGGGGTCGGCCGCCTCCGGCCAGAACAGTTCGGCCAGGTAGCGACGGTCCTTCGGCCCTTCCAAGGCGAGGTAGGCCAGCATCAGGAGCGGTTTCAGGCGACGGAACGAAGCTCCCTGCAGCGCCACACCGCCGAGGGTGCGGAGGAGCATACTGCCAGTATAAGGAAGTGGTCGCGCTCAGCGTCCACGGCCACGCTCCCCTGACCCCCGACGTAGATCGGGGCCGCTCGTGGCGGCCCCGATGGCACTAGTGCTTGCGGTTCGCGGTCCAGGTCAGGGCAGCCCGAGCTGCCCCCGCAAGTCGTGGACCTGTTGCGAGCTGAGCGCCTCGCCCCGCGCCGCCGCCACCTCGCCCGCCTCGAACGCCTGGGCTCCCTCGGGGAACTCGTTGCCCCAGGCCGTGGTGGCGTAGTTGAGCGCGTCGGCGGTCTCCTGGTCGCTCAGCTGTTGCCATGGGGGCATGACGCTGTTGTAAGTCACCCCGCCGATCGAGATGGCGCCCTGCAGGCCGTTGAGCACGACGCGCACGACGTAGTCGCGCCCACCCGACGCCGCCAGGAGGTCGGGGAGGTGCCCGGCCAGGGGCGGGAACGCTCCGGGCAGGCCGGCGCCCGTCGTCATGTGGCAGGCGGCGCAGATCTGGTCGAAGACCTTCTGGCCCTCGACCGAGGCCGTGGGGGCCGGTGCCGGGCGCGCGTCGAGGATGGCGGTGACAGCGGGATTCGGCTTGGCGGTGACGCCGAAGAAGAAGGCGGCGAGCCACGCCATGACGGCGAGCGAGCCGCCCAACAACCAGCCGACCACGCGCGTGTACTGGTAGCCGGCGAACGTCGTCAGCGCGCCGAGCGCCACGAACACGAGGTGCATGGACGCGTGGAGGAACGGGCGGGCCTCGACGTACGGGTAGGCCGACGGCCACATCAGGAACATCGCCGTCATGGGCGCGAGCAGGGCTGCGAAGAGCCAGGCGCCTTGCGGTTGGCGGGCTTCGTGGCGGCGCGCCAGCCAACGGGCGAGGGCGATGCCCCACAGGCCGCCGCCGATCAGGAACCACAGGTGCTGGAGGTGGTGGTCCTTGATGCTGTGGTCCGGGGAGGGGAGGCCAAGGTGCAGCCACGCGACGACGATGCAGAAGTAGCCGATCAGGGCCAGCACGAGGGTGGTCGTCGCGAAGGGGGACAGACGGGGCGCCTTGGCGCCCTTCTTGCCGCCCTTCTTACCGGCGTTGGGCTTCCGGGCGCTGCTCACCGTGCACCGCCTTCCGGTCGTGCCGCCGCGTCCGGTGACCACGGCCACTCGACGCTCGTCTTCGCACGCCGCAGCCCGCGCCAGAGCCGCGCGCCCTCGAGGGTCGCGATGAGTAGCCCGAGCACGAGGATGATGGCGCCGACGGAGCCCCAGCCGGCGAGGAGTGGGCCGGGGTCTGGCTCCACGTCGTAACGGCGGGGCACGCTGGCCGCGCCGGCCAGGTAGAACGTGCCCACGAGGAGCGCGATGCCGCCCAGCACGGTGACGCCGATGGTCCAACGCATGGCGGGTGGCGTCGGGTCGGGGCTACGCACCTCGAGCATGGCGAAGACCCAGCCGATCGCGAAGAGGAACGACGCGCCGAGCAGGTACGTGTGGAAGTGGGCGGGCACCCACAGGGTGTTGTGGAGGTGGACGTTGAAGTTGATGGTCGCGTCGAGCAGCGCCCCGATGCCGCCAAGGATCCAGCCGGCCATCCCCGCGTACATGAAGAGCGATCCGAGCCCCCAGCGCATCCCGGAGCGCCAGACGAGCAGGAGGCCGCCGAACACGGTCACGACCGCCACGGGCACGGACGACAGGTAGGAGGCGCCGAGGCCGAGGTACTGGATCCAGGCGGGTTGGGCGAAGTCCATGTAGAGGTGGTGTGGGAAGGCGAGGAGCAAGAACACGAGGGTGCCCCACCAACCGAGGGTCAGGACCGCCGAGTTCTTCCACGGGCGCCCCGCGTAGGCGGGTAGACCGACGTAGACCTGCGCGATGAGCATGTAGATGATGAAGTTCGCGAGGTCGTGGCCGAAGAAGTAGGTGATGTTCTTCGCCCAGAGGGCGTCGAGGGGCACGCTCGGGTCGAGCCAATGCACGAACAGCGCCACGCCGAGGAGGCTGGCAGCGGTGGCAGCCAGCAGGCCGTCGAAGGCGATGACGAAGGCCGGCAGCACCTGCGGTGGGGGCAGCTTACGGCCGGCCGCCGCGAACGCCTTGGGCCTGAAGACCGCGTCCCAACCGAGTACGCCGCGGAAGCCGCCGAAGCCCCGCAACACGGCCTCCAGGACCTGGATGCACCAGACCGTCCAGCCCAAGACGATGAGTGTCAGGCCGATCAGGAAGGCGCCGATCGACCAGGCGGGCCAGGTCGGGTTCAGGAACGGCAGGGGGTAGAGGAAGGTCCAGGCCGCGCCGAACTTGCCGAACGCGGCGGCGACGGCGACGAGGAGCACGCCGCCGACGGTGACCCCGTAGGCCCAGAGCGCCAGGCTCGCCGACATGGCGACCTCGCGGCGCATGAGGTACCAGATGCCACCCATGCCGCACAGCACGAGGGCGGCGATCATGCCGGCACCGTGCAGCGTCATGAGGGCGTAGAAGTCGACCGACGCGAGGCGGATCCAGCCGGCTTGCGACATGCGCATGAGGATGCCGACGACCATGAGGAGAACGGCGAGGCCGAGGCCGGTCGCTAGGTAGAGGGCCATTATGCGGCGGGCCGTGGTGTCGTTCGTGGAGGCGTTCACGTCACTTGACCTCGAAGCTGCCCTGCATGAAGGCGTGGTTGATCCCGCAGAACTCCAGGCACCGCACGATGTACTTGCCTCTCTCCGTGAACGTCACGTGCAGGTCGTTCGCGTAGCCCGGCATGGCCTGCACCTGGCCGACGATCCGGTCCTGCGTGTCGTAGATGGCGAAGCCGTGGTTGACGTCGATCGACGTGAGGTTGAACACCACCGGCACGCCGTAGGGCACGACCTCAGGCATGTTCTCGAAGGCGTACTGCCGAGCCACGATGGGGAAGCTGACCGTGTCCGGCCCGGCCTCGGCCTTCGAGTAGGGGGTCAGCCTCCCCCATACGCCGAAGGCCACGACGAGCACGGCGAGCAGGGACCAGAACCACACCCGCCTCACGCCGTAGCCGCGTGGCTGCACCTCCGCGTAGGGCCTCGGTGCGCCCCGCGATGACGCCGCCACGATCACGAAGACGGCGAGCGTCAGCACAACCAGCGCACCGTAGGTGAGGAGGATCTTGCCCTGGATCTCCATGCCACTTCCCTTCCGCGAATGGGGTGATCGCGGGGAGGCCGGCTCGCGGTGCCCGGCGTGCCACTGAAGCCCTTCGCCCTGACCAGCGCCACAAACGTGGACGCGCAGGGTGTCTTTTGAACGAGGCGACTATAGCCGAAGGCGCGGGGCGTGGCAATGGGTCGCGCTGTTGCTGTACCCGGGGTCCGCCGCCAGGGGCCGCGGCTCGTGCCGTGAGTCTTGGAGCGCCGACTGGCCCGGTATGTCGGGGCGAGGCTGACGGACGGTCCGGCGCTCATGACCCTGGTCAGCCAGCAGCCCAATCGGTGGCCGCCAGCGCACGCCAGTGCAGCACCTCGACGCCCCCGCGCACCTGCCGACCCGCTCCGCCGTAGACGATGCAGCGCCTCCAGTCGTCCGCGGGCAGGTCCGCAAGGTGGTCGAAGAACTCCGACTGCACGGTCTGCCCCGCCTTCGCCTCGACAGCGAACCCACGCGGCCGACCAGGGACGATCACGTCGATCTCGGAGCCACGCACTTCCCGGTAGTGGTGGAGGTCGGCCGGCAGCCCGCGTCCGAGATGCCATTTGAGGACCTCGCTCGCGACGAAGGTCTCGAAGAGCGCCCCGCGCTGGGGGTGCGTGGTCAGCTGTCGCGGGTCGCGGATGCCGAGGAGCGCGCTCGCCAGGCCGGTGTCTATGAAGTGCAGCTTGGGGCGCTTGATGATGCGCTTGCTGACGTTGGCGTGCCAGGCGGGTAGTTGGAACACCAGGTGACTTGCCTCCAGGACCCCAAGCCAGGCGCGGGCGGTGTTGTGCGATACCCCGGTGTCCGAACCGAGCTGGCTGAGGTTCACTTCTTGCGCCGTGCGGCCGGCACATAAGCGCACGAAACGGGTGAACGCGCCGAGGTCGTTGATCTGGGTGAGCTGGCGGACGTCGCGCTGGACGTAGGTGGTGAAGTAGTCCTGCAGCCAGCGCTCATGCGGGATGCCGGTGATCAGCGGCCTAGGGTAACCGCCCTGGAACAGGACCTCGTCGAGCGTCGCGTCGGCCGCATCCGTCTGCATGCGCTCCTCGAGCGAGAAGGGGAGGAGGACCAGCATGGCGGTGCGGCCGGCGAGTGACTGGCTCACGGTCGTGGTGAGGGCGAGGTTCTCGGAGCCGGAGATGATGAAGCGGCCCGGGCTCGTGGTCTCGTCGACGGCCTCTTGCAGATAGCCGAACAGCTCCGGCGTGCGCTGCGCTTCGTCCAGTATCACCCCGCCTTGAAACTGCGCCAGGAACCCACGCGGGTCTTGGGTGGCGAACTCCCGGTTGTCGAGGGGCTCGAGTGACACGTAGGCGTGCTCGGGGAACGTGGCGCGGCATAGGGTGGTCTTGCCCGACTGGCGTGGGCCCGTGACCGTCACCACGGGGTACTGCGATGCCGCGGCGAGCAGCGGACCCGCGAGGGTCCTCGGGATCACCTCGGTCATGCACCGATTGTAAATTGGATTTACAGTTGGTGCAAGCGACGTCTTGGGCGCGCTGCCGGCCCGACAAGGAGCGATCGGTTCGCCTGCCGCTGGCGGCTGGCCCCGTACCCCTCGATGCGCTTCTCTCCCGCCGCGAGGCGGGTCGCGCCCGCCGGACGCGGAACCCCGTCGCGTACGACCAGGGTTGGCTGACGAACCCGGATGCGTTCGAGGTCTCGCCCGACCTCAAGTTCACTCTCGATCACCAGTACCGCCGCGCGCCAACCTCGGCGGATTCGCACTTCCCGCTCGCCATCGCCGACACCGCTCCCGATGCCTGGGGGCGCCGCATCATCTTGCGTGAGCATGCGAGCCGACGTGCGGCCGGGGGCGGAGCTGGCGGCGTTGACGGAACTCGACTTCCTGCTTGCCGTCGACGACTTCAGCCGGGTAGGGGCGCTCCGCCTCGTTGGCCCCGACGGTCAATACGAAGCCAGCGTCGATGAGGGTCGCAGGCGCACCCCGCCGCTCCTCGAGCTGCCGCGCGTATCGAGCTGGTGGAAGGGACGCCCGTCGTCGTCGTTCGCCGGTTCGACAGGGACGCGGGCGATGGTCGCATCCCGTACCTCTCGGCCGCGTCGATGCTGCTGTCATCGCGCCAGGAAGACCGGGCGTACACGGAGGTGGTCCGAACCATCGAGGCGCGTGGCGACGATCCGGCTCGCGACCGTTTGGAGCTGTGGCGCCGCTTGGTCTTCAACCTGCTCATCACCAACGTGGACGATCACCTCCAGAACCTCGCGTTCCTGCACGTCGGCCACGGCCAATGGCGCCTGGCGCCCACGTTCGACCTGAACCCGTTCCCCGACAAGGACCGGGAGTCGAAGACGTGGCTCTCGGAGGAGGACGGACCGATCACGGACATCGGCACCTTGCTGAGACGGTGCCGGCTCTTCTCAATCTCGGAGTCCCAGGCACTGGGCGCCCTCCGCGAGGTGCATAGGGCTGTCGCGAACTGGCGTGTGGTGGCCAAGAGCCCGGAGGTGGGGCTTAGCGAGCGCGAGCTGCAGGACTTCGCGCCGGCCTTCGAGCATATGCAGATGGAGGCGGCGGCGCGGGGCTGACCCGTGGTGGATCAGCCCCGCTCGCTCGTAGCTCGTTCGCCTTACGGTTGCGTGATCGGAGCGACCTGGAGCGTGTCAGGGTCGCTGGTGCCCGTGTACGCGACGTAGCTCGCGACGGTAGCCGCTGAGGTGTTGCTACCCCAGCGGTTGTTGCGCGCGTCGAGGGTGCCGTCCGTCGCGAGGAAGTCGTTCACGGTGGCGGCCTTGGGCGCCGCGTCGATCGGGAAGTCGAAGACGTTGTCGTTGATCCGGGCGGTCAGGGTTTCGGCGAACCCAGTGTCCCGGTCGATGAAGAGGGCCTGGCCGAACGAGCTGAACGTGTTGCCGGTGGCTGTGAAGGTCAACTCTTCATCCTCGTGGTGGAGGTAAAGGGCCGTGCCCGTGTCGCTGTGGCCAGTGACGGTGTTGCCTGTGAGGGTGGCTTGCCCGCCCTCGGCGTCAACGCGCAACCCGCCCGTGCTCAGGAACTCGGCGTGGTTGGTTTCGAGGGCGAGGATGCCGCCAGCCACCCCGAAGCTGAACTCGGTGGTGGGGTAGTCGGCCGACCCGAGCGTGAAGGTGTTCGCGCGCATGCGGGTAGCCGCTTCTTGGCTTTCGAACACGAAACCGCCCTCGGCGGTGACCTCGTTGTTGGAGAAGTCGGCGCTGCCCAGCAGGGTCATGAACTCGATCACGCCCCAGTCGATGCCGTCGAGCGGGTCCGTGTCTCGGGCGATGAACTTGTTGCCCGTGATCGCGGTTGGCCCGCCCAGCGGCATGCTGATGGGGACCGAGCCGTAAAGCGTGATGTCGCCGTCGACGACCGTGATCTGCGAGTTGGTGAGCGTGAGGCCGCGGCCGCCGCCGAGTAAGGTGCCCTCGGCCAAGAAGCCACCGCCGCCCGCGGTCGAGACCTTAAGGTCGTTGATCTGCGCGTGTTGGGTGAACGAGAGCGCCACCACCCCGCCGGACCCGGTGGACGTGACCTCGTTGAGATCGACGTCCCCCGCCACCATGATCGCAAGTGGAACCCCCGTTACGGTGACGTCGCTAACGTGGATGGCCCCGGGGTAGTAGATGCCAGGGCCTGCCGGATCCAAGGTGACCAGGCCGAACGGCGTGGCGGAAGCCGGCTCAATGGCCACGCCGCGCAGCGTGTAGCTCGTCGGTGCCAACGCTTGTGAGGTGATGGTCTGCGCGGCCGCGGCGGGCGCCAGGTCATCGACCGTGAACGCTCGGGTGGTCCAGGCGGAGCCGGACTCGGCTGCTCCGAGGGAGGCAGGGAGGACTGCCGCGCTTGGCACGATCGCGGTGGCGTCGGTGCGCAGCGTCAAGCTTTCAAGGGTGAGCTCGTAGCCGTCGTCGGCGAGGAGGTAGAGAGGGTTCGGGAAGGCGTTCTGGACGATGGTGCTGCCGGGGCCGCGGCCGTAGAGGCTGAGGTTATCCAGCCTCACCTCCGACGAGGCCGCGAAGGTGCCGGCGCCGAGGCGCACCGCCGTGCCCTTGGGTAGGGCAAGGGCCGCGAGGCTCTCGAGCGTGCCGCTCGGGAAGTCGACCCCGACGAACAGGCCGGTGGTGGCCGAGCCTACCGCCGTGGTGAGGGTCACCGTTTGCGGACCCTGCGCGGCCGTGGGGGGAACGGTGAACACGACCTCGGCGTCGGCCCAGCTGGTGGCCGTCACTGGCGTGCCGCCTAGGCTGAGGGTGCCCGCGCTACTGCCGAGGTGCAGGCCGGTGAGCGTGACTACCTCGCCAACAGCAGCGATGCCGGGGGCGGCGCTCAGGCCGGTGGGCGGTTGGGGGGCCGGTGTGCTGCCTCCACACCCGATCAATAGGCCGCCCGCGGCGACGATGGCGATCATGAACAAGAGTAGACGTCGTGACATGTTGCCTCCGTTCCATGGGAGCCTAGCGCCGGCCGCGTGGGTGGTACGACGCGAAATGCCACATGCACCGCGCGGGGCCGGGCCCGTCGAGCACGCGCGTTGACGCACGTGGTTTAGTGGTCTCCGACTGCTTCCCCCTGCGAGGCGACCGATGCTGCCGAGGCTTTACGACCTACTTTCCCCAACAGAGAAGCGCGCCGTGTTGCGCCTGCTGCCGTTGGTGGTCGTGGCGGCGTTGTTCGAAGTAGTGGGCGTGGCCGCCGTGGTACCGTTCTTCACGCTGCTGGGCGACCCTGGCAGCGCCGCGGGGGTTCCCCTGGTGGGGGCCTGGTTGGTCGGTTCGGTAGCGGACCCCTTGACGGTGTTGCGCTGGGCCGGGGTCGGGGCGGCCGTGGCGGTTGTGCTCATGAATCTAGTCGGGATCGCTGCCAACTGGCGCCTGCTGCGCTTCGCGTGGGGGCTCAACGACACGCTCTCCACTAGGTTGTTCACGCATTACCTGGCGCAGCCTTACACGTTCATGCTGTCGCGCAACTCGGCCGCCATGGCCAACAACGTCATGCAGGAGGTCTACCGCTTGACGAGCGACGGCTTCGTGGCGGCGCTTACCTTGGTGGCGAGGGCGGTGGTGGCGCTCGCGATCGTGGCCTTCCTGCTCGTGCTCGATCCCATGTTGGCGGTGGTGGCTTTCGCCTCGCTTGCGGGGGCTTATGCCTTGATCTACGCCGCCGTCAAGGGGGTGCTCAGGCGGGTCGGGCGAGAGGCGACGAGCGCGAACCGGGAACGGTTAAGGCTCGTGAACGAGGGCCTTGGCGGGTTCAAGGAGGTCAAGCTCCTCGGCCTGGAGGAGGGCGCCGGCGCTCGCTACCGGGTGCCATCGAAGCGCTACGCCGACGCCCAGTCGCTTAGCGGCGTCATCTCCACGGTGCCGCGCTACGCGCTCGAGGCCATGGCGATGAGCGGCATGATCCTCATCGCGGTCGTCATGGCTGGGCGCACCGAGTCGTTCGGTGCGGCGCTGCCGCTGCTCGGCGTGTACGCGGTGGCCGGCATGAGGCTGCTGCCGGCGCTGCAAGCGATCTTCGGGGCGGTGGCGCGCTTGCGTTACGCGGAAGGGGCGCTAGAGGCCATCGCCGCCGACTTCGCGGCCGAGGCCGAACTGCCGCAAGCTGCCGCGCCTGAAGCGCCACTCGCCTTCGAGGAGCGGATCCTGCTGCGCGCCGTCTCCTACCGCTACCCAGGCTCGGAGCGCCGCGCTTTGAACGGCGTGGACCTGAGCATCCCGAGGCGCGGCAGCGTCGCGCTCATAGGCCGCACGGGGGCGGGGAAGACCACGCTGGCCGACGTGATCCTCGGCCTGCTGCCGCCGACCGAAGGCACCATCAGCGTGGACGGCGTGCCGGTGACGGCCGCCAACTTGCTGGCATACCGCAGGTTGTTCGGTTACGTCCCGCAGAGCATCTTCTTGGTCGATGGGACGGTGGCGGAGAACGTGGCCTTCGGGATGCCAGCTGCACTGGTCGACCGCGCTGCTATCGAGCGCGCCTGCGAGGCAGCGCAACTGAGTTCGTTCATCGAGGGTGAGCTACCGAACGGGTACGAGTCCGTGGTGGGCGAGCGCGGGGTGCGGCTGTCGGGAGGGCAGCGCCAGCGCATCGGGATCGCCAGGGCGCTCTACCGGAACCCGCAGGTGCTGGTGTTCGACGAGGCCACCAGCGCGCTGGACGTGCACACGGAGCAGGCCGTCTACGACGCGTTAAGGGTAGTCGCTGGTACGCGAACGGTGATAACCATCGCCCACCGGCTCGAGACCGTGGCCGGCTCCGACCTGGTCGTCGTCCTGGAGGGCGGCGCCGTCGTGGACGTGGGCGACCCCGGGCGAGTCCTAAGAGACTACCGGCTGGCCGGTAAGGACGAGGACGGGCTCACCGAGGCTCCGTCGGCTGGTGCACGGCCAGGCTCGAGCTGATCACGGTGAACGGCACCGGCTCGGTCTTCCGCAGTTGCGTCGACTGCGCCGTGGGCAGCGGGAACTTCCTCGGGCGGGACTCGAGGGTGAGCGCCTGGCAGCCGGCGGGCAGGTGCACGCGCGCTTGCAGGCGCGCCCGCAGCACGCCGTTGGTCCCGCCGAAGACGAACACGTGGAAGCGGGCCAGGTGCACCGTCTCGCTGTTCAGCTCGAAGGTCACGCGCCGCCGCACGCCGGGGGCCCGGAACGCTACCGAGATGTCGACGTGGGTGGCGGCGTTCGGCGCGGCGGTGCGCGGGGCATGGAGAATGGCGGCCGTCGTGTAGTGGGTGGCGTCTGCACTCTGGTCAGGCAGCGAGCCGGCTGGGGAGGGGCGGTGGCTCCCCAGGGTAGACCTGTTGGCCGAACGCGCGATGGCGCCGCCCATGGTCGGCAGGGGCTCTCCGCCGCGGCCCCACGATGGCCCGCCCTTCAGGAGCCAGAGCCTGCGCAGCTGTGGTTGCCAGTAACGCGCCGACGTCAGGGCCCGGCGGGGGAGGCGTTCGAACCACGGGCGAGTGGCCAGCGCGGGGCGCGCTAGGAGAAGCGTTGCCAGCCGGTAGGGGAGCGGGTCTAGCGTGAGAGCCGACAAGGCGGAAAGCGCTGACGGCGTCAGTTCGATCCCCAGACCCTCGTGCAGGTAACTGAGCGCCACCAGCGCCTCCGTGACCATGCGCCGCCGTACGAAGACGTCGCAGGCCCGCTCCCAATCCACCTCGCCCCCAGTGATGATCTCGGCGGCGTCCACGAGCCAGTCGGAGTGCGTCTCGGGGTACGTGACGCCGTGAGCCAAGCACATGGCCAGGCGCTCCGCGGCGCACGGCACCAAGACGGGTACTCCGAAGAACTCCGCGCTCTGCGCGTCGCTCCAGACCCGGGCGTCGAGGTGCGTGTTCACCTGCCGCCCGTGGTAAGGACTCCGGTGGAGGTCCAGGTTCCCCCAGGGCAGCAGCACGAAGTTGATGGCCCGCGCTACGCGCGCCCGCGCCACTGCCGCCAACCTCGAGTCGCCGTAGATGGTGACCCAACCGGCGTCCACCAGCACGCGGGCGGCGGGCACGAGCTCCTCGGGGCGCAACAGCACGTCCACATCGTGCTGAGCGCGCTGGCGCTGAGCGGCGGGGTCCAGAGCGATGCGGGCGGCGCCCTTCAGCAGCAGCGGCGACAACCCGGCGGCAACGAAGGCTTGGACGGCGGAGCGTGAAGCGTCCAGGCTCAACCGCGAGCGCGTCCATAACTGGCGCTGCAAGCCCTTCAGCCGAGGGTACTCGGGCGAGCCTGCCAGGTCTGCGCCGTGGCGTTCCGCCACCGCGGCCATCAGACGGTGGTCGGCGAACGAGATCTCATCTAGGTCGTGCAAGTTCAACCATGCCCTGAGGGCGGCCCGGGACTCACCGGAGTCGGGCAGCAGGGCGGCGCGGAGCAGCAGGTCGCGAGGACCCGTTGGCCACGCCCACTCCGGGGTCGGGAAGCCGCGATGGGCGAGCCTTGCCGCTAGGGCCTCGGGCGGCACGCTTCAGCCGTCCTTACGTGCGGCCGCGCGTCGCCTGAGGAGTGCCGCACGCGCGACCTGCAGGTAACTCCCTGCCAGGTCGGGGTGAGCGTAAGTGAGGCTGCCGGGCCGCACGCGCCGGAGGGCCAACGGTTCGGCGATCAGCTCGAAGCGGTGACCCTGCTCCTTGGCACGGGCGAACCAGTCGACCATCTCGCCTGCGCGGCCCGGCGGGTCGACGATGGGGCCCACCGCCGCGATCACCTCGCGCCTTATGAGCATCGTGCTGCGCGACCAGCCGCCGCGAGCGCCGGCCAGGTCGGCACGGGCTGGGTCGTCCTGGAACGTCGCGAGGCGGCAGAAGACCGCCGCCAGGTCCGCGTCGGCGCGCAGGCGCTCCAACTGGCGCTCCACCTTGCCCGGCAACCAGAGGTCGTCGGCGTCCAGCGTGGCCACAAGGGGGTCCTCGCACAGCGCGAAGCCGGCGTTGGTGGCGGCGCCCGGCCCCTGGTTGGCCTGCCGCACCAGTCGCACGGGTCCAGGGAGGGCGGCCACGACCTCGGCGGTGGCGTCCGTAGAGCCGTCGTCGACGATCACGACCGCGCGCGCAGGGACGCTCTGGGCCAGCACAGAGCGGACCGCTTCCGCGATGGTCGCGGCCGCGTTGAACGCTGGGATGACGACCGAGTAGCCCGTGGCGCGGTTCACCAACCGTGGGCCTGCTGCAGCCCGCCCTTAGCGAAGACCTCTGGCGGTGGGGGCGGCAGCCCGTTGGCGCGGCGCCGCCGCATAGAGAAGAGCAGGGCCCTGGCGAACTCACGACGCAACGCAGCGGTGTCGCGGGTCAGGTTGCCGCCGTGGCGCCGATAGTAGAGGCAATGGTCGTCGCGGATGGCGTACTTGGGGCTCAGCTCGAACATGCGTAGCAGGAAATCCAGGTCCTCGGCTTGGGCGAACGAGGTATCGAACGCACCCACCTGGCGGATGAGGCCGTAACGGTACATGCCGGCGCCCAGCTGCAACCCTCGTCCGGTGGCCGTCTTGCTTCCCGGCGCCGGCCCCGTGTCGTTGGCGGTGGCCTCGCGGAACATGACCGTGGTGCCGTACGTAAGGTCGAGAGCGGCGTCGGCCGCGAACAGCGCGAGGTCTCGCTCGTACCGGTCGGGAGGGAGGAGATCGTCGGCGTCGAGGAACGAAACGAGGTCCGTGCTGTTCGGGAGCGCCTCGAGGGCCACGTTGCGGGCGGCCGCAGGGCCCTGGTTCTGGGTCTCGATCAGGTGCACACCGGCGTGCGTGGCGGCCACAGCGCGCACCACCTCGGCGGTGTGGTCTGTGCTGCCGTCGTTCACGACGAACACCTCGAGGCTGAGCCCGGGCCGCCGCTGCGCCAGGGCCGAGAGCAGGGCCGCCCGCACGTGCGCCTCGGCGTTGAAGGCGGCCATCAGCAACGCGATCCTCACGCAGCGAGCTTACCCATGAAGCGAGCGAGGGTGGCGGCCACCTCGGCGGGTTCCGTACCGAGGGTCAGGTGGTAGCCGGGCAGGGCCCTCGCCAGGCGGCCGACGAAGCCGAACCCCTGCCGCATGCGGCCCGGCAGTTGGCCGAGGTTGGTCGGCATCAGGGCGAACATGACTGCCTGGGCCGAGGCCGGAACGAGGCGCGTGGTGGCCTCGGCCGTGATGCTGGGCAAGAGCACGGCCTTCACCGTCAGTTGCGGCGCCAGGCAGCCTGGTGCGAGGTCGGTCGGGTCGAACTCGTGCTTGCCCTGCCAGTTCAGCGGCCCCAGCGCTGGGCCGTGGGTGTTCACGCCCAAGCGCGCCAGCCCGGCCGGGTCCTGCTTCATCAGCTTCACCACCGGGTAGGCGCGCACGCCGCCCGCGTCGTGCGCCAGCGCCACGTAATCGTCGCCCACGCTGCGCAGACCGTGCAGTATTCCCGTGAGCGTCGTGCCTGACTTGCCCGCGCCCCCAGACCCGGCCAAGAGCACCCCCGTGCTGCCAAGCCCCAACGTCGCGGCGTGCAGGAGCCGCATCCCTTGTGCTGCGTACCCCCAGTTGAGGAAGTGGCGCATGGGGAACGAGGTCTCCCACGGTGGCCAACGACCGGGAGCGTCGAGGAGCACCAACCCTTGCCCCGCGTTGGGGCAGTCCCGGCGGAGCAGGTGCCAGGCGCCGTAGGCGGTGTCGAGATAACCGTCCAGGTCGTCGGCCTCCAGGCTCGGGAGAGGTGGCTCCGGCTCGGCCGGCGTGGGTAGAGCGAGGGTAGGGTGCGCCGCTCGGTCCGCCACGACCACGTCGAGGCGCACCCCGGCGGGCACCCGGTCTGACGCGGTACCCGGCTCGTGCACGAGCGCACGAGCGCAGTTATCGAGGTAGCCGGGCGTGAAGCTCCGGATGTTCAACGTGAGAGACGGCAGCGCCCGGGTGAGCGCGGCCCCCGCGGAAGGCGGCAACGCATGAGCCGCCCCCAGGCGGTGCTTAGCTTCCTCGGTGAGGGTCTCTCGCGAGAGGCTGGCCTTGCTCGTCACGCGTCACGTGGCTCGCTATGCGGCCAACCCGCCTCCTTCGCGACGTCGTGGATGGGATCGGCGGCGAGGAGCTCGGTCAGGTCATCGAACGCCTCGAACGCGAACGTGTCGCCGGCGGCCGCGATGCGCTCGGCGAGATCGCTGGCGTCAACGTCGGCGGGTCGCTCCGCCTCCCTGAGCAGGCCTGCGTCGATGGCGCTCTCCACGAACGCGGCGAACGAGGCGCGTGCCTGGCTACCGGCCGGTAGCCGCGCCGCCAGCTCGCCAGGGGTGGCGCCGGCGACCAGCCCCGCCCAGACCAAGGCGGCCCCGCCGGCGAAGCTGAAGTACCGCCCCGTTCCTAGGTCGAGAACCATGTACTCGCCGTCGAACTCCTCGGCGACCACGTGGGCGCCTGCGATGCAGTAGGCCTTCGTCTCGTTCGTTCGGGTCACGCGGGTGGCCTCCCTTGCGGCCGTGGGTGGGGTAGACCGCTATATAGGGTTTTCGGTGGTAACGGGAGGCGGTCTTCCACGATCTGGTCGAGCGCGTCGAGTGTGGTCTCGGAGATGTCGATGGCGTCAAGCACCTCGAGCAAGTCGCCCCCGGTTGAAACCGCCGGTGGGGTCAGCTCCCTGATCACCTGCGAGAACGATTGCCCCTTCCGCTTCAAGCGACTCAGCCGCTCGTAAGCGTCCATGTCGATTGTGATCCTCTTCACCGCCATGCACTTATCATGCACCTGTGGCTGGTCCTCGCCAATCGGCTCGGGTCAACGAGGCGGCGACCGCACGATAATGCCGCGCGCCCTTGTTGCGTTTCACTTCACGGCTGATGCTCGAAGGGGCGCGGTTCAGCTCACGGGCGATCTGCCGTAGGGATTTGCCGCTCGCCAAGCCCCTGGAGATCTCCTCTCGCTCAGCCAGCGACAAGAACTCCGGGCGGCGCTTGCGTGACGCTGGAGCGATGCCACCGTAGTGCCGCAGGATCGTGAACACCGGCCCCGGCGGTTTCGCTAACGCTACCGAGATCTGGCTGATCGACTCCCCAGCACGCCAGCGATCCCACAGCTCCCGCTTCCGCTCGTCGGGCAACCCCGGCCGACCCATCCTCGCCACGCAACACCTCCTGAAACATGTTGCACTGACGGACTGAATCCACCGCGGCTTTTCGCAGGATCTCGCGCTCCTCACGCAATACTCTGATCCCACGCCTGAGCGTACGCAGCTCCTCACGCTCGGTCGAGGTGATGCCGGGCGCGTTACCATCATCGATCTCGTGACGTCTCAACCAACTGCGCAACGTCTCGTGCGCGACACCAAGATGGGCTGCGACCTGGCTGGTACTCTTACCGCTCGAACGGTGATGACGAACGGCTTCCTCCTTGAACTCAGGCGGATAAGGCGGCGGCGCCTTCGGCATGACCACTCCTTCTGCTCAGCACAATAGCCGAGCGAGCACGTGTCCACCGAAACGGGGTCACTCCCGCCTGACTCTCCTGCTTCTGATCCTGACTCATTACTACCGACCTTAGCCTGCCCTCTACTCACTGAAGGGAAGGGAAAGAGCGGCAACCAGCCAACAGGCACAGAGGAAGCCTGGGCGCCACCGCAAAGGCGGAGTGGCAGCCCAAGAACACGGTAGCGGTAGTATGCGACACCTAGGGTCGTTCCTTTCTAGCTGCCTGCTGAGGGGAGGTGGCAAATGCGTCGGCCATTGAGCGCGCATGCCGTTGAGTCCGAAGGACCACGCCGCGGCAGCCCCGATTCGGATAGAATTGTGCTGAGAGCCGATGCCGGGAATCCACCTAACCGACATGGAACGCAAGCTTGAACGCGCTTGGGTCAGCGACAAGCGCTTCTCCTCTGCGCTGAGAGCAATCTCGCTCTCCGGGACGGCAGGGATCCGCGGCCTAGCGAACGTAGAAGTAAGGTTCGACTATCCCATCACCGTGATCTCCGGCCGTAACGGCGCCGGTAAGTCGACGATCTTGGCCCTCGCCATGCTGGCCTACAGCGATCCCGACCGCAAGACGAAGGCCAGCATTGTCCCCGCGCGCACGCCGAACCGTAGCGCTCGCAGGGCCCGGAAGTCGTACCAAGACTTCGTTTTCAGCGACTTCTTCTTCAAGGGGTTAACTGATCCCGAAGTGTCCGGCGTGGATATCAATTGGGAGTTCGCCGACGGCGCCGAGCTCACGATCAGGAAACAAACCAACAAGTGGATGAGGTACGAACGGCGCCCCGGGAAGTACGTTTCGTACCTGGGCATCTCGCGCTGCGTGCCAGCCATCGAGCAACGAACTCTCCGGAACAAGTTCAGCGGTTCTCGAGTAGTGAAGCCAACGGCCAACCTCGATCAGGAGTACATCCAGCGACTTTCGCAGATCATGGGCATGGAGTTCAGCGACGCTCACGTCTACGGCGATGAGCGCTACGGCTTGAGGGTTCTGAGGAGCGACGCCACCTACTCCGGATTCAACATGGGCGCGGGGGAGGATTCCGTGGTGCAGGTGCTGTACGCCCTGCAGAGCGCGAAGCCAGGCTCGATCCTCGGAATCGAGGAAGTCGAGCTGGGCATACATCCGAGTGCCTTACGGCGGCTCGCTCAACACATGGTAGAGATCAGCATCGATAAGGGCCTCCAGATCGTCACGACAAGTCACTCTGAACATTACATCGATGCATTACCGCGCGTGTCACGCATCCTCCTCCAACGGGGAGGCGGGCGTGTCTACGTTATCCCCAAGCCAACGTCCCGCATGGCCGTAAGTGCGCTCACCAACTCCAACCAGCAGGAGTTAGCCATCTACGTTGAAGACAGGGTAGCGAGGCAACTCGTTGCGAACGCGCTCGAATCGGACCTCCGTGTCAGGGTCGGGATCGAGCCTATCGGCAGCAAGGACAGCTTCCGCACCGTGGGCAAGTTCCTGCACCAGTCGTCCCCGCGGGCGCGGTGCCTCTACCTTTTCGATGGCGACGTCCGAGACAGCGAGATTCGGGACTTCTATCGCGCCCTCTCGGAAGAGGAGTGCTTGGGGCTTCCCGCACAAGGCGATTTCGGTGTGGCCCCCCTCTCCCATGAGAGTTATCACTGGGTCGGCCGGCTGCCAGGAGTAGAAGCGCCCGAAGCTTGGTTGCTCGCCACCGTGGCTGGAAGCCAGGTCGGCTTGGATTGCTTAGCGGAGCAACTGGAGCTCAGCCGTGGCGCCAGCGAAGCTCGCTACCTGCTCGACGAGATAAGCGTTACCGCTCGAGACCACCATGACCTTTTCCACTTCCTGGGGCTCCGTTCCAACCACGAAGCCGACGTTTGCCGAGACGCCATGATCAGGGCGGCTCTGCGGGCCATGCCGGAACTAAAGGCGCAGATCAACGACGCCGTGAGGACGGTATTAGAGGGCGCGCCCATGCGCTCCACGCGGGTCCACGTAGTGGCCAACTGACTTCGGGAGCCTCCAACCCGCTTGCCAGCGTTGCATGCTCGGCGCCGCCTTAGTCAAGCCGGCATCAGTTGGTCTAGTAACGAGATGGACCTCATCCGCCGGATCGCTATCCCGCGATCGAGCGATTTCAAGAGCGTTCCGACCACCCTCGCCTAGGGCGTGAAGGTCGGCTCCAGCACTTGCGACGGCCCTGATGGCCTCTGTCGAAAGGAAATTGGCCGCGGCGAACAGCAGCGGTGTCATGTCCGCATCGTCACGCGCCTCCAACTGAGCTCCGTGACGCAACAATTCCTCGATCACGGGAGCCACCTCGCAGTCAAGCCCCGTAGTCAAGCCCCGTTAAGTCTGTAATTTCCTCCAAGGTCAGTCATCGCTAGGCCGCCAGGCTCACCTCCTCACGGCTGGTCGGGGTTGAAGCTACGGCGCTGTCGAGCAGTTCCATATCCAAGTACTTCCTGCCCGATAGC
>CAUJFI010000019.1 GCA_963170125.1 Deinococcota bacterium | reverse complement strand
GATGGCGATGTGGCTCATCGCGACCTCGGGCGACGCGCCGTGCCAATGCTTCTCGCCAGGAGCGAACCACACGATATCGGCGGGTCGGACTTCCTCGACTGGCCCGCCTTCTCGTTGAACGCGCCCGAGTCCGGCAACGACGATCAACGTCTGGCCAAGTGGGTGAGTGTGCCAAGCGGTGCGAGCGCCCGGCTCGAAGGTGACGGTCGCCCCGCCGGCGCGAGCCGGCGCCTCTGCCTGGAACGGCGCGTCGATGCGCACGGTTCCGGTGAAGTACTCGGCCGGGCCCCTAGCGGAGGCGGCCGAACCTGTCCTGATGACTCTCATGTACGTGCCCCTTTCTTGCGGCGGTGTCCGCTTGTCCTTCTCTGCCTGGAAGACGCGCGGCGCGCGAGCCGAGTGCCGGCACCGCCGATCCCAGGGGCCCGCAGCCGGCGGCGGCTCAGGCCGGGGGTGTCCGGCTCGGTCATGACGGCTCTTCCTTGGAGCCATAGAAGTAGTTCGCCGTGGCGCCACCGTCGATCAGGAAGTCGGCTCCGGTGATGAAGCCGCCCTCGGGGCCCATGATCAGCGCGGCAAGTGCCGCGACCTCATCGGGTGTGCCGGGGCGACCGGCGGGCATCCTTCGCAGCATGGCCTGGTAGAAGTCGGCGCGCTCGCCATGCAGTTCGTCATGCGCCAGCGGCGTGACGATGATGCCTGGGCTTATCGAGTTGATCCGCGCGCCACGCGTCGCCCAGTTGACCGCCTCGCCGCGCACCCGGAGCGAGTTGCAGCGCTTCGACATCTGATAGGCGTGGAGCGTGTCCTTGACGTTCCTGACGAGATCGAGCGCCAGCAACTCTTCCGCCGGCGCAGTGGCGAGGAGCGCGTCCTGTTCGGCACTCAGTGCCGGCATCCGGTAGCCCGACTGCGACGAGATCACCACGCCCGCGCCGCCCTGCGCCATGACCTTGCCGAACTCCTCGAGAAGCATCGCGGTGCCGTAGAGATCGACCTTGAGTATCGCCTCGATCGGTGCTTGCGACGGCGAGACGCCCGCCGCCTGCACCAGCGCCTTGATCGGCCCCAGTTCCTGGGCCTTCTCGATCACGGCCCGGATCGTGGCGCGGTCGGACACGTCCGCCTGCATGGCGGTGGTTTCGAACCCAGCATCTTCCAGCACCCGGGCGGCCGCTTCGGCGGATTCCTGGGTGTGATTGGCCACCAGGATGTTGCGGCCGCTGCTTATGCGCCGGGCGATGGCCTGGCCGATGCCGCCCGCGCCGATGACTACAGTTACATCTGCCATGTCATTCCTCCACGGTTAGCATGGTCTTGATGGCGCGGCGTTCGTCCATCGCCTTGTAGCCCTCTGCCACCTCGCGGAGCGGCAGGATCAGGTCGAAGACCTTGCCGGGCTGGATCTTGCCCCGCAGGACCCGATCCATCAGGTCTGGCAGGAAGCGGCGCACCGGCGCGGGACCGCCCAGCATGCGTTGCTGGTTGAAGAACAGCTGCTGACCGTCGAAGCTCACGCCGTGGGGCACGCCGACATAGCCGATGGTGCCGCCGGGGCGACAGACGCCCATGGCCTGCTGCATAGATTGCTCCATGCCTACGGCCTCGACCACCGATTCCGCGCCGATGCCGTCAGTCAGATCCATGATGTGCGCGATGCCGTCCTCACCGCGCTCGGTCACGATGTCGGTGGCACCGAACTCGCGGGCAAGCTGCTGGCGGGCGGGGTGCCGGCTCATGGCGATGATACGGTCCGCACCCAGTTGCGAAGCGGCCATCACGCTCATCAGCCCGACCGCGCCGTCACCCACCACGACAACCGTGCCGCCCTTGCGCGTGTTCGCGGCGACCGCGCCGTACCAGCCGGTGCCCAGCACGTCCGAGGCCGCCAGCATGTGCGGGATCATGGCGGCATCTGGCACCTCTTCGGTCGCCACCAGCGTGCCATCTGCCAAGGCTACGCGGGCATAGGGTGCCTGCGCCCCAGACATGAACTCGCGTTGCTGGCACGATGACTGGAAGCCGAACTGGCAATGGGGGCAGCTGTTGTCGGACAGGCAGAAGGAGCCGACGACGAACTGGCCGGGGCGGATGGTACGGACTTCGCTGCCGACCTCGATCACCACGCCGCAGTACTCGTGGCCCATATGGGTCGGGCCGTCCTGGGGGGCCAGCCCGCGATACGGCCACAGGTCCGAGCCGCAGATGCAAGTTGCTGACAGCTTGACGATCGCGTCGGAGGGCTTCAGGATCTCTGGGTCTCCGACGCGCTCGTAGCGGACATCGCCGGGGCCGTGCATGACAGCAGCGAACATGAGGTCTCCTTTCCGAAAGTTCAGGCGGCGTTAGGCGGACGAGGCTCCCGAAGCACCGCCGGCCAGCGATCACGGGTCGGTGCCTACCTGTTCCTCACCGACTCCACGTCACCAAGTACCGAGGCGGGCTCCTGGTCGAGCGGCATGTTGTCGCGGTCGAGGACGGCGTCGAGCGCGTCGGTGGGGTCGGGTCGAAGTGCGGCGAAGAGGGGATCGAGGTCGGCTTGTGCCGCGCCGGTCTCGGCGACCAACTCTAGGGTCTTGTGATCGGCCGCGGCGGAGGTGAGGCTGGCGACGAGCACCTGCGCGATCTGTCGGCGCGAGACGACGCCGTCGGAGGGGCTGCCGGCCGTGCGAAGGTCGCCCTGCAACATGACGAGGTGCTGCTGACCGGGCTCGTTGTAGTCGAACCAGCCAGGCCGCACGATGGTGTACGGCCGGCCACTGGCGCGCACGAGCCGCTCTCCGCGGCGCTTCCAGTCGTGCCACGGATGGTGCACGGTGACGCCGATGGACGTCATCAACGCGATCCGCGTAGGGCGAGAACCCAGCACCTCGCGGACGTTCCGCACGGCACCGTAATCGACGCGCTCCGCTGCGGCGGCGTCCCCGTTGGAGCCGTGGGTGAACACGACGCCGTCCACCCCGTCGATGGCCGTGTGGAGGGTCGACGGATCCGTCAACTCTCCTACTACGATCTCGGTCCCTGTGGGGAACGAGGTGGCGCGGCTCGCACCGCGCACCAGAGCTCGCGTTCTGTGACCCGCCCGCAGAGACTCGGCGACAGCGTGCCTCCCGATGCTGCCGGTGGCTCCCACGACCAGGACAGTGAGTTGGTCTGACATGTCGGTTCCTCTCCTGCCGGCTGGCGACACGTTGCCGGCACCCGCACGTACAAGGCGCAGATCAGTGGGTTCGAGAGCGACCGTCGCCGGACAGCCAGCGACCGTTCACTTTGACGTATTCGGCAGTCGTCTCCAGCCGCCAGATGTTGCGAGAACCGCCGATGGTGACGTCGATGGTGCTGCGGGCCACCAGGGTCGCGCTGTTCGGTCCCGTCAGCGTGACCTCCACCGAATGGTTGTCGATGGTGTGATAGTCGAAGTAGCCCGACTCGATCTGGTCGAACCACTCGTCGCGTGGCTGGTTGTAGCCGGAGATGTGCTCGGCGTGGGAGTCAGAAGTCGAGAGTTGCCGCAGCAGGTCGGTATCGCCGTCGATCATGGCCTGTTGGCGGGCTTGGAAGTTGGCGGTGATTGCGTCGCGGTCGGTGCTAGCTTGACTGTCTGGCATCGGTTGCTCCTGAGGTGGCGGGCTCGGGTGGGTGTTGGCGCCAGCGATGGTGAGACCGAAGCTTGCGATGCCGATGAGGACGGCAACGGGGACGGTCATGGTAGGGCTCCTTCGCAAGCGTGCGGTTCGGGCCTCATGCCTCGGGGATCGCGAGGTTCAAGAACCCGGGCTGAGGCAGCTCGGGGTCGGGACCGCCCCGAGTCCCGGTGTCGAGCGCATCGATGGCAGCCAGTTCGTGATCGGTGAGCGCGAAGCCGAATACGCCGAAGTTCTCGGCGATGCGCGCCGGACGCTTGGACTTGGGGATGACCTGGCGTCCCTGCTGGATGTGCCAGCGCAGCATCACCTGGGCGGGCGTTCTGCCATGGCGCTGACCTATGCTCACGATGGTCTCGTCCGTGAACGTGCTGGTCGCTTCCGAGCCGCGGTAGTGGGTGATCCCGCCGATGGGCGACCAGGCCTGGGTGAGGATGCCGGCGTCGTCGTTTGCCTTCACGTTGGCAACCTGGGTGAAGTAGGGATGGAGCTCTATCTGGTTCACCGCCGGGACGACCTCGACCGCGGGCAGGAAGCGCTGGAGGATCGCGGGGGTGAAGTTGCTGACGCCGATGGAGCGGACTCGGCCATCGGCGAGCAGTGCCTCCAGCGCCCGGTAGGCCGCGATCGTCAAGTCGAAATCCTCGACCCTCGGCTGGTGCAGGAGGAGCAGGTCGATGACGTCCACCCCGAGCTTCCCGGCCGACTTGTCGAAGGCGTGTAGTGCCGCGTCGTAGCCGTAGTCGGTGACCCACAGCTTCGTCTCGATGAACACCTCGTCGCGGGCCAGACCGGAGCGACGTACGGCTTCGCCGACCTCACGCTCGTTGCCGTAGGCGGCGGCGGTGTCGATGTGTCGGTAACCAGTCTCGAGTGCAGCAAGCACCGCGGCGGTCGTCTCCGCCGGTTGTGTCTGGAAGACCCCCAGTCCGATGACGGGGATCTCCACGCCGTTGTTGAGGGTGTAGTGCGGAACGGTAGGTTCACTCATCGTGCATTCTCCTGTAGTCGCGGATGGTTCGTGTGCTCGCATAGTTTCGGTTGGTCATCTTGCCAGGAAGCCATCGCCGATAGGCATGGCGACGCCGACTACGAGACTCGCCGCCGGGCTGCACAGCCATAGCACAGCATGGCGCTGACGATCTCGTCGGTCCCGGCGCTCACGACCGGTCCAGGATCCGCATCTGTGCTTCGTTGTGATGGTCACCGGCGGCCGGCGTCAGGCCGTCGAGGCCGCCTAGGTTGATGTGCTTCATAGAGTCTCCTCTCGGGCGTGGGATCCCTGACCGTGGCGGCGGCCCCGGGTAGCGCTCCTCGCCCTCACGTGGCCCCATGAAACACCCGCCGCCAACCGCGAGGAAGTACGGCTCGGTCCAGGTACTGGCAGGACCCCCTTCGGGGCATGAGGCGGTAACGTTCTGGCATGGAGAAGCGGAACGAGATCCACGACTTCCTCGTAACGAGGCGCGCCCGGATCACGCCCGAGGAGACGGATCTGCCCGCTTTCGGTAGCCACCGTCGGGTGCCCGGGCTGCGCAGAGAGGAGGTGGCGATGCTCGCCGGTGTCAGCGTCGACTACTACATCCGACTCGAACGCGGCGACGCATTGGGAGCGTCGGAAGAGGTCCTGGACGGCGTGGCTCGGGCTCTACGGCTCAACGGTGACGAAAGGGCGCATCTCAAGAACCTCTTCGACGACGCCAAGGCGGCTGGCGATCTACGCGACGAGCAGGTCAGGCCCGCCGTGAGACGCATCGTGGACGCCATGTCGGTGATCCCGGCGATGGTTCGGAACCGGCGCTTGGATATCCTCTACGCGAACCGGCTCGGTCAAGCCCTCTACTCGGGGGTCTTCGACAACCCGGTGCGTCCCCCCAACCCGGCGCGCTACGTCTTCTTCGACGAGGCGTCGCGGGGCTTCTTCGACAACTGGTCTCGGGTGGCGAACGACATGGCCGCCCTCCTACACGCCGAGTCGGCACGCAACCCCGGCGATGAGCGGCTATCGGCGCTGATCACCGAGCTGTCCGCCAGCGACGAGTTCCGTAGCCGCTGGAGCGCACAGCACGTCCTCTTCCACCGAACTGGTGTCGCCCACTACCACCATCCCGTGGTCGGCGATCTCACCCTCGCGTACGAAGACCTCATCATCCCCGAGGGCGCCGGGCAGACGATCCTCGTGTTCACCCCGGCCGCCGACACCGCTACCGACACCGCTGCCGACACCTTCGATCGCCTGTCAGCCTGGTCGTCGACGCTCGCGCCGGTTGCCGAGTGGGCGGTCGGGGGTGACACTGTCCGTTAGGGTTGGGTCGGCACGGCCCCGCCGCCGACTCGCGTGCCGCTGTGCGAGGTGATGGGCCTCTGCCATCAGCCTGCTGAACCTCAAGGGCCCTCGCTCGGCGGCGGGGGCCCCGTCTTTAGCGTCTGCGACGCCCTTCTCATGGTGGGCCCTGCTGGGTTCGAACCAGCGACCAATCGATTATGAGTCGACTGCTCTAACCGCTGAGCTAAGGGCCCTAGCCATCGCCGCGACAGCGGCGCCCACTGGCGCTCGTGTCGCGGACCAGATTGTACCAGGGCCCTTAGCTCAGCGCTTCCCCGGCCCGTACGCCCGCCACACCCCTTGCGCCAGGGCGGTCACGGGGCGCCCTCCGGTGAACGCCGCCGCCACCGCGTACAGCGTCCGCAGGCCGATGCCCTCGCCGCCAACGAGGTAGATCGGCTCCCAGCGGGGCGGCCAGAACTTCTCCTTGAAGGCCTCCAGGCCCGCGAAGTCGTAGAAGCGTCTGCCGTGCGCGTAGCCCCAGGCGAACGCGAGCCTCAGCCAGGCCGGGCTCTCGCGGCGGGGTTCATCGACGGGCCGGTGCATGCGCGAGAGCGGGCAGAGGCCGAGCGTGAGCCGGCTCGCGCCTAGAGCGGCTAGGTCGGTGGCGGCGGTGTCTATGAGGAGCTCCGCCGTGCCGTTCGGCGCCGTCGGGTCGCGCACGACCTGCTCGATGAGCCAGCCGTTGCGCATGGGGATCGGGGAGGCGACGAGGTAGCCGACGGCGTCGCCACCGCGGGACGCAACGTACAGGCGCCGGTCCAGCGTGAGGGGCCCGTTCGGGTCCGCGTCGTCCGGTAGGAGCTCGGTGCCGGTGAGGAACCCCAACGGCGGCAGGCCGTGCGCCGTCGCCCAGCGCGTGCGCAGGCCTCTGAGTTCGGCCGCTCCCGGCTGACCCCTAACCAGGCGGGACGCGGGCCAGCGCTCGACCGCCACCCCCTTGTTGCGCGCCCGGTTGAACTGGGCGCGTAGCGACGCGTGGGAGTCGACGGTCTCGCGCCACGTCGCGGCGTCCCAC